>NZ_PHGS01000034.1:0-47371 GCF_003031125.1 Agrobacterium sp. LAD9 | reverse complement strand
TCCTACCGTGGTACAGCCAAGCTGGCCAGTGGCTGAAGGGTTTCGGTTCGCAGCTCGGCTTTGGCCTGTCTGTCCAGAGTTTGGGCGACACCCCCGGCGATACGTTTCAGGACCAGGTCAAGAACCAGCAAAAATACAAGGAAGGTCTGCAGAAGCTCTTTGGTCTCAACAAGGATGCTTCGGGGGTTTCTGGCTGGGACAGCTTTTGGTTCGGCGATGCAGCCAAACCGGAATTCAGCTTTCGCGAACACGCCGGTATTTCCGGCGTGGGTGGATCGGGGGGCGATGCGCCGGCGACGGCAAGCGCCTCCGGTCAGCCGGTTTTGGCTCGCATCGATGCTGGCTCGATTGCTGAAATGGTTAAGCCGAACGGCACACAGGATGTGAGGGTCACAAACCAGCAGCCTGTTGTCGTTAATGTAAACAACCAGTTCAGTATCACGGGTGTTTCCGATCCGCAGGCGGCCGGAAATGCAGCCGCCTCGCAGATCGGCGAAAAAGTGCGGCAGGATGTCGAAAGCGCCTTCAGTGACTAGTGAATGAACCCGTTCGCCTTGGCGGCCCTGCGGATTTGTGTGCAATGGGCCGCTTTGGCGGTCGCCGTCATGTCTTTGTGTTCCGACTGCTTCCCCGCTGTCAAAAGCTGAAGTGTTGAGGCAAAGCCCATGTCGTCGGCCGCGACATTTTTCTCAATGTAGGACGCGATCATCTCATGATCGTAGGTTAGGCCGCAAAACTCTTCGGCCGCCAGCACTGTTCCCAGCTCAAGCGCAACTTGAGTGGAATTTCTTTTCGGGGCAGCGAGCGCGACGGTCGCGAAAATCAGCAGCGGTGCAAGTATCAGCGTTGGCTTCACCGCTGTTCCCCCTCTTATTCATCATGCGTCGCCAGAGGTAAAATATGTCCGGTTACACGTCAATGATGCTTGGCGGCTTCGGTTTCGAAGCGCTGGGCTTCGGCTATCAGGGCGTCAAGCGCTCCCTGAATACCCCATGGGCTGAAGTGGCCGTGGGGCAAACCCTCAACCCCCAGCAATGGACCGGCCCAACGTCAGACGAAATCACCATCGCCGGCGTTATCTTCACGGAGGAATTCGGCGGGCAATCGCAGCTCGACGGCATTGCCGCTGAAGCGCTCGCCGGCGTGCCCATGATGCTGGTGACAGGTGATGCGGTCGAGGGTGTCATTCGAGGCATTTTCACGGTGCAGGGCATTGAGGAAGATAAGTCCCATCACAATGCGCGGGGCGAGGCTGCTCGCAACGCCTACACAATCAAGCTCAAGCGCCAGCCGGACACCATGCCCCTGCCCGGTGGCTCCATTCTGGATCGCGCCACAAGCTTTCTTTCCAATCTCTTCCGGTGATTTTCCATGTCGAACACTTACATTACGCGGCAGGGTGAAACCGTCGATCTCGCCTGCCTCGCGCATTACGGCCGAACGGAAAAAGTCGTCGAGGCCGTGCTTGAAGCAAATCCGGGCCTTGCGGCGCTGGGCGTGGTGCTGCCGCTCGGCACCTCGATCATCATGCCGGCCATGCCGTCGACCACGACGCAACCGCGCCTTGTCAGCCTTTGGGATTGAGCCATGCATCCACGCGTCGAAGTCACCATTGACGGCCAGCCCGTGGCCGGCACGTTCTATGAGCGCCTGAAGTCCATCACGGTGACCGATAAGGAAGGGTTGAAATCCGACACGGTCGATATCGAGCTTAACGATGGCTCGCCCGACTTTCTGGCCCTGCCCCGAAAGGGTGCCATCATCGCCGTCCGGATGGGCTACGGTCAGAACCTCGGCTCGCTCGGCACCTTCACGGCCGACAAGATCAATGGCGCTTGTCTTCCTTATAGCCTGTCGATCTCCGGAAAGGCCGTGGACTTTCGAAGCGGCAAGCTGAAGGAACGGCAAGAGCGGGCATGGGATAAAAAGTCCCTTGGCGATATCGTCTCGCAGATCGCCGATGAAAGCGGCCTGACGCCAGCGATTGATTCCGACCTGTCGAAGTTTGTTTATGACTGGATCGGCCAGCAGGATGAAAGCAACCTGCATTTCCTGCGCCGGCTCGCCCAGCGCCATAACGGGCTGTTCTCGATCAAGCAGGGCCGGTTGCTGTTCTCAAAGCTGGGTTCGGGCAGATCGGCAAGCGGCACCAATATCGGTAGCGTCATTGTCACCCCTGAAATGGTACAGCTCGGTAGCCTGAAATTCGATATTGGCGACCGCACCAAATACAGCAAGGTGGTTGCCTACTATCAGGACAGCGACAAGGCGCAGCGGGTCGAAATCGAAGCGGATGCGGATGCGGATGGCGAAAGCGTCTACCGCATTCCGGAGCCGTTTTCGTCGCCGGATGAAGCGGACAAGGCGGCACAGGCGAAAGCCAAAAGCCTGAAGCGTGGCGAGGGTAGCACATCGGTCACGGTGATTGGCGATACCTCGATCTGCGCCGGCGCTCCCCTGCTCTACGCCGGCATTCGGCCGGGCCTCGACGGCGTGCCCTACATCATCGACACGGCCACGCACAAATATGTCGCGAAGGGCACCTTCACCACCGACATTTCCGGCAAGCTCTACGATGGCAAATCATCGACGGAAGGCGACGATGACGATGGCGGCGGTTCCTCTGGCGGCGCTGGCGGCTCGAAGGGCGGAACGGAAGGCGGCGGCAAGGTCGCGCCGAACAGTGCACCTAGTACACCCGCAACGCCGGCACACTTCCTGACGCCTCGGCTGGGGCGCACAGACGAAAACTAAATATCTGATCGCCGGCGCAATGCGTCGGCCTTTCCCGTCTGGTCGCTCCGCGCGACTTGGCAATGCCCGGCCTTGCCGGGCGCTTGAACCACAAGGTTCATTCCCTCCCCTCGCCTTCGGGCAAACCTCATCAAAACGGAGATATCCTTATGGATGCGACAACGTTCTTCGCATATGCGAGGCGCGCGCCTTTTGGCGGCCGTCTTTCGCAAGGCCAGATTGACGGCATGAATGCACTTTTCCGGTGCTGGGACTCTCACAAAATTCCCGCTCCGGATAAACGCCCACTCGCCTACATTCTTGCTTCGGTGTTTCACGAAACGGGCGGCAGGATGGTGCCGGTGCGAGAAACCTTCGCCTCAACCGACGCTGGCGCAATCGCTGCGCTTGATAAGGCGTGGAAGGCCGGAAGGCTCGGACAGGTAACATTGCCGTACTGGCAAAAGGACAAGGACGGCAAGAGCTGGTTCGGCCGTGGCGATATCCAGATCACGCACAAAGAAAACTACAGCAAGCTTGGTGAGCGGATCGGCGTTGACCTGGTCGGCAATCCATCTCTCGCCCTTGATCTCGATATCAGCGCAGAGATTGCCATCGTGGGCATGCTGGAAGGCCTGTTTACCGGCAAGAAGCTGACGGATTATTTCAACCTTAAGAATGATGATCCGGTCGGCGCGCGCGCGGTCGTCAACGGCAGGGACAAGGCGAAGCTGATCGCCGGCTATTACAAATCCTTTCTCGATGCCTTGGAAGCCGCCGCCCTCGCCTACTATCAGGGCCAGCCGGACGATGTTGCCGAACGCGATGCGCAGGCGGACAACGTGCCGGCCATGAAAAGCAAATCGCTCTTGACGATCATCGGCAGCTTCCTCGGCGCTATCGGCCTCGGCGCGGTGGATGATCTGAAGGGGGTTGTTGAAAGCGGCGCAACCCTGTTCGGCGCGATCTCCAATCCGTGGGCCTTCGGTAGCTTGGTCTTTGCCACAACCGGGGCTGTGGTTCTGACGTGGCTTGTCGGTTCCGGCCGGATCACGATCAACCGGAGCGCCGCGCCGTAATGTTCGCTCTGGATGCCGGATGGCTGAAAATGGCGGCTGGGGGGCTTATCTGCGCGTTCGCCCTCGCCGCTGGCTCTTATCACCTCGGAAAGCACGAAGGGCGCTCCATCGAGCGCGCAGAGGGCGAGGTGAAGGCCGCAAAGAACGCGCTCCAACGCATCGCCGAAATGGAGAAAAATAATGCATCGTTTCGTGGCCTTTCGCCTCGCCACCGTTGCCTCGCTTTCATGCGTTTTAGCGGCCTGCCAGACAGCGCCTGCGACTGAAGGCTCCGGTTATAACTTTGTCGGGTTTTCCGATCCGCAGGCGGCCCGACTGGCTTCGCAGGACGCGACGGCCGGGCCTGCCATCCACTCAAACAACCAGCAGTGCATCAAAGACCCTGCCTGCCGGAAATAGAAATCGTGAGGCTTCAGGGAAGCCTAAGGGGCTGAAGGTGGACAAGTTTAATTCTTTCAACGAAATGCTGACCGCATGGGGCGGCGGGGCATTCACAACTATCATCGGCGCACTTGCCGGCCGCTTCATGTGGCACGGCAATGAAGCCAGAAAGGGGAACCGGAAGTTCTTCGGGCGCGAGTTGCTTTGGGAGTTTCCGGTGGCCGTGGGTATGGCGCTGATCGGTGAAGGCCTTGCGTCATACGTCGGCATGAGCCAGCCCGCATCAACCGGCCTCATCGCCGCGCTCGCCTATTTGGGGCCGCGCGGAACGGAAGTTCTCTTCCAGCGCTGGTTTAGCAAAAAGGTCGCCTGACTTTTTCGATATCGACGGGCCGGGCGGGTTTCCTTCCGGCTCGTTTCTTTTTGCCCTCGCGGACGCTTGCAGCCCTGCGACACCTATCAAACGCAATCTCTGAGGATAAAATGACCAATACATTTTCTGTCGCCGGAACAACCGAATACAAGCTGGCTCTCGATGGCGAGACATGCAGCCGCTTTGGTCTGCAAACCGCTACGGAATACCCCGTCTACGTTGTGATTGGGGAAAACTTGCCGGCTCCGAACACGCCGAATTATCTCCTCTTGTCCATGGATGGTACGCGCGAGCTGGTCACCAGTCTCGCGGAAACGGACAAGGTTTATGTGCGGTCCGCAACCGCAGTGGACGTTGCGTTGCGCGGCTATAGCGAGGGCCGGACATGAGTGGCTTTTCACTGCGGGCCGGCATGGGGCTTTCCATGCCCGGTGACGATGGCGGGCCTGTCATCGAGATATCGAAACTGGACTTTGAGGAGACTGCGTTGGCAGGGGCAGCTCTGGCTGTTCTGTCCGTCTACGAGGCCCGCGCTATGGTCACCCTTTCATCTTTGAATTTTGACGATGTGGCAGCGGCCGGGGACGCGCTCGCCGCTTTGGAGGTAGGCATGCCCTGGACATTCAAATTGCTCGATGACGCTGGCGGCCGCTTTGCTATATCCGGTCGTAATATCGTGCGCGGCCTCACCCCGCTTGACCATAAGGCAATGCCTGCGCCGGCTGTGACGATTGAGGCTACAGACGGAAAGCGGGTGCGGCGAAAAACCTTTACGATCAATGTGCGGGGCATCAACGCGTGGTCGCCCATGCATGCAAAGCTTGAAGCTGGCCAAAACGCCACGCTGCTTGTGAACGGTGACAGCACCGCCTATGCCGATCCCGGTATTTTCTATCGTCTGGCGGAAGCGATAGGCGACATGCACGATGCCACCGTCATCATATATCGTTGGGCAGAATGGCAGATCAATGCCGCGACTGGCCCGAAAGCTTATGCAGCTCCCGTTACGCTTCGCACGGGCAGGCGCGGCACCCTGACGGTTTATCTTGCGGCTTTGCCGGGTGGCATGGCTGGCTATATGTTCGCCGACCAGCGCGCCGCCGCGCTGGCGATCCCGACGCCCGATCTCTGCATCATGCATCAGGGCCACAACATGCAAAGCTTTGAGCTTTCGAGCGGCGACGTCAGATACGTATCTGGCAAATCAGCCTTCCTCGGTCCCATTGCCATGACCTGCCTGAAATGGCCCGGCGTGCCGCAGATCATCACCACCCAAAACCCGAAACGCAGCAGCGCGGGCTATGACAAGGTGAGGGCAGCAATTCTTGAGATTGGCGCGTCACTGACCGATATCATGGTCATCGACACGCATCAGGCGTTCATGGATGCGGGAAAGCCGCCCACCTGGTATCTGGATGACACGCATCCGAACGAACTTGGTTACGCGAAAATAGCGGAATATTTGATTACCAGCTATCGCGGATCGACACCGGTTGCTGGTTACACCACCGCACCGTGGCCGCTCACTGCCGGGACCAATCTGCACGCTAACCCTGACTTCACAAACTGGACGGGTGCAGTTCCCGTCAATTGGAGCGCGCAAGCCCCGGCGACGGCGAGCAAGGACGCCAATGTTAAGTGGCCGGGTTTTGCTCATTCGTTTTCGATGACGCCAAACGGCAATGCTGCCGCTGGGATGGTGCGTTACATCAGGACAACCGAGTTGACACCCCTCCTTGGCAAACGGGTTACTGTTGCCATCCTTTATTATTCTGTGGCTGGGCAACGTAGTCCAACTATCAATTGGGTGGTGAAGTCCGGGGGTGGAACGCGCACGCTTGTCGGCGCTGCCCTGCAATTCGGTGGAGCTGGCGACCAGGTCACGGGCGGATGGATGATGGCGGTCTTTCATAACGTGCTGATTGATGCCGACATAGACCCGAACGCATTCACGACATACTTCTCGATCCGCGCTGGTTTCGGCGTGACGGCTCCTGCATCAAACCTGCCGTTACGGCTTCAGAAAATCATGATGGTAGAGGGCGACAAGCCGCGCATCGGGTTGGCGGCGTAGGTTGTCTTAACCCATAAAATCAAAGGGCCGGCAGGTATCCCCTCGCCGGCCCTTTTGTATGCCGCCCTCGGGTGGCCGCAGCCTTGCGGCTGCAACAGCGGGTGCAGATTGGCGTCGTACCCCGCCCGACAACAACGAAGATCATTGCCGCACCCTTCGCCTGCGCAGGCCGGGGCGGTTTGTCAGAAAAGATGGTCTTATACAATGCAAAATCTCTTCCAGTTTTCCGAAGTGCGGCCGGTCTCCCCTCCTGCCGCCTATCTCGGCGGTAAAAAACAGCTCGCCGGCCGGATCGCTGCATTGCTCGAGCAAATTCCGCATGACCTTTATGTGGAGCCGTTTACCGGCATGGGCGGCGTGTTCTTCCGCCGTCGCCTTGCACCTCGGGCAGAAGTCATCAACGATATTTCCGGCGACGTGACGACGCTGTTTCGCATCCTGCAGCGTCACTTGCCCCAGCTGCTGGAGGTGATGAAATTCCAAGTCTCGTCACGGCGGGAATTCGAGCGGCTGGCCGCGTGCGATCCTGCTACCCTGACCGATCTCGAAAGGGCCGCCCGGTTCCTCTACCTGCAAAAGCTGGCATTCGGCGGCAAGATTGCCGGCCGGTCCTTCGGAGTCGATACCACGGGCGGCGCGCGGTTCAACATCACGCGGCTGACGCCCATCATGGAGGAAGTTCACGAACGCCTCGCCGGCGTCGTCATCGAGTGCCTCGACTGGCGCACACTCATTGAACGGTATGATCGGCCGGGCGCAATGTTCTATCTCGATCCGCCTTACTACGGCTGCGAAAACGACTATGGAAAGAACGTCTTCAAGCGGGATGATTTCGCGGAGATGGCCGAACGTCTTGGCACGATCAAGGGCCGGTTCATGATCTCGCTCAATGACCGGCCGGAAGTGCGCGAAATCTTTGGTCGCTATCCCATGACGCCTGTCTCGTTGACCTACACCATTCGAGGCGGCGAAGGAAAAGAGGTTGGCGAAGTCGTCATTCTCGACGGGAAAGAGCCGGCCATTCCAAACCTGCCATTGCTATGAAAACGAAAGCCGGCCGGTGCGGTCGCGGGTTTCTTTTTCGTCTCCGGCCTGATATTTCCCTGTCATGGAAAAGAACCGTAAATTCCGCCTCTCGCAGCACGAAGATGGCAACTGGAACGTTATCGACACCTCTACGGGCGGACCTGTTGAGGTCAGCATAAACGGATCATTTTACGTGCTGTATAAAATGCCAAAAGACGACGCTGAAAAATGGCTGCTTTTGCTAAGCGACCTGCCTCAGTCTCAAAAGCAGTGACATGGAAAAGCCGTTCGGTTACGCCGGGCGGCTTTTTTCGTTTCTGGCATCGGGAATGACATTCTAATTCCTCGCTCCGATCGCGCGACCAGGTGGCGCGCAGCGCGCAACAAAATTACACGCCTGCGAAGGAATGTTTCATGCCGGCGTCTCGGCCGCCGGCGATCAATGAAATGATTTTGCGCCCTGCCCTATCCGCTATCTTCATCGGATCGGCGCAGCATCCGGCCGCCATGCCGAAGACGCACTATGCCGGTGCGATTGTGCCTGTAGACCTGATAGGCGGCATTCGCGGCCACGATATTGTCAGCGCCGGCAAGTTCCTTGAAGCGAAAGCCGTCCTCGGTGATTTCATCGACTGTGAAGGGAAATCCGGCATCAAAGAACGGCACCTTCTTTGGGTCTGGCAAATCCACGACATGTTGCTCCTGCCCGACTTCGCAAAAGAAGATGCTTTCCCGGCCGTAGACCCATGCCGTGACAGTGCGCCAGTCCAGCTTTCCCTTTGCCTTGTAACAAACCTGCCATTCGTTCTGATGGCAAATCAGCATTGGCCAGCTAAGCGGCTTCCTGATTGTGGTTTGAATGTCGGATGATTTCAGGAGCGGCGCGGGCAATTGATCCTTCCTTTTCGTTCTATGAATGTTCTCATATGCAAAAGGAGTCAAGCAATCGCCGGTGGAACAAAAAAAGCCGCCCGGTTGGGGCGGCTTCCGTGGTCTGGCTTAATGAAAGCCAGATATCTTTCTCAGATCGCTATTTATGCGCGACTGCCACCCTTTCCCCATCGCCTTGTAATGTTCGACTACTTCAGGGTCGAGCCTGATCGTGACGGGCTTTTTGTGCGTCTGCGCTTTCGGCCGGCCGCGCCGGGCTATTTCCCGGTCGATGCTTTTAGCCAGACCCGGCAGCACTTCGCGCAACGGCTTCATCTTTGCTTGCTCGTCCGCTTCTAGCGGCCGCTCGATCTCAGGATCGGGACCGATCATTTCGCCAGTTGCGGTTTCAACCCACCAGCCATCATCGTCTTGATGTACGCCGCCCTTGGCAATCAGGTCTTTCATGGCACGGTCATACTCGTGCCAGCGACGGCGCATTTCAACGGCGTCAGCTTCGGTGTCTCCGAGATCGGCGGTGATATACTGAGGCCATTTCCGGGTCATGATAAATTCCTTTCTGCCTTGTTTGCCCGTCGCATGGAAATGACGGAAAGGGCTTCTGAGCCATATGGACGAAACACAACGGCGATAACGGTAATGCCTTCGAAATTTCCTATCGCCTTATAGCGGCCTTCCTTGGAAGGCTGGACTTTGGCTGTTGTGAAGAAATCAATCGACAGGTCAGCGAAGTCTAGACCGTGTTTGGTCAGGTTCGCTTGGCGCTTCGGTTCGTCCCAAATAATCTTCATAAATTGTATGTACGATAAATAAAAGGATTGCGCAAGTTTTTTGTGCATACAAAAAGCCGCTCGGTGACGCCGGGCGGCTTGATTGAATGACGCGCGTTAACGCAGATGCGTCAACTACACTTTAGCGCGATCCATCAGCTCCTTTAGGGCGGCTGGATAGCTAAGATTATTCTCAATCGCGAAGGTCAGGAAACGGTTATAGGTGGATATCGGAGGGCGTATGTTGAGGTTGGCCGATGGCTCCGCATCCTTCCGGCGAATAATCTTTTGCGTTGGCTCCCGCGATGTAAAGCCGTGCTGTTCCGCGAGGCGGTCTATTTGTGTGGTATCGGACGGCTCAGATGGTGAGGTGTCGGGCGTAATAGCCAGCAATTTCTTTCCAAAGCCCAAATCGGTCATGCTGCTTGCTCCTTATTCACGAAAAACTCAACAACCTCTTCCATTAGCCGGTTGGCGTTGGCGATTGCCTGTGGAATGCCGTTCACCAGCTTCGGGTCCATCTCTGTGATATCAACTCGGTAGAGCAGTAGCGACTTGAACGCGGCTCGCTCATTGAGGTCGTTCTTGAAGCGCTGCACTTCGCCAAGATTTATCTGTGAAATAATTTCTTTTTGAAGGCGTGATGGAATAGCCTCTGACGTGCGAGTGAATATCACTCGATGAGGTATTTTTTTATCAAGCGTCTGCTCCTCAGCCTCAATGAGTGCGATAGCTTCCGCAGCGGAGCCGGCATCCATAGGGCTGGCTTGCAAGGGTATGAGGACAAGGTTAGCGCGGGACATTGCGCGAGATACCAACAGGCTCGCTACGCCCTCCAGATCGACAAACACGAATTGATATTCTTTGCGGTAGGCGTCAATCTTCGAAATAATGTTGGTTTCTGTCGCATCGCCATCGACAACAACGGGGTTCTTGGAGTCCCCTGCCCTCCATTTCACAGACCACTTGCGCCGGTCACAGTCGATGATAATCACGCTAGCACCTTGGGCTGCGAGGCTCGTGGCGAGAACCAACAGAGTGGTGGTCTTGCCAGCCCCTCCCTTCGGGTTCGCAACAGTGATAACTGGCATAGCGCGTCCTTCCTTGATTAACGTTGTAGCGTCACGATGCGGTATAATGCTTTATGTCGCGTTAACACGCACGTTGTTTAACGTTGATGCGTTATGATTGACGCAATTTAACGCTGATGCAGCATAATGCAAGTGCGTGGCCGTTAATGCGTGTATGAAGTGCTGAAAGTTAAAAATCACTTATCTTTCACCTTGCTGAAATTCCTCATAATTCGTGGTGAGTTAGCTATGGGGCTGGCACCGGAAAGTGGATGCTCAAAAACGTCCGGATGTGGTGCTAGCGTTGGCACCTGGTCGAAACCCCCTTTCAAGCAAATGCGACATGTCCAATAATAACCCGGTCACTTATGGGCAGGGCAGGGGAGAGAATGTCTCGAATTTTTGCTTACGTGCGTGTTTCGACGGTCGGGCAGTCGGCCGAGAACCAGATTGCGGAAATTGAAAGGGCCGGCTTTAGCATCATGCCGCGCCGGATAATCTCGGAAACGATCTCCGGAAGTACGCCGGTGGCTCAGCGGCCGGGGTTCTTGAAACTACTCGACCGCCTCGAACCGGAAGACGTGTTGATTGTGACAAAGCTGGATCGCCTCGGCCGTGACGCGATGGACGTCAGCAGCACGGTCAAGATGCTGGCTGAAAACGGGGTGAGGGTGCATTGCCTCCAATTGGGTGGCCTCGATCTAACCAGCTCGGCCGGCACGATGACGATGCACATTCTGAATGCGATGGCCCAATTTGAGCGCGACCTGCTGATTGAGCGGACGCAAGCCGGCGTGGCGCGGGCGCGGGAAAAAGGCAAGCGCTTCGGCCGGCCGCCCGTATTGACGGATCGGCAAGTGAAGTCAGCAAAGGCAGAACTGGCGGAAGGCGTCAGCGTCTCGGCCTTGGCCCGAAAGCACGGCGTTAGCCGACAGACAATCGCTCGCCTTAAAGCTGCACCGCAAGACGCCTCTCCGGGCGATGTGGAATAATATTCTCTTCAAGATTTCCCCTTGCGACCTCTCATAAGCCAAAAGACCTATCCGGGCGTGTGACCGGTCCTGAAACTGCGTATAGGTTGCCGCCGAACCGCACTTTAACGCGGTTCGGAACCGCCGCAGGGCCGCGTAAGCGGACCGAACAAGCGGCGTCCGCTTATTAATCCGCAGGATTATAAAAATCAGGACCGGATTCAGTTCTTTCAGTGAACTCACGCTCATTCAAAAGCTTTTCGGCCTTTCTTGCTTCCAAATTTTTGCGGAACCGCTCGATGGCAGGGTTCGCCGTCGCCGGCTGGGTGTAGTGAAACTGCATCTGCCTCGTGGCCGGCGTCTGGTGGCCTTCCTCGGCCCGCTGAACGCGGTTCTGTGCTGCCCGCTCGACATAACCCGCAAGCTGCTCGGCACGCGCTCTGTCCTCTACAGTCTCCCGCAGACGGTCGGCCGGCGAAAGGCTATCCATGTGCGCCTTGATGGCGTCTTGGCGTTCCTGATGGGCTTGTAGGGCGTCGTCGGGCAGGGGGGTGGCCTTCCTCGCATACTTGCCAAGAAGCGCCTTGGCGCGCGCCGGCAGGCTCAAGCGATAGGCATTGCTTGTCTGCTGCACCTGCGGGCCTGCACCTTCATTCCCGGTCGGGATATAACGCCGCAGCCAGTCGACAAAGCCATGGGTGCGGAGCGCGTCGAGGGCGCGGCATACAGCAGCGCGGGCGCGGCCGATCTTTTCCATGATGGTGCTGATGGATGGATCAAGCCGGCCGTTTCCGAAATCAACCAGATTGGTGAGGTAATCCAGCACTTCAAGCGCGACATGACCGAGGGGGCCGGTGCGCTTACCTGGCTGTTTCATCGCCAGTTCGTACTTGCGCGCGGCAAGCAGGATTTCGCGGGCTTCGTGCCGAGGCAGGGGCTTCCAGAATACAGCCTCACACTTGCCCTTCAGGCGTGAGTTTCTGCGCACGGGTGCGCCGGTTCGTCTGGTGCCGGATTTTGCCTGCACCGCGCTAATCTGCTGGAACATGGTTCCTTTGTCCTCTCTCAAGAGGGCATGGACAGCAGGCAAAAAATCAGCGTTCCCGCAAGCGCTAACATCTTGCGAGTTCGTTAATTCTGAACTATCTTGAGACTGTCTTACGGTTCTCAAGATCGTTTTATCTGCTTATCCAAAAAGCCCCCGCCTCGCCAAAGGTGGGGCTTTTTACTTTATGCCCTTGTTTGTTCTAAATAAAACCTGACGGCCTCTTCCAATATCGGGGCGCGGGACGATGCCCCACGTTCCTGTTTCAAACGGTCAATCTCTGCTACCACTTCACCCGGCATAACAATGCTGACATTCACAAGCCCTCTGGCTGCTTGTCTTGCGCGGGTGGCTGCAACGCTTTCACGGGATGAGGGACGAGTATTCTTCATCTCTACATGTAGCAGTGATTCCCGTTGATTCTGCAAGCGGCGTCACAAAGTTTCCTCGGTGATGGCGTTTCGCCGCTGGCAAAACCCTGCCTCACCTAGTTCGGGTGTGGGCAGTCTGATGCCGGTGGCAGGTGCCGCGCCACCATGGCCTCAATCTCCGTGAGTGGCACACGGCCGTTGGCGTTGCCGGTGAGCTGGGCGACAAACCACATGCGTGTGTCATCATCGAACGCGGCAAGTGCTGCCTTGTTTGGGCGTGTCGTTATGAGATGTTTCAGCTGGGTTTCCAGCGCGGCAATGTCCTGCTTTTCGGATGCTGATGGAAAACTGGCTTTCGCGCCGGCGATCTTGAACGCATCGACGGCGTTGACATCGCTTTCACCGTGCCCGAGTTCGTTCCCTGCCATGTCGGTGATGATCGCCCCGTACAAAGGCTCGCCCGCCGTGATTTTCCCCTTGGCGATGTGCCAGTACAGTTCCGGGTGATCCTTGTCGAACGCCTCGACAGTCTGCGCCACGCCCTGCTCCTGTGCGGAGAGGGCGGAGTAGACCGCTGTTTCCGATATCTCGAATTCTTCGATATCTTCATCAGATATGTTTTTCTTGGTGTATGAGAAGTCCACTTTTCGCTGTGGACCCCTGCCGTCGAAATAGCGCACGGTGCTTTCGTAGACGTAGCCGTAGGGCTTCACCTGCTCCGCAGCGGACAGGGCGGCATTCCAATAGTGCCAGCCGGCGTTGATGACCTCGTCTTGATATCCTTCACCGCAGCGCAAAAGGCTCTCGGTACGTATCTCGATTTCGAGGAAGCCACTTTCCTTCAGGCGCTCAATGACGGCAGCTTCGTACAGGTCTCTTTGCGTCTTCGTCACGGCGGTCATCGGCTGGTCTCCTGCTTTGTTGGTGGTGCGAGCTTGCGGATGCCGTCTATGATTTCTTCAAGTTCATAGACATACTCCTCACCATTGCCCGGAAACTCGGTCATGCCGGTTGACGGGTCGTAAGAGCCGTGTTCTTGGACATAGTCATCGCGACGTTTTTCAATGAACCGTGCAGCAACCTCGATCCCTGTTGCCGGTGGTGTGTCAGCCCGCAGCATCGCTTCCCATCGTTTGAAGCCGTCGAATTTCCGGGCCTCACGCGGGCTTTCGCCCTTGAAGGGTATGTCCAGAACATCAAACAGCCAGCGCATCGTGGCGCGCACGTCCGCGACTTCTTCCATGAGCTGGGTGCGATTCAGCTTTTCCGTACCCGGATCGGCTTCCGCATAACCTTGGATCATGCAGCGCGTTGCGATCTTCGCCAACTCGCTGCATTCCTCGGCCAGCTTGCCGAGGGCCTGATGCAAAACAACGTCTTCTTCCGGCTTCCATGCGGTGATGATGCTCATGCTACCTTCTCCATGTCCATTTCCGCCAATTGGCAAAGGAAATCGCAGGCCGGGGCAATCGGGTTTGTGACCGGCCAATCTGCGGGGATTTCATCGATAAAGACCCGTTCATCTTTGATCCGGGCAAGGCGTGCGCCAATGCGGCGCGAACGTTCGGCCTGCTCGGCAAACCGGTCTGGAAAACGTAGGCGAAGCAATGACCAATAGTCGGGCGAAGTCGCTTTTACGCACCCGGTTTTCAAGCAGTTCGCATTGGGGAAGCCCATGGCGTAGGTGCGGGGTGGCTCCAGCCCGGCGCGGATAAGCATTCCCAGCGCTGCCGACTTGTCTATCCCGGCCTCTATGAGCGGGGCTTTCACCTTAAGTTCCGGAAAGTTGGCTTTAAGGCGATCGTATCGGGTGATATCGAGCTTGTCGGCCGTGTAGCCAAAAACGTGAAGGTCATCGGGTCGTTGGAAAGATAGCCGGGGGATTATCTTCATTTCCGTGGTGCAGGGAGCGCCATGCATGCCGGCCATAAAGTTGCGTTCATCCCAAACTTCGGGAACGCTCTCATAATCTTCTGACTTCAAAATGGTGACAGACCTATTCAGCCACCGGAGGGCGTCGGCCTCAAAACGATAGTTGTCTTCGTCCTCATTGTTTGTCTCGCAACGCACGACAAGCGCGTGCGGTTCTTCGCGAAGCATGAGCCGCGCGGCGATAACGCTGGCGGCTCCCATGGATATCCAGCAAAGGGTGCGGCTCATGATGCCACCTGCAAAGCGGTCGCTAATCCAAAAAACAGAAAGAGCGCAACGATGAGGACCACGAAAAGTGTTTCCGTATCGGTGTTTTCAGGTTTGTTTTTTATCTCGTTGGCGGCAATGCCGATCATGCTGCCGGCGAGAACCGAAAGGGCGTATAGGACGATAGAGGCGAGAGTGGTCATGCGGCGGCTCCTTGCTCCGCCCCTGCGAGCGGGCTTTCGTAAACGGAAACCACCTTGCGTTCGGGGCAGCACGAAATCAGTGTCGGCCGCTTCACCTTCTCCGCCGCTAGTTGCTCATCTGTCATTGATGATCCGCAGCCCGTGCACCGCACTCCAATGGGCTTGAAGTCAAGCGCGATTGTCTCGCCGCGCTGGTGCAGCATCATCGCAAAGTTCGCCACGTCGATAGGGTCGCCCTTCTGAACATGGTGGGCGAGCGCCTGTGACAGCGATGTTTGACTGCACTTTTCGTTGTCGCGCCATATGTCGAGGCCGCAATCGCGCTTCTTCGCCAGCTTTGCTTTCATCGCGGCCGCCACCTGGTCGACCGCGATATCGTCGGCGTGCCTCGCGTCTGGCCGGTTCAAGATGGCATGAACCTCATGGGCTGCGCGCAAGGTCGTATCTGAAAGCAGGCCGCCATTCCCGCCCTTTCCCATGGTGCCGTTCATGTCATGCTCGACGGCATTGGCGAGTTTGCGGGCGGCGGCTTCGAGTTCCTGCGCGAAGTTCTTCATTCGAACCTCACGCCGGTTACGGCGAACGCGCCGTCTTCGTTGGCATTTGTCGTTTCGTAAACTGGTTGGCCGTCCACGCCGGCTTCATCGGCCTGTTTCAGCCAGAAATGGGCAAGGCCCGCGCCGCCAGCGCTGTCCAGATATTCGGTGATGGTGCAGCCGTGGCAGGGAAACGCCTCGCAAATTTCCCTCTCTGCGGTAAGTGCCAAAGCAAACAGGTCATGATGGCCTTCAACGTAGGCCATCCAAGGCTCGCCCTCGCCGCCATCGCTGTAGAGGGCGTGCCATTGAAGCTTGGTAGTCGTGGTGGCTTCCATCACGCTTGCCCCACAAACTCGACAAGCCGGGCGGTCTCGCCTTCCACGACGAATTGCCAAGGCTTTGCGGTGTCCGACCACCACCAAATCTCAATATCGATCTCAGTGCCGCGCGTGATCTCGCTCGAATTGTACTCAATCAAGTCCGGAATATTGTGAGCCATGCTCTCGAAATCATAGGGCAGGGCAAAGCAGTTCGCGTAGTTCGGCGGCTCGGGTGTGACCGTCCAGTTGCTGTCCTCGTCCACCGTCAGTCGGTGGGTGCCGAAATTGCGGTACTCATCGAACATAACGATATCGCCGTTCTTCAACGGGATATGCGGGAATGACTCGATGTCTTTCGCATCGTCTTTGTCGGCGGGGCGCAGCTTCCAGCCTTCGCCGTCGCGCTCGATGAAATCATTGGGCGAAAGCTGCGGCTCGGTCGAGACTTCCTCGTCCCATTGGTCTGGCACAAATTTAAGCTCTGTCATCGGATCGCCTTTCAGGCTGCTGTGGTTTTCAGGGTGAGGGCAGGGACGGAGGGGCGGGCGCTGTGTTCAGCGCCATCGAGCAGCCGGCCGGTGTGGGCCTTGCCGATCCGGTAAACGTCTGGCTCATCATCCCAGCCATCTTCCGGGTCGCTCATGTTGGTGCTTCCAAAGAACCATTCGGCGGGCTGAGGTTCCCACAAATGTGCTGATGGCCTTTGGCCGCGCACGTTGTGCGGCACGTTTTCGCCTGGCGTCCATTCGCCCCACTGCTTGAAATGGAAGGCAATGCCGGCTTCCGCGCACTGGTCGCGCAGGCTGCGAACCCAATCCGGATGTGCTGGCCGCGCCTTGTGTTCGCCTTGGTCGGTTTCGCCGCCGGCAATGATCCAATCGATTCCCGTGTGGCAACGTTCGTCATGGTGATGATGAAGATGATTTGGATTGCAGTCATGCTGAACGCCGTGGATGATCTCGCCCGGGCGGCCGTTGTGGCGGTGGAAGCCATCGCAACCACGCTGGCCTCCAATCCATTGCGTGCCGCCGAGGCTCGAAATCAGGTCGATTGGGCCGATAAGCGGCTCACACGACAGGAACAGGAAGAGTGGGCGGGTGTTGGCGTGCCATAGATCAACGCTCGCCTGCAACAATGCCGGCACGTTGATATTCGCCCGTGGCTGATCCTCAACCGTGGTTCCGATCGCTGCATTTTCCGGCAGGCCACCGGCCTTTTCGGCCATCTTGGCAATGTTCATCGGGCGCTTCGTCAGTAACAGCCAGACAAGGTGCGGCGTGGCGCGGATAAGCTCGAATAGATCCCGCCGCCACTCCTCGGGCACGGCATTGTCGAACACGTCAGCCAGTGAAGCGCAGAACACGAAGGGGCGCGTTCCTTCCTTTGCGGCCTTGGCGTTCCATGCCAGCGGCTTGCGCCAGTTGGCGGCGCTGGTGCGGTCACGGGTGCCGTTGCCTTTGCCCGGCCCGCCCCACTCGGCGCGGTGCATGCGGGTTTCCATCAAATGGGCCGCATAGCAGCCGTCACATGCCGGCGCGATGCGGGTGCATCCAATCCAAGGATTGAACGTCATATCCGCCCACGAAATGTTCGTCGTATCAGCCATTGGAAACCTTCTTCAAAAACTTGATGCTCTTGATTGCGCCGGGGCGTTGGCGCTCGGCCTGCGCGCCGGCTAGAACCGAAGTCGCGGCGGTTGTGGTCACCGTCGCGCCATCGCGATACGTGATCCGGAAAAGCGATTTTGGCTTGCGGCTGGGGCTGGCGGTCATCCTTCGGCGGCCTCGGCCGGTTGACTTGCCTTCAGCGCAAAAGGAAATGGGGCTGGGGCCTCGGTGGATTTCATCGCCATCCAGATGCCGACAAACTCGGGGCAGTCGGTCAACTGCGTAACCAGCATGGGTGCTGTCGAATTAACTGCCTTACGAAAGCTGTGAACGGGTATAGCGCTCGGATGGTCGCCCAGCAGAACGTCAATCAGAGGATTGAAAAGCGCCGGCACAATCGGGTTGAAGCAAATTTCATCCGCGCTGATCGGGTCGGCCGCGAGGAAATCGCGCACAAACGCGGCGCTCTTTGTTTCCGACAGTCGGTAATCAAGCCCCCGTGTATGGTCCCGAACGCTGCTCGGCGTCGAAAACAAGGCGGGCTGAAACTCGTTATGGCATGCTGCCCATGCAGGATTGCGCATTTTCGGGCTGATGTGCATGCCGGCCGAATAGACATAGACCATGCCCGGCTGAAGCCATTCCGGTGCAGTAACGTCATAGTCGTCACCGCAAAACGTCATGGGCGCGATCTCGATACCCTTCGCGGCTGCAAAGGCTGCATCCGGAAAGTCGATAATTGCCGGGGCTTCGATGAAGCCCTCCGGATCGTGGATTATCGCGGTGGCATGCCCCGTCAAAGCAATGATGTAGACGCCGCCGCTTTCGGCCGGCTCAATGTGGATGGAGCCTAACAGCAAATGGAGCGGGTGGACCTTGCGCGCATATTTTACAAAGGAATGCAGCGGATGCAGGTACTTGGCCTGAAATCCGCCGAGGCCAAACTTTGGTTCTTTCGTGTCTGTCATCGCTTGTCGCCCTGTCCGTCTCTTCGGGAAACCGCACCTGCCTGCGCAGGCGAAGGTGCGGAAACCGGAAGGGGCGTTAAGCCGCTTCGCGATTCTGGCGACTGTTGGCCTCGGCGCGTGCGTCCGCGTGGCAGGTGTCAACCTCTTCCTGGGTGAACTCCAGCAAGAGAGTTTCGCGGGTGCAGTTGTCCGGATTGTCGATCATGTACTGCGCCATCTTGCTGACGACGCTGGCTTTCTTCTTCTGGTCTATACGGTGCGATGCCATGCTTGCCGATCCATCCTGATGTTGATGGATGGGCGGCAATGTTCATTTCGAGGGAACGCCGCCCATCCGGGTAAGCCCTGCCGTCCGAGGTTTAACGGTTCGGGATGGAGCAATCATGTCTCTTAATTTGATACATTCGTCAATGTGAAATGTATCCTTTTACGAAACTTATTGTGCAATTCGGCTATGTGTTTGATTTCTTAGGACGCTCGAATTGTAATCATATTTCACATGGAATTTTTGCGATGAAACCACACTAGGTTGTGAACAAGGAATTTTTTCCTTGTCTCTGTTCTTATTTTGTTCCATCTTAACCCCGAGTTTTAGGGGATAGGAATGCAAGAGAATACTCGAAGAAATTTGTTGAAGGCACCCGTTGGTGTCGCGGCAATGTGCATGGTGAGCGCGGCCTCCCGGCCCGAGCCTGCCCCTCGAAAAGGTCACTTGGTCTACGCCGACAAATTGAGGCAAGAGCTAGCGGAAAATTACGGTGGATCGTGGAGCGTAAACATTCACGAGGACATGGAATTCGTGATGCTCGTAAGGACCGGAAACCCTGCTATTCAGCCGATGCCTTCATATACACCATAGCCGCATCCAGCGCCGTTTTCCGGTGCTTTTCAGGCGTTCGATTATAGAGTTCAAGAAAGGCGTCTAGATTTTCGTCGCCTGTTCTCGAAGGAGGAACGGGGTATCCGGTGACTAAAGATATGTCATACATATCCGACGCGCTTAGCTCTTGCCGGCCTGAAATCAATTTGTTCAGTTTGCCGCGTGTTGGCGTCCAGCCGCAGTTTTCAGCCAGCATCGTCACAACGGCCGTCTGCGATCCGTAACCATCGCCGGTTTTATAAGTGATCGCTTTTTTGATCCATTCACGCATACCCATTTTGTATCTAAAAAAGAAACCGATGTATGTTTCTTTGTTGGACACGCTTCCCGCTTGCTTTTGTGTCGAATTTAGATACATGTTCGAATCCATGGAGCATCCTATTTCTAAATATCGCCGCGAGCGCAATCTCTCCCTGCATGCCTTTGGGCGGCTGGTGAATGCGTCAAAGGGTATGGTTTCAAAGTGGGAATCTTGCCGCGCGTTTCCGCGTCCGCAGCACATCGAGCTAATCGAGGACGCTACCGGGAGGGAGGTTTCTGCAAGTGACCTCGTTCGCTACTTCAATAAAATCAACCGGGCTGCTGGTGGCGATAGATGACTACTGAATTCACCGATCTGGTGCCGATAAGTCCTAAAGTGCATCAGCCAGCCGCGAAGGTGTCCGCACATCTTCGCGGCGTCCATTCCAATCGCGCGGCCATTCCTCCCGGCCTGCTGCGGCCCGCGCCGGGGCGCTATCTCACTGCTGCTCTGGCGCGGGTTTCTGACTTTGCTTCGCATCGGGTGATCTCCGTAACTCTGTAGCTGTCACCTGATTACACCGCCTGCGAGCGGCATTCACGGAATCATTTCCAGATTTAATTTCCTTGCTTTTGTGGGGTTTCTCAGTGCGTTCAATTTCCAAGATTACCGAAGCGGCCCTGAAGGCCAACACGCAGGCTGCTTACGATGCTGTTGGCGGCGTCACCTCGGCGGCGAAGATTATAGGCGTTGGTAGCCCTATTCTTACAAAATACGCCTCGCCGGACCCGCAATGGGCTTCAAGCTTCATTCGCGTCGATCTGGCTCTCGATCTTGATCGGCGTTCGGCTCATCCATTCATCCTCACTACGCTAGCTCGCGAGGCTGGTTATTCGCTGGTGAAAGATGATGGCGGCTCGGCGGAAGTCAGCCTTTGCCCCATGGGTTTGTTGCGCCTCGACGGCGTACTCGACGATGTTGTTCGTGAGCTGGCAACAGCCCTTTCTGACGGCCATCTAACTACCGCTGAGAAAAAGGCGGGCCTTAAGGCTGTTGGACTGGCAAAGCAACACCTGGCGAAGGTCGCCGAAATGTTGATCGGCGGTGACGAATGAAGCCCGCCCGTTCGCCGTCTCCCCATCTTGTCCAGCCCATTATCGAGAAGCCGATTTCCAACCGTGACCGTGCTTTTCTGCGCATGCTGAAAAACGCGGGAGGGCGCATGCAGCTTGTGCGCCTTCACGACCGCAATTGCGCCGAGGTCTGCCAAGAGGCCGGCTATGTGCTTATCAGCGACGAAAGCCGGTGCAAGATCGTACGGCTTACAGGGCGAGGGCAAGCCTATCTGCACAAGATCATGGGGGTGCATTGATGGACGGTCCGGATCGGCTTCCTCCCCCCAATCCAGAAAAGGCCGCAACGATGCGGCGTTTCGATGCTCTCCCGGTCGATGCTCGCCGCGCCATATCTGGTGCGGCTTTCCAGTTTCATCCGCAAGCAGCGGAAAAGATGCTTGCGCGCGGTGTGTCAGGCAAAAGGGTCGGTGAAAAGCTGAAGGCGTCGGATCACGGGAACTATGTTCGGACGGAGCCTAGCCGATGATCCTCGAACCAAAGAAAAAGATTGCCGTCGCCCGGCACATTGAAAAGATCATCGTCGGAACCCGGCTGCGCAATCTGGATGAAGCCAAAGTGCTTTCGTTCATGGATTCGATCAAAGCGGTTGGGCTTAAAACCCCTATCACGGTGTATGGCGATGAAGCGGATGCGTCGGTTCGCCTTAGCGCCGGCGGTCATCGTCTGGAAGCGTGTACCAGGTTGGGCATGTCAACCATTCTCTGCTTTCATGAGCAGGGCGACGATACGGATCGCGAGCTATGGGAAATTGACGAGAACCTTATCCGCTCCGATTTGAGTGTCGCCGAGCGCGCTTTGTTCATGGCTCGGCGCAAAGAGCTGCATCTCATCAAGTATCCGGAAACGGCTAAAGGGGTTGCGCAGGCTCTTGCCTCAAACGCTGCGCAGGGACGTGGCGGACAAGTTGTCCGTGACGCCAAGTCGTTTGCCGCCGCAACTGCCGAGGCGACTGGTAGGGATGAACGTTCCATCCGGCGCGATGTCGAGCGTGGCGAAAAGATTTCCAAGTCCGCAATTCAGCAGCTGATCGGCACCCGACACAACAACGGGGTGACGCTCGATCATCTTAAAAAGATCGAGACGCCCGAAGCGCAGGAAAGCTATGTCCGCGCGCTCCTCGCTGCTGACAAGGCCGTCCAAGCTGAAAGCAAGCTTGTTCGAACTGCGCAGCAAAAACAAAACCGGGAAAGCCGCCTCAACCTCATTGGCGCGATTGCCGAACACGGCCGGCGCAACAGCATGGCGATGCCCCGCGCCGCATATGCTGTGGGCTATGCGGACCCGGCGTGGCCGCAAGACGCATGGAGCGAAGAAACGGGGCAGGACAAGGGTTTGAAATACCCGTCCATGTCGGTCGATGAAATCAAGGCGCTGTGTGCTGGCGATAGATCGCCCTTCACGCGCGATGCCCGCCTTTACCTTTGGACAACCAGCAATCGGATGAAAATCGGAATTGAAGTGCTTGAGGCGTGGGGCTTCGAGCTGTGCACGGTCTGGACTTGGGACAAGGAAGACATGGGCATGGGCTTTGAGCTGCGTGACCAGACCGAACACCTGCTTATCGGAAAGAGAGGCAATTTTCCCGCTCCGACGCCGGGCGAACAGCCCCGCAGCCTTTATCGGGAAAAGAAAGGTCCGCACAGCCGGAAGCCCGTCTATTTCGCGCAAGAGATTGACCGGCTCTGGCCGAACCTGCGCAAGCTTGAGCTTTTCCAGCGCAAAGACAGTCTCGCGGAAGGTGACATTCGCCTGAATGGCATGTGGGACTTTTGGGGCAATCAGGCTGGCACGCCGGAAGGCGGTGCAGCGTGAACGCTCATGTTGGTGCACTTTTCGCAAGCACGCTTTTGGCGGCGGCTCCTGCCATCGGTCCAAACGGGCCATACATCATCGATAGTTTCGCAGGTGGTGGCGGCGCATCGACCGGCATTGAGCAAGCCCTTGGCCGGTCGCCAGACTATGCCATCAATCACAATGCTCTGGCGCTTAGGCTGCATGAAGAAAACCACCCGAACACAATCCACCTTTCGGAAAACGTCTACAAGATCGACCCGCTAGACCATTTGCGCGGCAAGCATATCGGGTTGGCGTGGTTCTCGCCTGACTGCAAGCATTTCAGCAAGGCGAAGGGCGGCAAGCCTGTCGAGAGGAACATTCGTGACCTCTGCTGGATCATTCCCGGCTGGATCGAGCGCATCCAGAAAAGCGGCGGCAGGGTCGATGTCGTCATGATGGAGAATGTCGAGGAATTCAAGGATTACGGCCCGCTCATCATGACGCCGCGCGGCCTGATGCCCGATCCCGAAAAGAAGGGGCAGAGCTATCGAAAATGGTGCAAGGCTATCCGCAAGCTTGGTGGCAAAATGGAAAGCCGCGAGCTGCGCGGGTGCGATTATGGTGCGCCGACGATCCGGAAGCGGCTGTTCATCATCATCCGTTTTGACGGTCAACCAATCGTCTGGCCCGTTCCGACGCATGGCCGCCCGGATGATCCTGATGTTATCGCCGGCCGCAAACTGCCGTGGCCTATCGTCGGTGACTGCATTGATTACAGCATTCCTTGCCCTTCGATTTTCGACACCTCCAGCGAAATCAAGGAAAAGCACGGCGTCATTGCAAAGCGCCCTCTAGCTGACAATTCTATGGCACGGGTTGCGCGTGGGTTTGACAGCTTCGTGTTGCGGGCCGGCCGTCCGTACCTGGTCAACCTTACACATGGCGGTCGTGTTGAGGATTTGGGTCAGCCGGCGCGCACTATCACGGGCGCTAAGAGAGGGGAAAAAGCGCTTGTCGCTCCTGTCCTGACCTATGCCCAGCAGGGCGGCGCTAATCGCTCTGTGAAGACGCCAGCGCACACCATCACTGCCAGCGGCAAAGATCAGAATGCCGTCATCTGCGCATTCATGGCCCAGCACAACAACGATAGCCGGCGCGCTGGCGGGGTTAACCCCGGCCGGCCTGCGAATGCGCCGTTGGCGACGGTCACGCAAACCGGAAGCCATCAGCAGCTCGTAGCCGCCTACGTGGCGCGAGATTTCGGCACTTCGACCGGCCATAGCATGATGCAGCCCTGCGGCACGGTAATGCCGGAAGGGCAGGGGAAAACCCGCCTGATATTGCCGTTCCTGCAATCCTATTACGAGACTGGCGAAGGTTCGCGTGGCGATGAACCGATGCGGACGGCAACCTGTAAGGCGCGTCACGCTCATCTTGAGGCGGAAATCAATGTTCCGCCATTCACTGAAGCGCAAGCAGCTCGCGCGCGGCAGGTGGCGGATTTCATGCGATCCCATGGACTTTGGGACGAACGCGAATTCGTCACGCTGGAAATCGACGGCCTGACATTCGTTGTGGTCGATATCGGCATGCGCATGCTGACACCTCGCGAGCTTTATACGGCGCAAGGTTTCCCTGCTGACTACAAGATCGACGGCTACTATGATCGCTCGCGGATCGGCCACAACGGCGGTCCTGAATGGGTTCCGTTCTCCAAAGAAGTGCAGATTTCCTGCGTTGGAAATAGCGTTTGCCCGCCGATTGCAAAGGCGCTCGCGGCTGCGAATTGCAACCATCTAGCCGTTGCAGCGGTGGCCGCATGAGGGATCATCAGGCCGAGCAAAAGAAGGTTGAGCGGGTACGCTACCTCACGGATCGGCTCGCCGGCGATCAGTGGGTAGTAGAAACCGACAATGACCGGGTGCACCTGGTCGCGTTTCGCCACTTGGACGAAGCGACCATAATCGCAACCTTCAGCAAGGATGCTTTGTCACACGAAATCGAGCTGGTCGCGCTCGGCCTCGATGTCGCCCGCATGCTTCTCGATGTTGGCAAAAGGGCAAGCAAGATCATTGCGGCCCTGCGCAGCGCGTTGGGGCGAGAAGAGCGCAAGGCGCGGGAAAAGAACTATGCCGCCAATGCCGCAATAACCGTCAAGGAACCATCGTTCTGGCGCTTCCTTGAGGCGAACACGGCGGGCGGTCCGGTGAAGACCGCTACTGCGGCCGATACCCGGCTGAAAAGCGTTCTAGCGATCAAATCCAAAAATCAACTGAATGACGACGCGCAAGCGGCCGGCCGTTGGCTCGACCTGCGCCGCCATTATGAAAACTGGAAAGGGTGAAATCGAGCATATGACGGGGTTTAGGGACTGAAAATGAACGAACACAGGACACGAAAGGAGCAATCGCGGATGTGGCGCTGGCGTTGGGCAATCGGCAATTCCGATCTGCCCGCGACCACACGAGACGTTCTGCGCGTGCTTTCCGAATTCATGAACCGCGAAGGCGACCGTTGCTTTCCTCCCATCGGCGATCTGGTCGAAAAGAGCGGGCGCGACCGCAAGACAATCAGAATTCACCTGCGAGCCGCCGAGGAAAAGGGCTGGCTCCGCGTAGAGCCTGCCGGGATGAAAGGTCAAAAATGGCGTCAAAAGAAGTATGTGGCGCGCTGGCCAGACGGCTACAGCCATCCAGAATTATTGCAGCAAGGTGGAGGTATCATGCCCTCACCTTATGACGATGCCAGTGCTGGCGAGGTGGGGGAATTGCGCCCCGAAGCTGGGGGCGGAGCGCCCCATAAGGTGGGGGCAGAGCGCCCCCTCTATAATAACTCTCCACTTACCTCTCCAATTAACTCTCCAGATAGAGGCGCGGGCGAGCGCGCACTGACGCCGTCAGAGCGAAAGCGGATAAACAGGGAGTTTGAGCGCTGGAAACCGACTTGGCCCCGCCACGAAGACTACAGCCGTGACGAGGCAAAAACCGAATGGGACAAACTGACTGACGCGGACCGCCGCGACTGCATCCGCTTGACGCCATCGTATCTCAGATGGATCGAGGGCAGGGTGAAGCCGTATAGCCCAGCTATCTATTTGCGGAAGAAGGCTTGGAAGGATTTGCCGCCTGCCAGCGGACCGGTCGCGAAAGTGCCCGCGAAATCGTTTTCCAATCTCTGGATGGCGACTTGGCTTGAAATGCTTTTGACGGCCTCGAACCAGCCAATCCGGTTAGCGCCAGTCGAAAAACTCATGTTCGATACCGGAAAAAAGTCATTCGAGGAAATCCGCCGCAACAAGCTGGTTGATTACTGCGCAAGTGTTGTCGAGGGCATGCTTTTTGCCGCTAGACGGCGCGAACCTTGGCGTTGCTCGACGTTCTTGGAGCCAATTTCCGAACGGTTCCAATGGGTCGCGCCTGATAGCGATCTGCTGGCCGCGTGGAAACGTCTGCACGAACGCCGGTGCTGGCCGTGGTTCTCATGGGTGCCGCCCATGGGGATGCGTTTTCCGCCTGTCGATCCGGCCGAAACCAATCTCGATACGGCTGTTGAGGCCGCTATCACCGAATTTGAAACACAGATTAGCAAGGTTTGACGGGCATGCGGGGAAGAAAATCGGGGGCGCAGGCGATGGCTTGCGCGGATAATGAGCCGTCACAATGGCAGAAAACCGAGACAACGCGAAGGCAGCGGCTAGCGTCCCAGCGCCTTGCCGATGCTGTCATGTCCCTGTTTGCTGACCGGCCAAAGGACGCACGATGGTATTGTTTGGCGGTTGAAAGCGCAAAGGAGCTGGTTCTTGAAGAAAGCCTGAAGCGGGCGAATGTTGAACTTTACGTGCCTCGCGAACGCTTTCAGGCGGTCAAAAAAGGCGTAAAAATCGAGGGCGAACGCTCCGTTCTTTCCGGTTACATGCTGGTTCGCATTCTGCCATCGGCCCGCGCCTTCGCTGGCCTGAAAAAACAAAGCGGCGTGATCGACTTTGTCGGCAACGAGGCTGGTTATCATGTTGTCCATGACGGCGATGTGGCCAAACTGAAGGCGCTTTACGAAACAAACGATATCAGCCGCATGCCGGTGGATCGCTCCATCGGGCAGGGAACAAAGGCAGATATCACTCATGGCCCGTTCGCCGGCAAGCGTTGCGTTGTGGTGCAGGTGACGGCCTCCCGCGAACCGAAAGCGAAGGTCTGGATAGACGGTTTTGGGGATCGCGTCGGCGTCGTTACGTTGGCTCTTGCATTTCTGAAAAAGGTGTGAGAGTCATTTGGGCAACGGATAATTCGGATTCGCCACCCTCATATGCCAGCGCTAGACGCTGCCAAAGCTAACCAGACGGTTACAGGGAACAGGTGGTCCGAAACCCAGCCTTGCCAGCCTCGCTCATGAGGCATCGAGTCAAGGTCAGTGCGATAGCTATGTTTTCAGAAGGCGACCTTAACCGGTCGCCTTTTGCGTTTGTATAGGGGTTATTTCCCGGAGGCGCGGCCATGTCTGGTGTTTTGACAATCAAATGGGCCGATAGAAACCTTGCCAAGTACGGCAAGCGCCTTCAAACGCTGAATGCGCAATTCCCGAAAGTCTTGCCCCGCATCGTCAACCAGGTGGGCAACCGCTCGAAAACGGTTGTCATCCGTGAGCTGACGAAACAGACCGGCTTGCCACGGCAGGTTATCGTCAAGGCGATTGGCAATCCTGCGGCAGCTCGGCCCGGTCGGTACATCTACGATATGACGACGCGGGGCGGAAACATCCGCCTCAAGTATCTTCGGCCGAAGGAAACGCCGGCTGGCGTGGTGGCAAGGCCATTCGGCAAGGCAACGCTTTACCCCGGCACTTTCATGCGGGGCGGGCTGTTCCCGGATCGCAAAGAGGTTCCCGCGTTCAACGGCCATGTCTTCTACCGGTTGAATTCGTCGGGCAGCAAGATCACCTTTGCCCGGTCGGGTGTCTTCATTCCGGTGGAGATGTCATCGGGCGCAACGGCCGCCGCCTTCCATCGGATCGCCGCTCCGTTGCTTGATCAACGCGTTTCGGCAGTGCTTGATAAGCTGGTCCCCTGACCCCCTTCGACCCTGCCCCCTTTGAGGGGCGGCACCCCCCCCCACCCCCCCCCATTTAGGGACCGTATTCGAAGAAAATCGACCATACGGGACAGGGGTACTGCGCGATTTCACTAGTTGCACTTTCGAAAAGCGGTACACGCATACACGCACGATGCACGCACGCTTGCACGGATGGATTTGATGGACGAAGACTGGATTTCCATCACCGAAGCGGCGGCGCGATTGACGCAATCCGGCGACAAGGTGGATCGCTCGACGCTCTCACGCTACCTTAAGCAGCACGCGGAAGCGTTGCCGCTGCGCGAAGACGGAAAGTCGAACAAGGTTGATTACATCGCCCTAGTCGAACATCGATCTGGCAACATTCGCATCCGCTCTGCCCCGGCCGGCACGCTGTTTAGCAGCGTGGCCAGCCCCGCACCTTCCTCGGGCAATGTCCACAATCGCAACAAAACGCAGGCCGATGGCAACGCACGCAAAGCGCTCGCCGACGCCGAGCTGAAGGAAATGGACCTCGCCAAACGGCGGGGTGAACTCACCACCGTTGATGAGGTCGATCAGGCCGGGCGCGATGCGGTTGCCTTGATGCAAAGTGCATTCGAGCGCGCCATCGAGCCGGAAGCCGCAACGCTCTCGCTCAAGTTCGGCTGGGACGAACGAACCGTTCGCCTCGCCCTGAAGGGCTTCGCCAAACTCGGTCTGGCGACCTTCAATGAGCAGGTGACAAAGCAGCTTGAAGCGCTGAAGCGCCAAGCCGAAGGCGGTGAACTCGTTCAGCAAGAGTAATCAGGGCGGGCTTAACAGTGACCATTCACGATGCGCGCGCACCGTTTCCAGAGCTTATACATGGCGCATTGGTCCTGTTTCGCGGGATGGCCGCCGCCAGCCGGCCAACCGAAGACCTGACGATCAGCGAATTTTCCGACGCCTATCGCAAGGTGTCGCCGGAATCGGGTTCGCCGTGGCCGGGGGACTTCCTGACGGATCGCGTTCCATATCTTCGCGAGCCGCAAGATTGCCTGCATCCGGATCATCCGGCGCGGCGCGTCACATGCCGCTGGGCCGCCCAGCTCGGCAAATCGACCGCAATTGAAAACTGGTTCTGCTTCATCGTGGATCAAGCGCCCGGCTCGATGATGATCGTGCTGCCGACGCTGGAAGAGGCGACGAAGTTCAACCGCATCAAGTTGCAGCCGACAATCGAGGTATCGCCCCGGATCGCTCACAAGGTGATGCCGGTCAACAGCCGCGACGAACAAGGCAGCACGTCCGCATTCAAGCGCTACGCCGGCGGCTTCTGCCAGATCGTCAATGCAGGTTCTTCCAAGGGCTTGCAGATGGTGTCCATCAAGTATCTGGCGATGGACGAAGTCACGGGCTACCCGGCCGATGTTGACGGTCGCGGCAGTCCCCGCGATCAGGCGCGGGCACGTCAGAAGATGTACGGCGATCTTGCCAAGGAATGGCAGGGATCAACACCCGGCATCGCTGGCGAGTGCGCCATTACCGAAGATTTCGAGGCAGGCGACCATCGTTACCGCTACATGCCCTGTCCGCATTGCGGCACCTATCAGGCGCTGGAATTCGATCAGATGCGCGGTCCCGATCTGGAACGCGGCCTGCCGGTCCACATGCGTTGCATCAAGTGTAACGAGCCTATCCTTGATGGCCACAAGCGCCAGATGGAAGAACAGGCGCACTGGATCGCGCGGCGTGTTCATGAAGGTGACAATCCGGTACCGCTCGCGATAGCGCCGGCCGATCTTCCGAAATGGCTCTGCCCTCCGCTAGAGGGAAGGTGCCGCGACTGGCAACCGAGCTATCACCTTTGGGCGGCTTACGCACCGCGCGAAAAATGGGCTGAAATCTGGAAGCGTTGGAAAGACGCCGAAGGCAACACGACAAAGCTGAAGACGTTCTATCAGCAGGATTTGGCGTTGCCATACGATCCGGGCGGCGAGGAAATCGATCACGAAAAGATCGTTGAGGCGGCGCGTGAAGAAGCCATACCGAACAACGTCATTCCCGAATGGGCGGCGTTGCTGGTCTCGGCCGCTGACGTTCAAGGCTACGGCATCAAGTGGGGCGTCTATGCCATCGGCCCGCGCGGGCAGTATTGCCTCATCGACCGCGAGATTTTCGAGGGATCGCCCGACAAGTCGGACGAACCTTGGATCAAGCTTTCTGACGCGCTCTCGCGGACCTATGTCACGCCGAGCGGCAAAGAAAAGGGCTTGGACATTTCCGGTGTCGATACCGGTTGGGCAACGGACCGCGTTTACCGGTTCTGCGCCGGCCGGCCGAATGTGCTTGCTCTCGATGGTCGCGAACCCATCGGCCTGCCATGGCTCGGAACGCCGAAAAAGAAGGATATCAAGGACCATCGCAACCGCGTGATTGCGAAAGTCCTGCTTTATCCGGTCGGCCTCTACGATGTGAAAACTGCCGTTACCGCCGCTCTCGCCAACCTGGTGCAGGGCGTCGGCGAGGATAAACAGTGGCCACGCGGCACCATCCATTTTGCTGCCAACCTTTGCGACAGCGAGTTCGCCGAGGAGCTGACGGCGGAACGGTTGGTCGATGAGGCCGAAGAGGCGCGAACCAGTCTCAAGCGCAGCTCTAAAAAGCTGGTCAGCCCAAAGGCAGGGCGTAAATGGAAGAAGATTCACGGTCGCCAGAATGACTGGTTTGACGTGACCGTTTACGCCTACGCCCTCGCTTGGCACCTCGAAAACAAGCGGCGACTGACAACGGACCGCTGGGCCGATTTGCTCCGTGATCTTCATGGCGAACCGGAACAGATCAACGACTTGTTCGACCTGGCCGACGAAAGCCCCTTCAGCAAGCAAAAAACGAAACCAGCGCCAGCAACCGGAAAAAAGCCGCGTCAGCGCAAACGTTGGGGGTCATACTCTTGAAAATCTCGACACCGGGCATCCTGACAAAAGCGAAGAATAGGCTTTTGAAGGCCCTTCCATCGCAGTTGAAGGCGCGCCAGAGGGAAGCGCGGTATCTGCGCGGCGACAAGGCAGGGACACTTGCCATGCGCCGCGCCGTTACGCGCGATGCACGGCTCGATGTCCGCCAGTCGGCAGAACGCGCCTCGGCGCTCGCCTTCGACTTCATGCAGAACAGCGGCTGGATATCGGGCGCGGTTCAACAGATCATCACCGACACCATCGGTGACGAACTCAAACTGAACCTGCGCTCCCAGCTCGAAGCGTTCGGCTATACGAAAAAGGAGGCCTCGGCGTGGTGCCGCAAGGTTGAGCGGGCTTGGCGGCGTTATGCATGGAACCCGAAGGAATGCGATCTCGCCGGCAAGGCGACGATTGCCGATATGGCGGAAGCGCTGTTACTGAGTTTCCTTGCGTCAGGTGAAGGTTTTGCCATCCTCGATCAACTGCCCTTGGATGAACAGCGCCGCCTCGGGCTTAAGACCGGCTTGAAGGTGTCCATTCTTGCGTCGCATCGTTGCCCGCGCACAACCGCCGAAAGCAAGGGGCTGGATCAGGGCGTCTACCACGACGAACTCAACCGGCCGATTGGCTACAAGTTCCGAGTTCGCAAGAACGGCATCGAGTCCGATCGGACTATTGACGGCGCAGACGTTATCCACGTCATGGACCGCGCCGCAAACCTGAATAGTCCGCGCGGTATTTCGGTTATTACCCCGGCGCTGAAGGTCATTGCGCAGTCCGACCAGCTTGCGGATGCGACTCTGGCAACGGCGTTAATGCAAACCATCTTCGCGGCGACGATCAAAAGCCCGGAGCCGAGTGACGAAGCCTTCAAGGCAATTGAAACGCTTGCCGACATTGAAGCGCCTGAAGGTTACGATGGTGATTGGGATGAATACATTGGTGGCCTGCAGCAAGACCTGATGGATGTTTGGGGCAATCGTATCGATGCTCTGAAGACCAAGGGCATTTCGATGTCTGACTCCGGTCGCATAAATCATCTTGGACCGGGTGAAGAATTCGAGATGCACACGGCCGCAACGCCGGGTTCGCAATATCTGCCCTTCTTTCAGAGCCTCCTGAAAGAAATCGCCCGCTGCCTCGGCATAACATACGAGGCGCTGGCGATGGATCATTCCAACGCCTCCTATTCGTCGGTCCGCATGGCCGTAGCCAGCATCTGGCCAATCGTCATGCGCCGGCGTTCGCGGATCGTTGCCCCGTTCCTTCAGGGTGTTTTCGAGCGCTGGCTTGATGAAATGATCTTTCGCAAGATCATTCCTTTCAAGGGCGGATATGCAGCCTTCAGCCGGGACCGCGAAAGCGTCTATCAGACTGAATGGAGCGGACCGGCCGCACCATCCGCCGATGATTATAAGGCGGCGCTTGCCGTCAAGATTCGTCTGGAAACCGGAATATCCACCTTCCACGACGAATGCGCACAGGCCGGAAAGAATGGCGAGGAACAGATCGAACAGCTCGGCGTCGAAAAGAAGATGTTTGAAGCCGCAGGCGTTCCGCATCCGTTTGGCCGCTCGCAAGGCGGGGGTGGCGGGCCGCTCGGGGCTGCTGCTGTCGGCAACCGTGATCCAGCACAGGAGGCCGCTTGATGGCCAACAATGACGATCCCCTAAAGATCGATTGGTGCGCGCGCGCAGTAAAACTGCGCCGCGTCGAGGAAGCGTTGCTTACCGGCGAGATGATGACGGAAGGCCGCTTCGGTGAAGACATGATGCGCTATTCCACCGCCTCGCTCGACCAGGTGCAGCGCGCTTTGAACGAAGCCCTTCGCAATTGCCAGATCGCGCGCGGCGAGAAACCCAAAATACGGCGGCACGCTATCAGCGGTCGTTTCCGGCCCTACTGAGGTAAACCAAAATGGCAGTAATTGTTGAGGACGGAAAGCTTCGGCTTACCGGCTATGTCGGTGACTATTATTATGATGATGGCTTCACCGCCGCTGATGTGATCGTTGCACTCTCGCAGATTGAGGACGATTCCGAACTTGATGTTCATGTGAATTCTCCTGGCGGTGTTGCGACTGAGGGGGCTGCAATTCATGCCCTTCTTTCCGCTCGCCCCGGTATCACGAACATTGTCATAGAGGGCATTGCGGCGTCGGCCGCCTCCCTGATCGCCATGGCGGGCGTAACCGTCACCATGACGGCCGGCTCCGTGATGATGATCCACGATCCGAGCGGTTTCACATCCGGTAACTCCAGCGAACACAGCAAGACAATCGAGGCGCTGGAAGCTTTGGCAACCTCCTATGCGCGCGTCTACGCCGCAAAGTCCGGAAAGAGCGCTGAAGACTGCCGCGAAATCATGAAGGCGGAACGCTGGTTCACACCGGATGAAGCGGTTTCTGAGGGCTTTGCCGATGCGACCGCGACTGAAAAGTCCAAACCTGTTGCCGCCTTCGATTACAGCCTGTTTGCGCACGCGCCCAAAAAACTGGTTGCGCTGGCGAAGACGAAGAAATGGTCGATGGCATCCAGCCATCCGCCGAAAACCCAAACGCCAAACCCTCCAAAGGAAACCACCATGACCGATAAAGAGCGCGCCGAGCAGCTTGAAACGGAACTCAATGGCCTGAAAGAACAGGTCGCAAAGCTGACGGCCTCCGCGAACGACGCCGTAAAAGAGGCTCTCGAACGCCGCACTGCCATCATGGCGCTGGATGAAGCCAAGGGCCGTGAGCCGCTGGCGGAACATCTGTTCAACGCCGGCAACACCGTCGAGGCCGCCAAGGCAACGCTTTCCGTCGCGCCGAAAGCGGACGCCGGCGACGGCGAATACCAGCCTCCGCGCCGCATGATGAATGCGCAGGACTTGAACCGCGATCCGAACGGCAAGCCACAGGCCAAGGGCGGTCTGTCCGCTCGCATGGACGCCCGCGCCGCCAAGATGAAAAAGAGTTGATCGGCTCCGCGCGCCACCCCTGAAACTCCAATTCCTTTCGAAAGGAAAGAACCATGGGCACTTTGCCTGTCATGAAATTCCAGCAGACCCCCGGCATGTCCACGCTGCTGAAGAAGGAAGTAGATCCCGAAATCTCGCGCGGCGTCGGCACGCTGCTCGGCGGCACTGGCGGTAGCGCCCGCCTGGTCAAGCTCGGCCAACTCGTCGGCCGCATCGCCGGTACTGTGGAAGCGCCTGCCGGCGACAAGCTAGGCAAGCTGATCGCATGGGACCCGGCCGCCACGGACGGCAGCCAGATCGTTCACGGCGTCTGCCTGAAGGATTGCGAAGCGCCAAACGGCGTGGACCGCGTTGACGGGCTGCTTTATTCCCGTCGCTTCTCGGTTCTCAACCGTGCCAACATCGTCTGGCCCGCTGGCGTCACTGCCGAACAGCAGGCCGCTGCCATCGCAGATATCGAGGACCGCCTCGGCCTGATCCTGCGCGCCTGATCCACCCTTTCCAACAATAGCCGGCCTTTCAGCCTGCGCGCGCGGGACGCGATGTCCTGCGCTTTTTTCTTCACAAGGAACAATCGGCAATGCCTGAAATCTTGCTGCCTTACACAAACGTTGAACTCTCCGAAGAGGTCAACAAACTGCCGAATACCTTCGGCTTGCTCAATGCGCTCGACATCGCGCCGAGCGAACCGAAGCGCTCGCGCATGGTCCGCATCGACTTCCGCGAAGGTCAGATCGTGGTTCTTGCACATCAGGAACCCGGTGCACCTGGTGAGGTTTCAAGCGATGAAGACCAACGCGGCATCATCATCGCAATCCCCCATTTCGTCCACCTGGAGAACATCCTTGTCGGCGATATCGACGGCATGCTCGAAGTCGTCAACGGCGAGATTACCGAGCGATCGCTCGATGCCGAACTTGAGCGCAAGCTTGTCATCATCCGTAAGAACCACGCCATCACCCGCGAATTTCTGCGGCTCGGCATGCTCCGCGGCGAAATCAAGGACGGCAAGCTTCGCACGCTCTACAATCTTTACGACACGTTCGATGTCGAAAAGAAGGAAATCGATTTTGCCCTCGGCACGGCCGGGACGGATGTTCGTGCCAAGTGCGAAGAGGCCAGCGACCACATCATCGAGAATGCGAAGGGTGAGACGGTCGGTGCGGTGGAAGCCGTGGTCGATACGAAGTTCTTCACGAAATTGATTTCGCACTCGAAGGTCGAAAAGTTTTGGGTGCAGGCGCAGAATTCAGGCCTTCACACCCAGCTTGAACGCCAGCGCCTCGGCGGCAACTGGGGCCGCGTCTTCGAATTCGGCGACATTCTCTTCCGCGAGTACAAGGGTAGTCTGCCGGTCAAGGCCAACGACGGTTCGATGGCATCGGTCAAGAACGTCGATGACAACAGCGGTACCGCCTATCCCTCCGGAACGCAGTCCATGTTCCGCACCTATGATGCGCCGGCGTACCATATCGATACCGTCAACCAGGCGCCCTCCGAGGAAGAAGACGGCTCGATCTTCATCTCTACGGAGACGCTGAAACATGGTGCCGGCCTCGAAATGAAGTCGCAGTCCAACATGCTGGCCATCTGCAAGCAGCCCAACTGCCTGGTGCAGCTTAAGACCAACTGATCATCAACGATAACCCGGTCGCCATCGCGGCGGCCGGGCGCTCTCCATGGGGATTGTCATGCCGATTGCTTCTTCTTTTCGGGCCGCGCGTGACGCGGTCGTGTCCGGCGTGGATCAAAGGTTTGCAGAGCGCATTCGGCTGTCTCCCATGAAGAACACGAAAACCGATCCGGAGCGGCCGCAAATCGTCATCATGGCAGTTTTGCGGACCGGCGACGAAACGGCCGGCCCACTCGATGTCAATGCCGGTCGCTCCCTGCATTCGCGGATCGCGGCCGGGAAAGCGTTTCTCTACATCGACCGGACCGAACACCCCGATATCGTCCTTCGCAAACAGGACAATGTGCGCGCCTTGGATCGCCCCGGCGCGCCTCTCTTTGAAGTTTCGACGGTCGATGACCGAAATCACGCCCGGCTGATCGTTGGGCTTAACCAAGCCTGACGCTGGTAGGTGCCATGTCCCTTGTCCGTATTGCCCTTCGCATCTGCGCTCTTCAAGCTGTGAAGGGGCGCACGCTGGTTGGTGACAACGTTCTCGATAGCGAGATTGGCGCACTGGAAACCAGCACGGCCGGCGAGCTTAAAACCCCGCAGGAAAAACAATTCGTTTCGGTTTATACCGACGACAGCAAACAAGTGAGCGGCCTCGAAGTGCGCTCTCTGACCGCAAGCGGCGAAATCGATCTTGTCTTTGAGGCGGGCGTGGCAACGCCGCATGTGATTTCCGATCCGGAGACGGATGAAAAGGTTATCATGGCTGGTCTGCCGGCTGCGGATGCCAACTTCGAATTCTACCTCGACATGACGCTTCGACAGATTGCCGACGCCCTTGTCGATCCCGATAATGAGTGGGCCGCGATCTTCGGTCGCCTGATCCTGCGGATTGAGAAATGCCAGCGCGCGCGCATCAGCGGCGACACGAACGGCGTTCGGTTGGCGGCGCATCAGATGAAAATCACGGTCGCCGCCATCGCCGAGCCGGTTGCCGGCCGCCCGCTCAAGTCGGATTCGCCAATGGCCGAATTCTTTGCCAAATGCGAAAGCGACCTGGTGCAGCGTGAGCCGGACATGGCGAAAAAGATCGCGCTTATGAAGGCGCAGATCGCCGGCAATGATGATGAGCTGGCGGCGGCAATGCGGCGTTACGGCATGACCTACAGTGAAGCCGACGCCATGCTGTTGACGCTTCCGAATGGGGATGCGCCATGAACGGTGCTGACTGGCTAGCCAACCATCTTGAGGAGTTGGGTCATCGGATCGGCGAGATAGAGCGGCGCGAGCGCAACCGTCGCCGCAAGGGCAAGATTGCCGAAATCAGCGACGACAAGAGCAAGTACCGCGTTGAGCTGTCTCGGCAGGGTGAGGAACCCTACGTGACGCCATGGATCAAGGCGCGCACGCTTTCGGCCGGTGGCGTCAAGGTTGATGTGCTTTACAGCGTCGGCGAGCAAGTGGACGTGGTTTCTGAAAGCGGCGATCTCGCAGACGCGCAGATCGACTTCTCGACCTATAGCGACGAGAACGCCCGCGAAAACAGCGACACGCCGTTTCACATCAAGATCGGCGATACCGTCATCGAGGCGACGGGCGGGCTTGTGAAAGTGACCGCCGCCAAGGTCGTCATTCAATCCGACAACGTGCAGCTCGGCGGCGACGGCGGTAAGCAGGTCGCGCGGATCGGCGACAAGGTGCACGTCGCGACCGGATCGTCGGCCGGCTTTTGGCCGATTGTCGAAGGCTCGGAAAAAGTCTTCGCGATAGACTGAGGAACCCCCATGAAAAACTACACGGTTCGCACCGGCTGCGAGATTGCCGGGCGCTGGCGTGATGCCGGCGAACCCATCCAACTGTCTGCCGATCAGGCCCGCGAGCTTGCGCCGCCCTTCGGCGATGTCGTCTCGCTAATCGATGAAAAGGGGAAAGAAGATGCCAAGCTCAACCGGCGTCAACGCCGTAACCGGCGCGCCCCTGACTGATTGGGATCATACCCGGCAGTCAATTTCCAAAATCCTCAACACGCCAATTGGCGCACGCGTCATGCGGCGCGATTTCGGTTCGGACCTGCCGGACCTGGTCGATGCCAAGATGACGCGCCGCAACGTGCTGGCGCTCTATTCCTCGGCCGCAACCGCCATCCAGAAATGGGAACCGCGTTTCCGGATGCGGTTCGGAAAAGTCAGCCGTGCCGACGCCGGCGGCGCGATCTCGCTGGAAATCTTCGGCGTTTATTATCCTCTCGGCCATCGCGGCGATTATTCCATTGCGGAAGATGAAAGCGTGCGGGTCGTCATAGCGGGCAGATCATCATGACACTTGCTGTTTACGCGCCGGCCGCCATCGACGTTTCGCGCCTGCCGGCTCCTGACGCCATCGAGGCGCTGGATTTCGAAACCCTCTATTCGGCGTTCAAGGTCCGGTTTCTGGAATTCTGGAACCAGATGCGCGCCATCAATCCGGCCCTGCCGGTCTATGACGTGCAAAGCCTTGAAACCGATCCTGCCGGCATTGTCGGCGAAGCGTGGTCTTATCTGCGGCTTATGGATCGCCAGCGTGTCAATGATGCCTTCCGGTCGCTGCTGGCGGCCTATGCCAAGGGCAGCAATCTTGAGGCCATCGCGGCCGGCCGCAACATCGTGCGTTTGGTTGTCGCCCCTGCCACGCCCAGCTCGGCCGCCATCATGGAAGGCGACGACGCTTTGCTTCGCCGCTACCTCCTGTCTTTCGATCTGCCGGCTGCTGGTTCGGCCGGCCGCTATCTCTTCGATGCCTGGACGGCGTGGCCGCAATCTGCGGATAAGTCGCTTGGGCTTTGGGGTGCGCGGGTGAATGGCCGAGCGGTCCACGGCCGGCGCGGTGATACGGATGTTGTCATAGCCGGTCCGATGGGCAGGCTTCCGACAGATGCCGAGCTGGCCACTATCCGGGCTGCTGTCACGCATCCGGACCGCGCGCCTGAAGCCGTGGCTATTTCGGTCATGGCGGCCGGCCGCACCGAATATGCGGTTTCGCTCTCGCTGGAAATTGTGGCCGCACGCGCCAGCGCTGGCATCATCAAGGCGGAAGCGGAAAAGCGCATCATCGCGGCGGCAACCTCCCGCATCCTGATTGGCGGTGAAATACCGGAAGCCCTGCTTTCCGGCGCTGCCTTCGGCGATGGTGTGATCCGGGTGCGCGATCTCGCCCCTGTTATCATCGAGCCGGACCCGTACAAGGTGCCCGTCATGACCAGCCTTGATATTCAAGTCGAGGTGCGCGCATGAGTGATGTAGGCGTTTTGCTTCCGACATCGTCAGAGGAATTCGAAAAGGCGCTTGCCGCCGCAATGTCGGATGACTTGCCGATCCCTTACGCGGTGCTGATGGACCCGTACCGGACGCCGGCGCGGTTCCTGCCTTGGCTTGCAGTGCATCATTCGGTCGATCTCTGGTTTGACGATTGGACCGAAGAGCGAAAGCGGGAAATGATCGCGCAATGCGCCGGCGTGTCCACTCTCTACCCGGCGTCACCTTTGGCGGCGCTGAAAGGCACCCTTGCCGGACTGAAGCGCTATCTTGCTTTTGTCGATGCGGTCATTGTGGATCGCATCGCACATCCGAACCGCTTCACATTCGGGCGGGCGGTGATTGGGCGCACGCCGGTAGCGCATAAGCCATTCGTTGCGCACTACCTGGTGCGCGTCACGCTGACCGCCCCGAAGAACCGTTTCCAGATCGGCCGTAGCGCCTTCGGGCGGGCCGCAATGACTTCGGTCAACCTTGAACCGATCCGCCGCGCAAAGCTCGCCATGACGACCGCCAAGACGCCGGAAACGCTTTATTCGGTTTCCTTCGCATGGCGGCGCGGCATCACCTTTAACGACAACATTTTCATCGACGGAAGCCATGCCATCGGCGGTTACATGGATCGCAAGCGGCTGGATTGAGGGAAACAAAAATGCAGAGAACCGCTTTTTCTGAAGCCGAAATCGCCGATCACTCGGATTTCGAAGCCATCGGTTTGCAGGGACAGGACGCAACGGATGGCCTTTGGCTTGATGCCATTGGTTATCCAGCCCATTGGGCGGCATTCACAGTTGCCCGGAAATCGGCGCAGGAAATCACGGTCTCAGCCGGCCGCTATGTTGCCGGCAAGATCGTTTATGCGCACGAAGCGCCGGCCAATATGAACTTGCAGCTTCACATTCCGGTCGCTGCCTCTGACCAGCGCTGGGTTGCCATTCTGCTTCGCGGCAGGGAAGTGACCGAAACGGCAAACCGGCCGTTCGAAACATCCGACGATCCGGAAACCAGCGTCATCGTCAATCGCACGACGCCGAAGACCATCCGCCGCGTCGTTGACCTGATTGTGCAGCCGGGCGAAGCAAACCCCGTTCCGGTCAAGCCTGTGGTGGATTCCACGGATGCTTGCATAGCCTTCGTGCTGTTGACCTCTTCCGGCATCGACGCCATCGAGCCGGGCAACAGTGACCGCGTGAAAACCCTCTTTGAAGTCGAGGGCCGCGTCACGGCGCTGGAGGTCGATCTGGATGGCCTGTTCATGCGGACCGAGACGATTGAAACGCAGATCGTCAACATTCAGGGCAAGCTTACCGAAATTCCACGGCGTGAAGTCATCCGACAGATGCAACGTGATATTGGCGCTGCCCGGCTGAAGGTCGATCTTCCAGACGAGGCGCGCGCCTATGTCTTCGATGACGGTCTTATCCCTGATCGTTGGGACATGACGCATGTTGATTGGCTGGCCCGCATTGAAGAGGGCGTCAGGTTCGGCTTTGCTGCCGAAGCGCAGGCCCGCCTTGAAGTGCAGGCGGAAGATGATCCGAAGATTGCTTTTCGCGGTCGCCGCATGGTGCCAGCCTTTGATGAGGTGACGCGCATTGCAAACACGTCTCTCGATAGCACCCTCAATATTTCGCAGTTGGTGCATACCGAGGTGACGGCGACCCGCAAAGAGGCTTCGCGGGTTCGCGTTACCTACGGTCCGACCATGGGCGCATGCGAGAATGCGGCTGGTTGGTCCGGCCTTGGCGGCGATGCCAGGGTGGGGCAGATGTTAAGCGTCAACGGCGAGCTTTTCGAAGTCGTCTATGTCGGCGTGAACAACGGTCCCGGCCACCAGACTTACGGCGTTCGGCAGGTTCGAAATGAAGCCTACAGCGAACCCTATTGGGAGTACGTAACCGAACAGGTGGGGCTTAACGGTTCCATCTACGGCCAGTCCTTCCTTGTGGCTCAGCCCATGCAGGTGACAAGTCTTGACCTGTCGTTTGCCCGTGTCGGCGCTGACGGCGATGTGCATATCTTCATCGTGGAAACCACGACTGGCGGGATGCCCCGTTTCGATGCGGTGCTGGCGCAGGGCAAGTTGAACCACGCCGATCTTGTTGTCGGCTGGAACAAGGCCGTGCTTCCTATCACGCTGCTGGAAAGTGGAAAGCGTTACGCCTTCGTCACGGTGACGACCGGCGCGCACGCGCTGCATATCTCAGGCTCGAACAAGTATACGGGCGGAACGCAGTTCCTGACGACAGACGGCGCATTTGCGCAAGGATCAACGGAAACGGATATCTGCTTCCGCCTCAATGCCGCCCGCTATCGAAGCCCCCGTACGGTCATTCCGATGCAGGCTCTGAACCTTGCGGACGGCATGACACAGATCGATATGCTGTTTGCGGGGTGGGTGCCGGGCGGTTGTACACTCGGTTGGGAAATCCGGCCTTCCGGCTCGAATGTCTGGACCGAACTGGATGACGGCGACCCGGCGACAAACCCGCTTGTGGGCTTGCCTGCCTCGGTGGAATTGCGCATGGTCATGATGGGCACGGCTGATTTGCAGCCGATGATCCAGCTTGACCAAAAGGCGATCTCCCGCGTTGCCCGCAACCGCAACACCATGCGGGGCGTCACGAAGAGCTTTCCTTTTGGCTTCGCGACGACAAGCATCCAGACGCAATACACGCTGGATAGCTTCGATCCTGACCGCCACACATTCACCCCCGCCATTATGGTCGGAAATACGGTGGTCAATCCGAACACGACTGAAATCACGGTCGATCCGCAGCGGCCTTCGCGTCGGACCTATCTTTCCACCTACACGCTCGGCGCGGCGGCAAACGCCGCTCGCATGCGCCCAGCCGCCACCACAAACAATGTCGCCTCCGTGCCGTTCGTGCAGGACGCCTTCATTGCCGCACTCTAAGGGGTTCTCATGGCTTTCCAGATCAATGCTGAAAAATCCTATCAGGTGAAGCTCGCTCGCCCCGTCAAGCTCGGGGCGTTCACATACAAGCCGCTCAATGAAATCGAAATGGTCGGCAAGGTCGTTGTCGATATCATTGAACAGGAAGGTGACGAGGTGCTGGACTATGCCAGAGAGGTCTGACGGCTATCAGCTTCCATCGTACCCCAAAACGCTGATTGATCGGCCATTGTGGAATAGCACGATGGCCGATCTTCACTCGCGGTTACTTGCACGCGAAGGACTTGAAGCCTCGTTCGAAACCTTGATGGCGCAGGGCATTCAGGCTTCGCTCGATTACATTCAGGTCAACGTGGCCCCTAAACTGGCAACCCTGCAGCAATCGATTACGCTGGCGCAGGAACAGATTGACCAGATCATCATCGGCGGCAAAGCACCCGATACGCTTAAATTCGGCGGGCAATTGCCAGCCTATTATGCGACGGCGGAGGGCTTGCAAAATATCCAGACCAGCCTTGGGAACTATCTTCTCAAAGACCAGCGAAACGCGCCGGAAGGCGTTGCGCCGCTTGGGCTGGATAGCAAGGTGCCGCTTGAAAACCTGCCGACGATGACGACAACCACCACGGTTGGCGCGGCTGTCGCTGGGGCCAATGGCCTCGCAACACCCGATGATGGCGACACCTTTGCGGGTGTAAGGTCCGGCACGTCAACCATGTTTCGAACGACATGGGGCAACATCAAGTCCGCGCTCACTGCTCTGTTCGATAATCGGTATCTGAAGTTTATCGGCGGCATCATCGATGGGACGCTCTCAATTCGAAGCGGTGCACCAACACTGAACCTCATCGATACGGACGGAAACATTACGCGGGCACTGCACCACAACGCAGGGAATATCGGGTTCCTGAAGCCGGACAACAGCTGGGGGATGTATCTCTCTGAGGGCGGCGCTGTATGGACGTTCGGCTACGGCTGGCTTCACGACAGATTTGCTCAAGCGGGTGCGGAGTGCCAGCACAATTCTGGCGTCGTTGAATTCAGTGGTTTCGATACTGGCATCACGGACAGCATCGGACAGGCGTCAAACCCCTACGTTGTGATTGGTCTCAGGCGTGGAAACGTCGGGCAAGGCAATGCCTCCTATCTCCGCTGCGTCGCCCTTCGAAACAGGTGAAACATGCTTTCTCACGATGAACTGACGCTCTGCATCAAGCAGCAGCATCCAAACGCGAAACACATGGTGGATTTCTTTGTCGCCATGCCCGTTGATGCATCCAGCGGCCAGCAAACCGGACAGGCTTTCATAGCGGAATGGAACTTGGACGCCGCTCAACCGACGCCCGAAGATATCGACACCTATGAGACCGTATATGCAGACGCGCTAGCAACGTTCCGCCAGCCAAGTCCTTACGCGGTCGATGTCGAGCGCCACCGCCGTGTCGATGCAGGCTTCATCTTCGACGGCGTGCATTATCAGTCCCGCCCCGAAGACCGCGAGAACATTGCTGGCGCGAAAGCGGCGGCGACCGACGCAATCACGATCTATGGCGCGCAGCCGGGCAACCTTGCTTGGCAACGCCTTCTTGATCCGAACGCGCCGCCGGAGTTTCGATGGATCGCTGCGGACAACTCGACGCATGCGATGGATGCGCAAACCGCGATGCGTTTTGGTTACGCGGCCTTGAACCACAAGCAGGCCCATATCCTCGCGGCAAGTGCGCTGAAAAACATGGTCCCGATCCCAGCGGATTTTGCGACCAATCCAGCCTACTGGCCGTAACACCTCGCGCATTTTGACAATCCGTCTCGCCATCACTGGCGGGGCGCTTCCTCTTTTCCGGGAATGAGCCGGAACCTTTCCTCACAATCTGAAACTTTCAAAGGAGTCTATAAATGGCTGACTTGGCCTATGCGCATGGCGTGACCTTGGTTGAAAGCGCGGTAACGCCCTCGCTTCTTCGTGTTCAGCGCCAAGGCATTACCTTCATCAACGGTACTGCACCTGATGCAGATCCGGCTGCGTTTCCGTTGAATTATCCGACGCTCGTCACCTCATTGAATGCATCTTCTGCGCTTGGCGCTGATGGTACGTTGCTCGAAGACGTGAAAACGGTTTTTGGCGAAGGCGGATCGTGGTGCATCCTCAACCGCGTCGAGCACAGCGCCGATCCGGCAGTACTGCAGGCGAACCTGATCGGCGATCTGGTCGCGCGAACTGGCATTTACTCGGCACTTCGCGCCAAGGGTCTGACCGGCTATCAGCCGCGCGTCATCATCACGGCCGGCAATACCGGCGCATGGGTCGAAGCCGGCGTCGTTTCGGTTTCGGTTGTCGCTGAAGGCTCCAAATTGACCGAGCCGCCAATCGTGAAAGCTACGGGCGGCGGTAACGATCAGGGCAAGGAGCTGCCGACGCTGGAAGCTGTCATGGGTGAGGGCGTGAATGCGGATAAGGTTGTGGCCGTCCGTGTTGTTCTGCCCGGCAAGAAGCTTTCGGAACCGCCTGTCATCACCTTTGAAGGTGGCGGTGCGGACGCGGCAAAGGTGCTGCCGCAGGCGACTGCGAATGTCGGCGACGTTGCAAATCCGTTCGTTTCTGCGCTGAAGGTCATCACCCCGAAAATTCGCGCCCGCGCCTATATCAATGGTCCGAACACGACCAATGCCGAAGCCCTGCGCTTCCGGCGCACGCTGAATGGACGCATCCTGCCGATTGATCCGAAGGTCATCAGGAACGTGAACGGCGTTCCGGTGACAAAGCCGGTCGCGCCGGTTTTCGCCGGCGTGCGGTCGCGCGTGGTCGCAGGTGATGAGGGTGTGTCGGGTTCGGTTTCGAACAAGATCATCAACACTATCGACGGCGTTGCCCGCACGATCACGTATCCGGATGACGCCAATTACCTGAACGAGAATCAGGTGGCGACCATCATCAACGAACGTGGCGGCTTCCGCACCTGGGGTAGCCGTCTGGCGACGGACGATCCGCTTTGGCAGTTCGATAGCGTCCGCGCCACGGCCGACATGATCAACGAGGCGCTGGAAGATATCTACTTCCTCTACGTGGATCGCAAATTCACGAAGGCCAATATGAAGATGATGATTGAGGACGGTAACGCCGCGCTTCGCGTCTTCAAAAACAACGAGGACATTCTTGGTGGCCGCTGCTGGTTCCCTGTCCTGAATGATCCGACCCTGATGGCAAACGGCAAGCTCTTCCTCGATGTCGAGTTCGAGCCGGTTGGCATTATGGAGCAAATCCACATCACCACTCATCGCAACATTCTCTACTACCGGCTTCTGCTGGATGAAGTGAATGGGCTTATCGAAACCGGCCCGCTCGCGGTTGCCGCATAAGGAGTAATCAGACATGGCAGAAAAGATATTACCTCGCGGCATTTTGCGGGACTGCATGCTGTGGGCAGATCGCGAAAGCAAGCTCGGCCAGATTGGCGACATGACGATACCCGTCATCGAGGCCAAGCGTGAAGGCATGCGCAATGCCGGCATGATCAAAGAGCGTCAAATCCATCTTGGGTACAACGCTCAGGAACTCAATTTCAAAATGCCTGGCCTCGACCCGCAAATCCTGAAGCTTCACGGCATCAAGATCGGCGTGGAAAATCCGTTTCTCATCACCGGTGCGCTGGTTGATGAAGATGGCACCACACACAGCGCGGTCATCTCTATTCGCGCCAAACTTTACAAAGTGGACCATGGCTCTTGGAAGCCCGGCGATCTCGCTGAAAACGATATCGGCGTGGACGTTAATTACTACAAGCTCGAAATCGACGGCGAAGAAATCTACGAGATTGATGATTTCGAATTCAAGGTCGGTGGCGTCTCGCAGAACGGCGACATTCGTAACGCGCTCTTGCTCTAGGGCGCGTCACTCCCCTCCCCCAAATTTCTCTCTTCAGCAGGCCCGCTTCGTGCGGGCCATTTCTTTGAGGTTTCACCATGACCGATACCAATACCGCCGCCGATAACGAAACTGTTGTCGTCACTCTCTCCAAGCCTATCACTCACGGTGAAGACCGTTATCCGGTTCTGACATTCCGCGAGCCTACCGTGGGCGATCTGATCGTCGGCGACCAGTTCCCCGGCCAGCTTGCCAAGATGACCGCCATTCTTGCCTCTATCTCTGACACGCCTCTGCCGGCGTTCAAGAAGATCGGCGCAAAGGACTTTTCCAAGATCGTCACCGCAACGAGCGGCCTCTTGGGAAACGAGAAGAAGAAGGACACGACTGGCGGCTAATCGCCGTTTTTGTCGCGCGCTTCGCCCATACATCGCTCGACGCCATCGAGCGATGGTCACCGAAAAAGTTGCTGGCCTACTACGCGAAGGTCGGCGAGCTGAACCAGATCATGAGGCAGTAAATGTCTGTCGTGCAAAGCACCCTACGCATCTCCCTTCTGGAAGATGTGGTCGCAAAATCCGCGCCAATCTTCCGCACACTCGACCGGCTGCAAGGCCAGCAGATGAAGGCGTTCGCGCCGATGCGCGGGCTGATCGGGCAGGCCGTCGCGCTGGGTGCCGGCTACCTCGGAGCGACCGAAGGTATTTCGGCGACGGCCGGCGCTGCCATCGAGTTCGAAAGCGCTTTCGCTGATGTGAAGAAGGTTGTCGAGGCGAGCGACGAACAGTTTGAAAACATGCGCCGCAGCATCCGGCGCATGTCTGGCGAAATCCCTCTGGCCGCAACCGACATTGCAGCGCTGTTTGCGGCGGCCGGCGAGTCCGGCGTGGCGACTGAGGATCTACAAAGTTTCGCCGAGATGGCCGCCCGTGTTGGCGTTGCCTTCGATATGACGGCGGCCGACGCCGGCGAAAGCCTCGCCAAGCTGAAAACCCAGCTCGGCTTGAATGTCGCCGAAACTGGTGAGATGGCCGACGCCATCAACCACCTGTCGAACAACATGGCCTCCAAGGCCAAGGATGTTACCGAATTCATGCTGCGCGTTGGCGCCATCGGTGAGATGAGCGGCTTTGTGAAAGAAGACGTTGCGGCCATGGGTAGCGCCATGATCGCGGCCGGCTCGGATGCCAGCACGGCCGGCACGGCAATGAAGAACGTTATCCGCGCTATGGCAAGAGGCGACTTTGCCAAGAGGTCACAGAAGGACGCGGCAAAAGCCCTCGGCCTGCATCTGCCGTCCATCGCAAAGGACATGCAGAAGGACGCAAAGGGCACCTTGCGCAAGGTTCTCACAGCCATTGCCAAGGCTCCGAAGCACCAACAGACGGCGCTTCTGTCTGAATTCTTCGGCGATGAAGCCAGCGCCTTCATGCCGCTGGTCGGCAATATCAAGCTGCTCGACCAGGCGCTCGCATCCGTGGCCGACCGGACGAAATATTCCGGTTCGGCCTTTGCCGAATATGTCCAGCGCGCCAACACGACGCGCAATGTTCTCGATCTCTTGGGCAACAAGATTTCGAACGTGTTCTCGGAAATGGGCGACGGCATGTTGCCGTCGATACGTGAAGGTGCGCTCGCTATCGGCGAAATCATCGATACGCTTGGTAACCGTGTGACAATTCTGGACACGGTAAAAGCATCGATACGGGGCTTTGCTCAAGGCCTCGGCTATGACGGCGGGGTGCGTGAACTTGTCAACGATCTTGGTGATCTGCTGATCGGCCCTGTCGATCCAAATGCGGCCGACCGCATCGGCAGCATTTTCATGAGGGCCAAGGAATGGGGCGCATCGATCCGTGAGCTGAACGACGCGATCAAGGATAACCCGATTGCCAAGTTCCTTGCGGAAATGTCCGGCTACGGCTTCCAGCTCTTTTTGTATGCCTCGGGCATTGCGATGCTTGCCGGCACGATTCGCAAGCTTGCGGGGGCGCTGATGCTTCTTTCAGGCGCGAGCACTGCTCTTTCGATCCTGAAGACCATAGGGACTTTGAGCGAGTTTCCGGGGCTGGGCGGCGACGGCGGAAAACCGGGGGGCAGCAAAGCACCCAAGGGCGGGGGCGGCAATGTGCCGGAA
>NZ_PHGS01000033.1:0-2351 GCF_003031125.1 Agrobacterium sp. LAD9 | reverse complement strand
CGACAGATCTGACTATGGATACAGGTTTACTCAACCCCTCCGCTGCGACTACCGATGCCGGACTGGCGTCGCTGGCCGCCGTCGCAGCATTCTTCAGGATTTCCTGCAATCCGGCAGACCTTTCGCGGGAACTGGCACTCACCGCAGAGGCGACCCGCGACGATATTTTGCGGGCTGCCAAACGTGTCGGCCTCAAGGCAAAACCCGTTCGCGAAGAGCGGTTTGCCAGCGGAAAGGTGATCCCCACGCCATGCATCGCCGTCCTGGACGACGGAGGATTTGCCGTTTTTGCCGGGAAGACGGAAGAGAACAGCTACCGGCTGGTCGATCCCGTCAGCTTTATCAGCCGGACTGTACCCCTTGAGGAACTGCTGTCGCTAACGTCGGGAAACTTCATCCTGCTCCAGCGGGGATTTGCAGACGTTTCTGCATTCCAGCGGCGGTTCGGTTTTGCCTGGTTTCTGCCATCGCTCTGGCGCTACCGAAGCGCCCTCGCCCATGTCTTTCTCGCTTCGCTTTTCCTGCAGCTCTTCGCCCTCGTCTCGCCGCTGTTTTTTCAGGTGGTGGTCGACAAGGTGCTTGCCCACCGTAGCTACTCGACATTGACGGTCCTGATCATCGGACTTGCCGCGATCGGCCTGTTCGACGTCGTGCTTCAGTATCTGCGCACCTATGCACTCACGCATACGACGAACCGGATCGATGTGGAGCTCGGACGCCGGCTCGTGCGTCACCTGCTGAACCTTCCACTGAACTATTTCGAAACCCGCGCCGCCGGCCAGACGGTTGCGCGTGTGCGCGAACTCGAGACCATCCGCAATTTCCTGACCGGACAGGCGCTTTTTTCAGTCCTCGATCTCATCTTCACCTTCGTGTTCATCGCGGTGCTGTTTGCCTATTCCACGGTGCTTGCCTGGATCGTCGTCGCCTCAATTCCGTTTCTCGTCCTGATCGGTTTTCTGATCCGCCCCTCCCTTAAACATCGCATCGATGAAAAATTCGACCGGGGCGCTCTCAGTCAGCAGTTGCTCGTTGAGTCCGTTATCGGCATGCAGACACTGAAAGCATCCGCCGTCGAGCCCGTCGTTGCCGCGCAATGGGAGGAGCGTCTGGCGGCTTATGTGCAATCGTCCTTTGCAGCGACCATGCTCGCGGCGAAGGGCCAGACGGCCATCCAGTATGTCAACAAGATCACCTCGGCCGCCCTCCTCCTTTTTGGCGCACAGGCCGTCATCGACAATGAACTGACCGTCGGCGGGCTCGTCGCCTTCAACATGATCGCCGGTCAGGTGTTTCAGCCGGTTCTGCGCCTGTCACAGCTCTGGCAGGACTTTCAGCAGGTGCAAGTTTCCGTCGAGCGTCTGTCGGATGTTCTGAATGCACCCGAAGAGCCCAAACCCGCGATCCCCGTCAGCCTGCCGCCACCGAAGGGTACTATCTCCTTCAAGGGCGTCAACTTCCGCTATTCCAGTGATGGTCCGGAAATCCTCAGGAATATTTCGCTGTCTGTACGTCCGGGCGAAGTGATCGGCATCGTCGGTCCCTCCGGGTCGGGCAAGTCGACGCTGACCAAACTTCTGCAGCGGTTCTATCTGCCCTCCAGCGGCCAGGTCATGGTCGACGGTCAGGACATCGCCCATGTCAATCCGGCCTGGCTGCGCTCCAATATCGGCGTCGTGCTTCAGGAAAACATGCTGTTCAATCGCACGATCCACGAGAACATCAGTATCGCCAATCCTGCCATGTCGCGGGCGGCCGTCATCAATCTCGCCCGCCTGTCAGGCGCCGACGAATTTGTCGCGAAACTGCCGAAGGGTTATGACACCGTCATCGAAGAACGCGGTGCAAACCTCTCCGGTGGGCAGCGGCAACGCCTGGCGATCGCCCGGGCATTGTCAGTCAACCCGCCCATTCTTATCCTGGACGAGGCAACCAGCGCTCTCGACTATGAGAGTGAGAGACTGATCCTCGCAAACATGCGTCACATTGTTCAGGGCCGCACAGTATTGATCATCGCCCACCGCCTTGCGACCATCCGGAGCTGTAATCGCATTATCGGCATGGCCGACGGCAGGATCGTTGAAGAGGGCAGCCACGAAGATCTGCTGGCCCGCGATGGCGGCCTCTACAAGCATTTATGGGATTTGCAGATGGGGTCGAGCCAATGAGAGGAAAGACGCGACCCGTAAAGACCGGGGCAACAAACACAAAGGTCAGCGCCGATTATAGCGACTTTCTCCCTGCCGCCCTTGAAATTATCGAAAAGCCCGCATCCCCGATCCGTTATGCGCTTATCTGGTTCGTTTGTATCGTCGCGGCCTCCACATTGATCTGGAGCTTTATTGGCAGGA
>NZ_PHGS01000032.1:0-70711 GCF_003031125.1 Agrobacterium sp. LAD9 | reverse complement strand
ACCTCTCCATTTTCACCTCATGCGGATTTGCAGGCATCTGCAGATCCGCTTACCGACAGATCTGACTATGGATACAGGTTTACTCAACCCCTCCGCTGCGACTACCGATGCCGGACTGGCGTCGCTGGCCGCCGTCGCAGCATTCTTCAGGATTTCCTGCAATCCGGCAGACCTTTCGCGGGAACTGGCACTCACCGCAGAGGCGACCCGCGACGATATTTTGCGGGCTGCCAAACGTGTCGGCCTCAAGGCAAAACCCGTTCGCGAAGAGCGGTTTGCCAGCGGAAAGGTGATCCCCACGCCATGCATCGCCGTCCTGGACGACGGAGGATTTGCCGTTTTTGCCGGGAAGACGGAAGAGAACAGCTACCGGCTGGTCGATCCCGTCAGCTTTATCAGCCGGACTGTACCCCTTGAGGAACTGCTGTCGCTAACGTCGGGAAACTTCATCCTGCTCCAGCGGGGATTTGCAGACGTTTCTGCATTCCAGCGGCGGTTCGGTTTTGCCTGGTTTCTGCCATCGCTCTGGCGCTACCGAAGCGCCCTCGCCCATGTCTTTCTCGCTTCGCTTTTCCTGCAGCTCTTCGCCCTCGTCTCGCCGCTGTTTTTTCAGGTGGTGGTCGACAAGGTGCTTGCCCACCGTAGCTACTCGACATTGACGGTCCTGATCATCGGACTTGCCGCGATCGGCCTGTTCGACGTCGTGCTTCAGTATCTGCGCACCTATGCACTCACGCATACGACGAACCGGATCGATGTGGAGCTCGGACGCCGGCTCGTGCGTCACCTGCTGAACCTTCCACTGAACTATTTCGAAACCCGCGCCGCCGGCCAGACGGTTGCGCGTGTGCGCGAACTCGAGACCATCCGCAATTTCCTGACCGGACAGGCGCTTTTTTCAGTCCTCGATCTCATCTTCACCTTCGTGTTCATCGCGGTGCTGTTTGCCTATTCCACGGTGCTTGCCTGGATCGTCGTCGCCTCAATTCCGTTTCTCGTCCTGATCGGTTTTCTGATCCGCCCCTCCCTTAAACATCGCATCGATGAAAAATTCGACCGGGGCGCTCTCAGTCAGCAGTTGCTCGTTGAGTCCGTTATCGGCATGCAGACACTGAAAGCATCCGCCGTCGAGCCCGTCGTTGCCGCGCAATGGGAGGAGCGTCTGGCGGCTTATGTGCAATCGTCCTTTGCAGCGACCATGCTCGCGGCGAAGGGCCAGACGGCCATCCAGTATGTCAACAAGATCACCTCGGCCGCCCTCCTCCTTTTTGGCGCACAGGCCGTCATCGACAATGAACTGACCGTCGGCGGGCTCGTCGCCTTCAACATGATCGCCGGTCAGGTGTTTCAGCCGGTTCTGCGCCTGTCACAGCTCTGGCAGGACTTTCAGCAGGTGCAAGTTTCCGTCGAGCGTCTGTCGGATGTTCTGAATGCACCCGAAGAGCCCAAACCCGCGATCCCCGTCAGCCTGCCGCCACCGAAGGGTACTATCTCCTTCAAGGGCGTCAACTTCCGCTATTCCAGTGATGGTCCGGAAATCCTCAGGAATATTTCGCTGTCTGTACGTCCGGGCGAAGTGATCGGCATCGTCGGTCCCTCCGGGTCGGGCAAGTCGACGCTGACCAAACTTCTGCAGCGGTTCTATCTGCCCTCCAGCGGCCAGGTCATGGTCGACGGTCAGGACATCGCCCATGTCAATCCGGCCTGGCTGCGCTCCAATATCGGCGTCGTGCTTCAGGAAAACATGCTGTTCAATCGCACGATCCACGAGAACATCAGTATCGCCAATCCTGCCATGTCGCGGGCGGCCGTCATCAATCTCGCCCGCCTGTCAGGCGCCGACGAATTTGTCGCGAAACTGCCGAAGGGTTATGACACCGTCATCGAAGAACGCGGTGCAAACCTCTCCGGTGGGCAGCGGCAACGCCTGGCGATCGCCCGGGCATTGTCAGTCAACCCGCCCATTCTTATCCTGGACGAGGCAACCAGCGCTCTCGACTATGAGAGTGAGAGACTGATCCTCGCAAACATGCGTCACATTGTTCAGGGCCGCACAGTATTGATCATCGCCCACCGCCTTGCGACCATCCGGAGCTGTAATCGCATTATCGGCATGGCCGACGGCAGGATCGTTGAAGAGGGCAGCCACGAAGATCTGCTGGCCCGCGATGGCGGCCTCTACAAGCATTTATGGGATTTGCAGATGGGGTCGAGCCAATGAGAGGAAAGACGCGACCCGTAAAGACCGGGGCAACAAACACAAAGGTCAGCGCCGATTATAGCGACTTTCTCCCTGCCGCCCTTGAAATTATCGAAAAGCCCGCATCCCCGATCCGTTATGCGCTTATCTGGTTCGTTTGTATCGTCGCGGCCTCCACATTGATCTGGAGCTTTATTGGCAGGATCGATGTGGTTGCGACCGCACAGGGAAAAGTTCAGCCCTCGGGTCGGGTCAAGGTCGTTCAATCAACGATCTCCGGGCGTGTGGTCTCGGCGCCTTTTGCCAACGGCACCGAGGTCAAGGCTGGCGATCTTCTTGTGAAACTCGATGACATCGAGCTCAGGGCAGAAGACGCTCGCTTGCGGACGACGATCGAGGCCTTGCAGGCTGAACACGTACGGCGAATGACGGAACTTGCCACCGTCGAAAACCACGACTGGAGCACAGGTCCCGATATTGTCGTCGGTGTAATCCCCGATTTTGCGGTGAATACGCAGACAACCATTCGCTTGCGGGAAACGGCGATCCTGAGAGCCAACCTTCTGCAGCTCAAGGAGACGATGAGAAACCTCGCCGCCCAGACGCAATTGCAGTCGGCATCGATTGACCGGCTGCAATCCATGTCACGTGCGCAGGCCAACCTGATCACCACGCTGACGGAGCGGGTCTCGATGCGATCTGGCCTTCTTGAGCGCGCGGCCGGCAGGAAATCCGATGTCCTCGACGCCACACAGGCTTTGCGGGAGGAAGAAGCCACCCTGTCGACCTATGCAGGACAATTGGTCGAAGCCCACGCGAGTCTCGCCGTTGCAGAAAGCGAGAAGAACAAGGTCCTGTCGACATTCGTTGCTGACAATATCCAGAAGTCAGGTGATCTTGCCCGGCAGATGGACGAAGCACAACAGGAGCTGGTGAAGGCCGAAAAACGGCTCGCTGCAACGGCGATTTATGCCCCGTCCGATGGCGTCATCCAGGCCTCGTCGATTACGACAACCGGACAGGTCGTGTCGGCGGAGACCGAAATCATGCGCATCATTCCCGCCAATCTGCCGCTGGAGATCGAGGTGTTTTTCGCAAACCAGGACGTGGGCTTCGTAAAGCCCGGCCAGCCAGCGGTCATCAAGGTCGAAACATTTCCGTTCACCCGTTATGGTGTTCTCACCGGAACAGTAAAAACCGTAGCACGGGACGCCATACCCAATCCGGACGCCCAGGCGATGGAAGAACAGGCCGCCCCGCAGTTCAGGAGCGTTGTTCCGGGCGGGAATGTGCAGCGGCTGCAAAACCTCGTTTATCCGGCAACGATTGCTCTCGATACAACGGAGATAAACGTCGACGGAGTCATGCGCCCGCTTTCACCTGGCATGGCAGTCTCAGTCGAAATCAAAACCGGAACCCGGCGGATCATTGACTATTTCTGGTCGCCGGTCGCGCAGGTGGCGTCTGAGGCGATGCAGGAGCGTTAAGTGACCGCTTGACAGCCGAATTCGGCAGAATTTCTAAATGCAGGACAGCGATGCCATTTACGTTATGCTGAGGCAGTGATCGCCGTTTCCGACTCGACTTCGTCACGCGCCGCAATAAACATTTGAAGGGTAGGGGCTCTTGTGCGCTTCTTCGGCTTCAGAAACGGAAGTGCTCTCTCTTTCATCGCGAGAACGGCTTGACACTCGGCAGTCAGAGCTTCTTGGTACTGCTGTTCCAACACCATTTCCGGATCATCTGCACGAACGATTTCATTTGCGGCAATCTCAATAATCTCGCCGTCTTCGGTGATGAGTTCCGTTGCGAGAGCAGTCGGCTTTTCCCTCACTACGGCGCTCATTGGGTCAGCGCGTTCGGTGCCAGTCTCAGCTTCCGCTACGAATTTCCGCTTGCCATCGCCTTTCCTCCAAGGGGCGTCAACTTGTTCGCCGGCCCTTTCGTATTCGTCGGTTAGAGCAGGAACGGGTTGTGCTGGGAGGAGTTCTGTTTCTGGTACGTAGGGGGGCTTTGTAAGCGAACGTTCCACGGCTGATTTGAACGGCTGGGTCTTGAAGAACTGCAGTTTCTCCGCGAAAATCGGGCTCTGTCCCTCTACCAATAAGACCAGTTTATCTCTCTCCATTTTCCGCACTTCTTGCGGCATCATTAATTCGCGCTCGCGGATCTGTTCAACCTTTGTGCGTTTGTGGAAACCGAAGGGCTCTATGGATCGCGATACGGACTGATAGCGGATCGTATGCCGCCCCAATGCCTTCGACACGTAGTCGGCCGTGGCCTGGTCGTTAGCGCCAAGGATGAGCTGATAACCGCAGTTGCCCGTGAGGGATTGCCTCGAGTTCTCGCCATAGATTTCGTCGAGGTTTTTGAGATCCTGAATGATAAAGGCAAACTTGATGTTGTAGCCGGCGACGTAGGGAAGTTTGGTCATGACTTCGTCCATTTTCTTCAGCTGGCGAAACTCGTCCAGAAGGCAGTAAACAGGGAGGGCCTTCGGATTATGCTCCAAGGTCAACTGGTTCAGAACCTGTTGCACGAACAAGGTCAATAATGGTTGTAGAAGGGTGATATCGGTGATGTTGGGAGCGAGATAGATCGAGATCGGCTTGCGGTTCATCATGGAAATATCAATATCGGTCGATGAGGTAGCAGCGACGATTCGCTCGTTCTGAAACGGCTCAAGCGCATTTTGCAGTTCGGTGAGAGCGGATGAGGCCGTCTTTTCCGAAAGGCCGATGTAAGCGCCAAAACTTTCTCGGGTAAAGCGCGACAGATACGGCTCTTTTTCCATGATGTATCGTAGCAATACCTGGACAGGAACTCCCGAATTCAGAAGCGAATTGATTTCGGACAGGTTGCGGCGCCCTTCGTAGAAGTCACTTTCGTGAATATAGCTGATAAGACCGGCTGCGATGCGCTGGGCCATTTTCTGCCAGAAGGCGCCGTCGCCTGCGGAAGTTACCGGAACGAGGATTTTCGCAGTGTTTTGAATATCTGTCGTTCGATCTCCTATACCCGGCCGGATGAAGTCCATTGGATTCCATCTGTGGGAGTTTTTCTGACCAGGTGCAAACAGGAAGACCTTGTTGCCGGCTCTTTGGCGATAAGCAGCGGTAGAATTAAATATCTCTCCCTTTAGATCCGTGACCAACATCGAGCCCTCATGAGCGAGTGCATTCGGAATGACGTAGCCGGCACCCTTTCCGGATCTGGTTGGCCCGATGATCAAATGATGCCGGTCATCCTTCACCCGCAAAATCTGGCGACGGACTTTTCCAAAGATGTGCCCTTCTTTGCGGAACCATTTTCCCCTGCGAAGCTCCGCAATGGTCTGAAACGCGGCTTCACCAAGAGGTTGTTCCTGCTTCCGCAGGCCCACATATGCGACGATTGCTGTTACAGCCAAAGCCGGGACGATTGAGCCTCCGGCGACCTTCTGCAGTGCCGGATTTGAGCCATAATACCAGAGCTGGACAAAAGGCGCGAAAGGCTGGCTGGTGATCGTGAGGATCAGGACCCGGCTGTCTTTGAAGAAAACGGCAAGGCCAACCCCGTAACTCAGTGTCCAAGCCATACCGCCGATGACTGCGCAGAAGGCGGCGTAGATGATTTTCATTTGCTTGTTCATGCACCCACCTTTGTGAACGCGATCTCTGAGATTCCCCGTTTGCCGTCCTTCTTATGAAGTTGAACCACGATCGGGATAACGGACCGGATGTAGTCCATAAGTTCAGCTTTGCTGAATCCTCCCGACATGCCGGCTTGCGCGACCATCATTGCCAGTTGCTGGTAGGCGCCTTCAGGTGTGTTTGCGTGGATAGTGGACATCGAACCAGGATGGCCCGTGTTGATACCCCGAAGAAAGGTAAACGCTTCCGCGCCTCGGATTTCGCCAACGAAGAGCCGGTCAGGACGCATCCGGAGCGAGGCTTCCAGCAATTCTTGCATGTTCACATTTGCGGTGCCTTGGGAGCCTTTCGACGCAACAAGGTGGACAACATTCCTCTGTGGCGGTTTAAGTTCACGGGCATCTTCAAGCGTGATAATCCTCTCATCAGCGTGTACGGCCTGCAGGCAAGCATTGAGGAACGTAGTCTTTCCTGACGCCGTGCCGCCGCTGATCAAAATCGATACCCGGTTTTGGATGGCCTCATTCAGGAAATCGTAGAAGCGTCCGGCCGTCAGGTGCTCTGACAACCTGCCATCGAATTCCGACGGACCACCACTGCCAAACTGGATATGATCGAGGCTGCCGGCGTCCCGATAATCTTCAAGCGTGAAATTGCTGACCACTTGCTTTCGAATGGAGATCGATCCTCCATCCGGCGCGACAGGCGGAAGCACAAATTGAATGCGCTCCCCTGCAGGCAGGGAAGCGCTCAAAATAGGTTCTTTTTCATTGATAAATTGATGGGTGAAACCTGCCACTTGGGACGCCAAGTGTGCTATCTCGTCTTTGGTGAGATCGGGAACGGAATGGAATTCCATATGGTGTGCCCCCAAGCGCTCCACAAAAGCCTCCCCTGGCCGGTTGACTGAGATTTCAACCACCTGTGGATCATCCAGAAACTGGCGGATGGGGCGAAGCGCTTTGTCAAGGAAGGAGGCAACATTTCGGGCTTCGGGCTTTCTATCTAATGCGGCGCTCACGTTGAATGTCCTTCATGGCCTCTGTTACGGGGTCATCGTAATAAGCGGAAAAATCGAGGTCCTGGCGCACGAAGATGAAGATCCGTTCGCCCTGGTTTACGCTGATTGTTGGAGGAATGCGCAGGTTCTCGCTCAGCGCCTGGTTGGCCATATCGGAGAATGTCTGCGCGATTGTCTCACGCGCGAGATCCTCACCGCGCTGTGCGTCCGAGTTTCCTCCCAGGCTGTCGCTTCCGTATCCGGTTGCATAACTGGCACCAGCGCCCACGACTGACAGCAAGATTGCCGAGCCGAAACGTTCGCGCCACTTGTTGTCGACGTGTCCAGTCAGGCCGGACCGGCCCAGGCTGTCCGTTCCGATCGAGGCCAGTGAGATCGAGATGCCGTCATCGCGGACAAGACGTGTCCAAACAACAAACACACGCTTTTGACCGCTTGTTATCGACGACTGATACTCCCCGATCAGTCGCGTTCCAGCTGGTATCAAAATTCGGCGGCCGTCGAACGAATAAACATCCTGTGCCGTAGTCGCCCTGATTTGCCCCGGTAGATCACTAACGATCGCTGTTTCCAGAATGCCCGGGATTAGCGTTCCCTCCACGATCGTAGCATCGATACGAGGAATTTTTGTTGCCTTAGCCGACCTTGAACCCATTGATGAGGCCGCAGCGAGGTATTTGCTGTTCTGATCCTCGCCGGCGACAGTGACGCCGCTGCCTTGTGAACCAGAGCCGCCAAGTCCACCAGCGGCCGAGCCATTGCCGCTATCGCTCAGAACAATCATCTTGGATTTAAAGCGCTCCGGAAAAGCTTCCGCGACTGGACCAGGTGCGATGTCCGGTGCGGGAATTGGCGAAAGTGTCGCAACGACGGCTACCGGAGCGGGCGGCGGCGGGACATCAAATGCTGTCGTGTCCGACTTTTCTTCGACGGCGGCAGGAGCCTTTATTTCAATGACTTCCGGTTCTGCCGGCTTTTCTTCTGGTGCATCTTTGTCTGCTAGGAATGAGGGAGGCCGGAAGCTGGTCGAGCTAAACTCCTCCTCTACCTGCTTGTGGTTCTTCGGCTTCCCGTCGTGGTTTGTCCACACGACATTGTAAGCCACCACAACCATGATCGCAGCAAATGCGACGCCACCAAGCAATTGCTTCTTTTTCAGCTTGGTGTCTGCGATTGGCGTCTCCTCGATCGCGCTAATCGCCTTCAGGTGATCGTTTTCTTTCATTTGTTGCCGCTCCTACTGCGAATAGACGCCTGCGTCTCAAGTTTCGGGGCCATAATGTCTTGATCGGGAGCGCCGAAATCAGGCTTTCGAAGATTGAAGATGCAGGTCCATTGGTCACCGTCACGCAATGTGAATTGGGTACCAACGCCGTCTACGACGATGTATTCGCCTTCTTTCCGGAAGTTTTTCAAGGTCTCGGAGAAGTTCGAGTTCACAGCGAATATCGCAGGAACTGTCCCCTTGAATTTGAAATAGGTTTTCTTGCCGTCATCAAAGATCATTGACGGCTTCAGCGCCGATGATCCGGAGAACGAATAGTCCAGATTCACGTTCGCCTTGTCGACGCCATTCATATTCGGATGAGCCGCGCGAGCCTCAGCTTCGGCGCGAAGGGAAGCGTTCAGATCCTTTTCAGGATAGATAAAGCGGACGCCGTAGACCTTCTTGCCTGCATCCGGCGCAAAATCATGGAGCTCTAGGAAATAGATCCGCTTTGTGGTCACCACGTTTAGGTTCGTGACGACGTCTTTTGCGATTGGCTTGATGAACAGTATGTTCTTCCGCTCGTTGGGAACGACATACCAGCTGTCAGTATCGCCAAGCCCGATGTCAACGAAGCTCTCATCCTCGTCAAAGACGATCATCGTTGAAATCCCGTATGTCGCATCGATGCGCGTGACGTCGTCGGGCCGGTATGTGATAGAGGTAAGTCGAGTGTCTCGTTTCCCGGGCTTTGGTGCCTCAAGTGCACCCGCAACCGAGCACATCATCATAAAAACTGCTGTCGAGAGAAGGATGCGCTTCATCAGCCATTTGCTCCCGGTGACACCGTTTCCTGGTCTCGGCGATAGCTGTAAATCTGGAAACCCAGCGGATTTTCGAACATCCACGCATTTGTCGAAGGAGCCGACGTATAGCGATACCGCAGAACGCTGACGTAGTGGCGTGTCACCTGTTCCGTGTCGGAGCGCTCCGTTACCGAGAAGCGTGCCTGGGCCGTACTGTCGTTCAGGAAAGTAACAGATTTCACGTCCACCGAGACGCGCTTGTTCTTTCCGTATATCTTCGCAGGGTTCTTTGGATTCGTCGCGCTGTAGAGCTCCTGAAGCTCACGAGCAGCGTCACCAGTCGACAACAGCGCCGCCGTTCCAAAGTTCTCCGAAATCATGAGTGGATCATAGCCCTCACGCATCCGAATAAATCTCACGACGTTCGCCTGAGTAACCGCCTGGCGCTCAGTCAGGCTCAGCGCGTCATAGTCGGTGTCACGGGCCGTTTTCACCTCGATATAGCCTGTATTCTTATCAACCAACACGAGGTAGGGTTCGAACCGCTTCAGAGGAGTAAGACCGGCCAGCGCCAAAAGCGCTATTATGCAAGCGGTGCTGGAAATAAGCGCTATGAACCATGCGAGGCGCTTTGATCGCGTTTGTGTCCTGATAGCGTCTTGCTCCCATACGGAGCCTTGCTGGAAGTACTCGACAAGACGAGGATCTGTGTTCTGCGTCATAAACAAGGGCCTTTCGGAAGAGAATTTATTGTGGGCGGCTCATGTCGCTAATGCGTTGCTGCATTGCCGCTTCTGAAGCGCTACGGTTTGAAATTGAGCCGCCACTCGGACTGTTTGAAGATGACGAGCGGGGGCGACCGCCGCCAAGACTGGACATTAACCGCGCAGCCAACCGAAGCGGCGCCAAGCCCATTGCAGCACCTTTTCCTCCAATCGCGGTCGGAATCGCTCCGGTGATCCCTTGTGCCAGCGATTGGACATTCAACAGAACAAAACAGCCTGCGACGGTCAGGAGAAGAAAGGCCGCCAAGTGGGTAACCGTGAGTTCTGTCGCTTCAGCCGCCGCTGTAATTTTTGACATTTCCGGGTTAATCGCGGCGATCATAAAAGCGGCTACAACAAACACGAAGAGTGGAATTAGCGCGTAAAGCAGGACTTGCGAGAACCATCCGACACCATAGGATCTGGTTTGTTCGAACAAGAGGCAGCCAATAAAAATCGGCCCAGTTCCAATAAGAACCCACATCATGACCTTGCAGAGAATTAACATGGCCAAGGCAATCGCCGCGAATACAAGGGCGCAGCCCATTATTAGAAGTCCGAGCATTGACGGCAAGACCGTGAAATACCCCGACTGGTTTGCAAGAGCGGCACCAGCCTGTTGGGCCGTTGTCACGATCATCGACAGACCATTGGTAGGCTCTGTGATCCCGGTCCCCGATGCTGAAAGAATGGCGCGCCCGACGTCTTCCGGAGTATCACTGAGCCAACGATAAAACAGGCTGTTGAAGAACTCCCATTTTTGGGTCAGAGACAGGATGATCATCAAGCGAGCAGTTCTGCCGACGAATTCAGCGACTGAAATCCGCGCTGTACCCATTATAAGCTGGATGCCATAGGTCATCACATAAACGACGAAGGCGACCTTCAGTACGGGCAACGCCTGGTCGCCTACGATATCGAAGGCGCGTGCGGAAAAACCCTGCCCGATCTGATCGATCCGCATCAGCAGATCCGTCACGAAATTATTCATCTGTCCCCCAGCTCAAAATGACGTTAACCGGCCACCAGCAAAAGGCTGTCGATTGCCTCCAGTGCGTCGGCGCCGTCGCCGTTCACGGATTGCATCGGGCCGCACTCTTGGCGCGTATCCTCAACGAGGGAGGTCAAATTTGCGGGTCGCTTGCACGGCGCGGTCTTTTCCTTGACCGTTCCGCAACCTGAAATCGACATGAGGATGAAAAAGGCGACGATCGCTCTCATCATTCGCCTTTCAGACGAGGGTCAGCCCAAATGCCGTAGGAGCCCTTCTTGCCGATCTCCTCGGCCTTCAAAAGATCGGCACGTTCCGGTGTGCCGTCCGTTTTGCGAGCCAAACGCACGCCCCCTACCGAGACGAGCTGTTCTTCAAGCATCATCACTGCGTCCATGGCGCCGGGATAATTGTAATATCCGTAGCAAGTTGCGTTTTGGACCGGGGCATTTACCTCGGTAATAAAAGCCCTGCAGAAAAGAACTTTTGGTGACTGCAAGACGATTTCGAGCTGGCGCTTGGCATAATCCGCGCAGCTGCCCGAGAAATCCTCTGACCGGTTCACCACGTCACCCTTGCAGGGCTCCAGACCATAAAGGTGCACCGCGGTATTGCCGTCGATGCGGAAATCCGTTCCTGACAAAGCTTTGTAGCCCGCGGCGGAAGCGAAACCCTTGCGGGCGGCCACGTCGCCTTTTCCGTCATAATACTCGACGACCAAAACGGTTTTGCCCGGCGCAGCCAGCGACTTCACGTAACTTTCGTCTACGGCGGGCGCTGCCTTTGCCTCATTTCCGGTCGCAGCGAGCGCTGCACTGAGTATGACCGCTTTCCAAATCATCCGTAACCTACTTTAATGGTTGTTCATCGATCATCACTTTTAGGCTTTTAACATCCCAAAAAAGAATGTATCGAATAACCTAAAGAGTAACATTTCATAGTCACCCTAGCCGTTTTGCGGCGCGATAACAACACTGAGATGGGCCAAAATGCGGCTAAAAGTGCAATTAAAGCCTAAATTTGGTGTAGCCTTTTTGGTAATGTCAGGAGTAGCAGTTTGCGGCTATTCGTCTATTGCTGCTGAGGTTATCAATGGCCGCTTTGGAGCGGAAAGTCCGCCTGCCGTCACGGCGTCCGATGATCTTCCCGGTAAAATTACAGGGTCGGCCTTTGACGAGCGCTGGGGTTCGGCGCCGTTAGGTTATGCGGGCGCTCCCCTCCAAACCGCGCCCACCGAATTGCCATATTGGGGCACCGATAGCGGCAACTATCGCGACAGTGTAAAAAACGTTGCCTCCCGAACCCAACCGCTTTCCGTCCCAAGTACACCTTCTCAGCAAGCGCCGGGCAGGGCGACCGCGACGCGAATCCCCGAGTGCGGTCCGTCACCCTTTGAGCCAGCCGAAATCGAACAGATCGTCAGGGAGACAGCACGTCGTCACGGAGTGGACGAAGATTATGCAGCGGCCATCGCGTGGGCCGAAAGCAAGTTCGATCGCTCGAGGAATTCGGACGCCGGCGCGCGGGGTCCAATGCAGCTAATGCCAGAAGCTGCCGCCCGTTTTGGGGTGCACGAAGTGTGCGACCCAGTTTCAAACATTGATGGGGGTGTCAGATACCTCCGCGTGCTCCTCGAAGAGTTTAAAAACCCTCTTCTGGCGGCTGCCGCCTACAACAGCGGCGAAGGTCGAATCTACGAGCACGGTGGCATCCCTCCTTTCCAAGAGACCGTAGCCTACGTCGCAAAGGTCCTTAACCGCCAAATCGGCGTGGCAATGCCCACGCCAAGGCGCAAAAAACAATCGACCCCATCCACCCCATCACCCGTCGCAAGCGCGTCGGGCGAACCCACCGGCGTGATACCGCACGAAAAGCGCGGAAAATTCGTCGGTGGGGTCATGCACTTTTGATCAACGGAGAGAACTCAATGCAACTCAATCTCAAAAAGATGATCTGCAGCAAAAAGGTTGCCAATATTTCCTTTTCGCTAGCCATCATCGCAGCCACACAGGTCATATCGGCCGATGCTGCTTTCGCGCAGTCAAACGCCTTTACGCCGCTGCAAAGCGCCATGCAGATGATCGTTGATTTCATTCAGGGGCCGTTCGGCCGCCTGCTTGCGATCATCGCCGTGACATCTCTCGGTTTCCTCGCCTTCGCCGGCAGGCTTTCGTGGATGCTTGCCGGGGGCGTAATCCTTGGCATCGGCTTGGTCTTCGGCGCTCCCGATATCGTCGACCAGCTGGTCTCGGGCGTGGCCAAGTAGCATGGCTGAGCACATCGACGAAAAAGTGCGCACGACGCCGCTCGTAATTGGCCTCACTCGCTCCCCAACTCTTTGGGGAGTGCCATACATGGCCGTCGTTCTTGTCATCGGTGTAACGATCGTTGGCTGGCTGGCAAGCAGCTCGTTCTGGGCTTTTTTGATCGCACCGGTCGCTTACTCGGTCCTTTTCTCGCTTTGCACCTGGGACGCCAAGATTCTTGAAGTCTTCCAGATCACGTCCCGCAAAACCCCCCGCACGCGCAACAAGACCTTTTGGGGCGCCAACTCATACGGGCCATGAACATGCTGAACAAAGCTATCCGAGAAGAAATTGGTTTCGGCAAGGTCGCTCATAACGAGCGGCCTATGTCGTTTCATATTCCGTACACCCGTCATGTGTCGGAGAAGGTAATACGCCTCCAGAATGGCGCTCTGGCGTGCGTGATCAAGCTCGACGGTCTGTTTTTCCAGACGGAAGACCAAACTCGCCTCAATGCGCGCGCCGAATTTAGAAACACCATGATTAGAGCTCTCGGATCGAGCCGCTATTCCGTCTGGTCAACCGTAATCCGGCGCCAGGTCGATCCGAAGATCGGAGGAAGTTTCGATAGTGCCTTCTGCGAAATGCTCGATAGCCGTTATATGGAACGGCTGCTCAAAAAGCGCATGTTCCACAACGTTCAATATCTTACCGTGGTACGCGCTGATCTGCGAGGAGCGCTCGGCGTCTCGGATAAAATAAAAAAACTGATTTCCTCCGCTGCAGGATCGGAAGTCCGCGCCCAAGAGGAGCGCGAGGAAATCGCAGAATTCGAGGAGCTGGTTACTAACCTTGCCACCGACCTCAAAGCGTACGGTGCGCGGTTGCTTGGTATCTCATATCGAGACGGACAACCTTACTCGGAGCCCTGCGAATTCTTCCAATCCATATTGTCTTGCGGTGTCGAAAGGCCCATGCGACTGCCGCGTATGGCCATACGGGACTATGTTGGCGTGTCACGCTTGCACTTCTCCAAGAGAACCATGCATGCTCACGCGGGTACCGACGAAGACAGCCGTTTCGGCGCCATGATTTCCCTCAAGGAATATCCCCCGTTCACAGCTCCGGGTATGCTCGATGGCCTCATGCAGATGCCGCACGAGTTCATCCTTACTCAATCATTCACACTGTCAGACAAGCCGATCGCGCAAGAGCGGATCACGAGACTTAAAAGGCAAATCGCGGCATCAGACGAACGCGGCAGCACCGTCGAACAGGACATAGATTTCGCGCTCAACAGCCTCATGAATCAAGAGGCCGTTTTTGGCGTCCACCATCTGTCGCTTCTGTGCCTTTCGCGCGACCTCGATGGCCTCGGAAAGGTCATCTCAGATCTTGGAACTTGCCTCACCGACATGAACATGACCTGGCTGCGTGAGGATTTGAACCTCGAAGCAGCATTCTGGGCGCAGTTGCCCGGAAATCACAGCTACATCGCTCGTTCGGCCATGCTCTCAAGCGCGAACTATGCGGGCCTATCCTCCATGCACAATTTTGCGACAGGGAGCGCGGATGACCTGCATTGGAAGGTGCCGATCTCTCTTTTGGAGACGACGTCGCAAACTCCGTACATTTTCAATTTTCACGGAAACGGCGCGGCTCGCGACCTTGGTCATTTTCTGGTCACAGGTCCCAGCGGTTCCGGCAAGACCGTATCTCTCACCTTCCTGTTGGCGCAGACCCTTCGTGTCAAACCGACACCGAAGGCAGTCTTTTTCGATAAAGACCGCGGTGCGGAAATCTTTGTCCGGGCTATGGGAGGCACCTATGAGGTGCTGGAAGCGGGGAAACCAACGGGCTTCAATCCTTTACAGCTCGAAAACACCGGCCAGAATCGGGAATTTTTGTTCCGCTTGCTTAAGGTCATGCTCGCCAAGGACAGCGCCTCCCTCACCCAGGAAGACGAAGACAGGCTTGAGCGTGGGCTAGTTCGCCTCATGAAGGAACCCGCCGAGGAAAGAACGCTCTACCAACTGTCCCGTCTTCTAATGGGGCAGGCTCGCGCTGACGCCAACGACCTGGCAGCACGATTGCGCCCTTGGTACGACGGCGAGAAAGACTGGCTATTCAATGCAGAGCGCGATGCGCTTTCCTTTGGGGACGCGCGGGTGTTCGGTTTTGATATGACCAGCATCCTCGCCAATGATGAACTGCGGGTTCCGGCACTGATGTATATCTACCATCGCTTGGACGAGCTTCTGACAGGCGATCCCGTCATGTACTTCATGGACGAAGGCTGGCAGCTCCTGAAGGACAAGACCTTCAGCGACTTCATCATCGACAAGATGAAAACCATTCGAAAGCTCAATGGCATCGTCGGTTTCGGTACCCAATCGGCGGCCGACATCGTCAAGGCTGCTGCCGCACATACGCTGATTGAGCAATCAGCCACCCATATACACTTTCCCAACCCTCATGCGGATGAAGACAGCTACATCAAGCGGCTCAACTTGACCGTTAAAGAGTTCGATTTCATCAAAAATACGCCGCCAGAAAAGCGCGCATTTCTGATCAAGCATGGCAATGACTCTGTGATTGCCCGCCTTGATCTCGGGGGAATGCCCGACCTCATAAAGGTACTTTCGGGCACCAAAAGCACCGTCGATGAATGCGCCAGACTGCGAGAGGAGTTGGGGGAAGATCCCGCTGTCTGGCTTCCTGCATTTTGCGGGTGGGAGAGTGGCGATGATCAATGACCTCACCTATCGGTCAGTGCGCAGACTACCGTACATCGCTCGCCTCGGTTCCTTGGGCATCATGTTTGCCGCGTCCAGCGTCCTCGCTCAGGTTCCCACCACCGACGTCGCGATCGAGAGGGAGCGCAGCAAGCGAAACGAAACCACGGACAAGATCGAAGAGACGGACAAGAGCCGCTTTGCGATGAACAAAAGCGTCACTTGTTCAATCTACAGGCCAGCTAAAGGCGGCGATCCCAATGCTGCTGCGAATGCCAACCCTGAAATCGCCGGCCTGGTCAAACGCGTCGCCAAGCAAGAGGGTGTCGATGAAAACCTCTTCATGGCGCTTGTCTACCAGGAGAGCCGATTTAACCCTTGTGCTCGCTCTCAGGTTGGTGCCATGGGTTTATCACAGCTCATGCCAGGGACCGCCAAGGATCTCGGCGTCAACCCGCACGACATTGAAGACAACCTCCGCGGCGGCGCTCGATACCTGCGCAAGCAGCTGCAGACCTACAATGGCGACGTCAATAAAGCGCTTGCGGCCTATAATGCGGGTCCTGGCAATGTGAACAAGTACGGCGGTATTCCGCCGTTCAAGGAGACGCAAGGCTATGTTCACAACATAACCCAAAAATGGCTGCCATCGCTCGGCGGCAACAAAATCCCACTCAACTACGGCGGAAGCGGTGAGAGCTTCACGGGTATGCGATCCGCCACGATCAATTCGATGGCAGTGTCAAAGGGCGTCTCGGATAGTTCCGCAAACGTCTCCTCGTGGTTTCAGCAACTCGGCCAGATGGAGACCGGCACTATTCAGGATAGCTGGGACCTGAATTCCGGCGCCCGCAACGCAAACCTTGAGATGATCAACAAGGCGATCGAGCTCGGCAACAGCCTGTCCGAGCTATTAAACAGTCGCAACTCCGTCACCCTCAGCAGCACCTCCGGATCTTCCCAAACTTCCAGCGTGAAGACGAAGGACGACAATAAGCCTGCAGAGCAAACCGGCGTCTGCGATCCCCGCGAAAATTTGCAATGGAGCGACGAGGAAAAAGCCTGCGTCGCCAAGCGGGAAGACCCCAATCAGATCAACCTCAATCTCAACCCCCAATAAAGGATTAGGACGATGCAGTTTCGTCGAAAAATGCCCATTGCCATGGCAGTCACTGTGTTCGCCAGTGCCGCATTCGCCCAAGGGGTTCCCGTGATCGATCAGAAAAACTATCAGATCGCCCAGGAAACGTCACAGACCACCGACAAGATTCTCGGCACCAACAAGGAAATCCTCAAGACCGTCGATGAAACTCTCAAGGCAGTGACCGGCAACCGCGGAAGCGAGGCCGGGCAAATGCAGAGCCTTGCGATCGGCAATGGCTTCAGCGTTTCATCGGTGCCGTCGATCGACAGCATCATGTCAGGCGGGGTTCCTAACTTCGGCGGTCTGGGCGGCGACATTTCGAAAATTGCCTCCACACTCATCAACGGCCTGAAGCTAGTCAAAAGCCTCAGTGGTAAAGCCAACAGCGATTTCTCCGGCGACAAATCCTATGAGCAAATGGTCAACACGGTGATGGCCGTTTCAGCGCTCGTGAACGGCTCGCAGCAAGCCGTAACGCAACGGCGCTCCGCCTTCGAACAGGCGGGCCAGCAAATCGGACAGGCGCAAGACATCAAAGGATCCATCGACCAGAACACACAGCTTCAGGTGCAGTCTGGTCTCACGATGAATGAGCTGGTCGGCGTCATGAACGGCGCTGTGCAGTCGCTTCAGGTTCAGACGCAAAAGCAGGTCACGGACATGTCGAACACAAACAAGATTCTCCAGATCCAGAAGTGAGCAACACATGAAGTTCTTCCTCAAAACCCTTGCTCTCTCTGTAGCCATGGCGACGGCGGCCGAAGCTGCACCGCCCGGTTATTTTGATCTGAGACCCGGCGTCACGCTCGAAACCGGCGAGACCTGGAACGACGGTTCGACGCGATATCGCCTCTACGGCGTTCAATCATGCATTCGAGGAACGTCGTACACCGATTTGCAGGGGCAAAAGCGAGATTGCGGAGACGCCTCGCTTGCCGTCCTCGCGGCCTTCATCAAGGATACGAAACCTATCTGCGCTGCGACCGCAAAGACCTCCGACCTCACCTACGTGGTTTGTTATGCCACGGTGGCAAACGAGCGACTGGATCTCGGTACAATGATGGTCAGTCAGGGCTTCGCCTTTGCTGCCCTCGATGCGCAAGGCTTTCCCGTTTTTCCCGCATATTCCGTCGCGGAGCAGGACGCCCGCGCACGCAATTCAGGCCTCTGGCAGTTCAGCGATGTCACGCACCCTTCGATCTGGCTGTCGTCGCGTGTCAACGCACAAGTGAGGGAGGCCGCCAGATGAAACGATTTGCCTCTGTCGCCACCTTTGCTCTCTCTGTTGCCATCAGCAGTTCGGCCGCGATCGCAGCTGACCTCGTTGAAAAAGTTCCTTCACCCCCGGCCACGCACGGCAATGGGGTCGCGCGGATAAGTGGACATGTTTCGGTAATCGACGGTCGCACGCTCTGGTATCCGCAGTATGCGCAAAAAGTACGCCTTGCGGATATTGATGCCTGCGAACTTCCGCAATGGGCACTCGATCCAAACTGGCAGAACCGCGACAAGATCAAAGCTCCGCCGCCTGTGCCCTGTGGACCATTGGCGAAGGCCTGGCTCAAGCGCTCGATCGGCGCCAACAGCGTCACTTGCGAAATCGCAACCGTTGGCCCGGATGGCACACCGGAGGGATACTGTACGTCCCGGCGTGGTGGTGATCTTGCACTGGAGATGCTTCGTGTGGGTTGGGCCAGAGTTTCGGATCCATTCCCGCGCAACAGACAGTACCTGCAGTACCAGACGAGTGCCATCGCTGCGCGCTATGGCATGTGGGCTACCTATGTCCTCGACATGAACGAATGGCGCCGGCGGGCCGTGGATAAAACGCTCGAGCGCCAGCCAATTGCAGATTTCAATCTGCTGGCAACCCGTCAAAGCGAAATCTCCCCGCCATTCGCGGACGCGCGCAACAAGCCGCATCGCACCGACCGATGAAAGGAAATACCATGAAACTCGCTCTCGGATATATCCTGGCTATTTCGTCTCTTGCGCTGTCTTCACCGCCGGCCGCGGCGCAGGACGCCCCGTGGGGCTGCGAGATCCTGCTGTGCGCAGCGTCTTCCAACCCGTCATGGAAGGGCGTCACCTATTGCATCCCGCCTATGACGAAACTCATCGCCGCAATGAAGTTACCCGGTTTCTCATGGCCTATTTGCCCACAAGCCGGAACAGGAAAGCCCGGCTATGAGCCCTACGAGGATTGCCCGGCCGGGTATCTGCCGCACAAGGATTTGGATCGCAATGGCGAGCTCTGCAAAAAACCCGACAAGTGCCAGGGATACGGGGATAATCGCCTTTGTGACACCGGCGAGATTATAGCCCGGCCGGTGAAGAAGGATCCGTATTTCTTTGACATACCAAATGCCGAAAATCAGTCACAGCGTCATTGGTTCAATCTGACGTACTGAAATTCGATAGGGCGCTAAGTTTTAGCGCCCTTTTTTTGTTCGACCAGCTCTCGCGCCGTCTCGTAAATCTGAGCGATCCTTGCCAACGTCATGCAGGATAGGCAGAAGCCGAATGCGCCAATCAAAAAGGCGAGGAACTGGTAGATTTGAGCAATCGCCGGCGAGCTCCAAAACAGAGCAATCTTCGACAACATAAGCAACAGGAATACGATGCAGAGCGTCATCGTAGCCAGGATTGAGGCCGCCACAACGAACTGTTGGCGAAACTCGCCGATCGACCTTCCGTTGAGCAGCTTTCTACCTTGCGCCCGTCGTGCTAGCAAATCATCCGAGCCAGCCTTGCCACGCGGAAGCGCATCCAGTGTTTTCTTTCCATAGTACACCAATGGCGCCGACAGCGCAGATCCTACGATGCTCAGGATAAAGTCCGATACTGTCATTGTTTCTCCTACATCATGACAAAAACGGAACCCGCGTCACCGCGGGCTCCTTACTTTAGTGGCGCGTGCCATCGAGCATTTCGATGCACGACTTTTCGAGCGCTCTGCGCTGTCCAACGATCAACGCGGACAGGTAGAGCAGCTTGGCGATGCTCTCCTCCGCACTTGCCGGCTGATAACGCAAGACGGCCTCCTGTGCTTCCGTTTCCCTGTGCAGCAGATGCTCCAGGCGATGCTCGCCGGCATCTCCGCCGGCGTGGTCGCTTGCTATCACTCGCCACGCAATCGCTGCCTCGGCCGCTTCGCGCTGCACATCCATATGAATCCGGATTACGTCTGCCAGTTTAGGCTCTTCAATCACTCTTATGCTTTCACTCATGCAACATCTCCTAAATCGGCACCTTCCCCGATCCTCACCAGTCGGAAGCAGAGGGCAGGTCCACCTGCCCTCCTGCCCGTCCGGCGAGGACCGGGAGAGTGGGGGGCAATAGCCAAAAACGGAGGGGGATCGCCCGCCCGAGGACGTTCCGAGTGGTCATCGCTGCGCGCAGCGCGGCGATGATCCTGCACGAACTCCGTTTTGGCTTCGCCAGAGCGGCAGTGAGGAAGGACGGGGAAACCGTTTTTGGACTATTGCGGGGGAGAGAGGGCAGAGCTCTTTCTTCCCTCTAACAGCAACAATGGGAATGATGATCGTCATTCACATGATCAGATCCGTCTATCGCGGATCTGGTTTATATGCCCGTCGTCCTGCCTTCTGCCTCTCGGTAGCTCCGGTCATGCTGGCGATCGAATACGCGTCGCCGGCTCCGCAAGAGACGGCAAATACGCGGGGAGGTCGAAAGGTCCTGACATGACCATTGTCGGGAACATGGCTTGCAAAGCCTAACTCGCGCCTGGAAACGCGAGAACTGTCAGGAGACAGTAGACATGATGTCTATGTTTTGGTGCTGAAGAAGCCGGCTTCCCGGCGACATCCGCAAAACACAACTGAGCCCCTAAAAATCTCGGGGTAGTTGTGTCTTCTTGCGTTCATATAACGCGGGCGTTTCAGACAGGTTTATTCGAAAATCGCAATATTACTAAATTTGGTGGATTCTAGTTCAGGCTTTGGCTCTTCGTTTTTGTCAAGTTCGAGGCCATAGGCGGCGGAAACAGGCCGCTTTCTCCTATTCAGGGTTAAAATGACGGACGACTGGCAAAATTGTGACCAAAGATTTTTCCTCCATATCAACTAGATGTGACATGACGGAATTTAGTAGCTGAGCGGTTGCAGGATCCTGTCCAAAGAGCTGTGGCGCCGCGTCGAAAAGAACCTCCATGGGGTTCGCTCCCAGTATCGAACAAACCGCGATCAACCGGCTTACCGTCAGCCGGGCCTTTCCGGTTTCAATTCGACCATAGACATTCTCGTGCAGGCCAAGCCGATCGCTGATTTCCCGCCGATATAGATTGCGTTTTTCTCTCAACGACCGGAGAGCCAGACCGATTTTCTTCTCCAAGTCGGCCTGGTCGTCAGGCCAGTTTATCTCACCCGCAATGCCTGAAATTTCCGGCTCAGCCAAATTGTCAGGCCGCCGCTCGCTCATATCGTGTTCGTTCGTCGGATCGGTCGGAATGTCCATGCGGTTGTCTCATTAAGGGTGTTGTGTCTGAAGATTTGATACCAAGAGAGTATTCTAAAATTGCAGTGTCAACAACCTTTTTAGAATCTAAATTTTGGCGCGTCGCTGCGCGACCTATGCTCTATGCTGCGCACTAAACCCGCTAAATAGCGCGGTTTTCGCCCTTACGGGTAACGATCATTTCGCGTGCTCAAAAGAAATTAGGCACTTTCAAATGTGCATAAATGGTTTCTTTTTATCTTGTCAAAATGGAAAGATAAAATAGAGTTTATTGCGTTCAGCAGTTCGGTCCTCCGCGTCCGCTGCTTGGAGCCGTTTCCTCCGAAGCGGTATATTACTACAGGAATGAAAGTCGCCGGATGCGGATGTCTTTTTTCAAAAGGGGGAGGGCTAGCGCCGCTTCCCCTCCCCCAGCAAGGATCGTCCGCCCAGCTTCCTACGGTCCCTCCGCTTACGCTGCGTTTCCTTCGTGCAGCCGGTTCCCCGCGCCGATCCTTGCCCCCCACCCCAACGCTGGATCGCCAGTCCGAAGGTGCAGAAGCCACGCTCCTGCCCTCTCGGGCACGAGACCGCTTTGCGGGTATTGAAGAAAGGGATTTCATGCGTTCATATGCGTACCTACTCGATCCAGAAACGAGTCTGTTCCGCACTGTGCCTTTGCCGGAAGGCGACGGGCTGGAGCGGTTTTCGCCGTTACTCGGCGCGGATAAACTTGACGCCACGCGGTTTGACGAGCGCCATAGCATCGTCTTCGACGTACAAGGCCTCGTCCGTGGAATGACTTCATTCTCCGCTCACGATGAGCGATTGCCGCCGTTTGGCGGCAAGTTGCTGGTGATGGGCAATAGCGCAGCGCGTTTCGACAACACTCCCGCCCTGACCATATATGAGGTCGCGCAGCGCTTCATATGCTTCCGAGTGGTTGTTGATCCCATCTATGCCGACAGTGATGAAGTTACACCCGCGCACGCAATTATACAGGGGGCCTTCAAAGGGTTTCAGCTTCGCTTCGTCCGCTCTGTTCCAAGCGTGGTTGAGGGAGAGGGCTGAGCATGAAGTTCGTCAAAGCTCAACGCCACGGGCCGTTTCAGGACACCTCACGCAAGCGCGCCGCCCTAACGCGAAAGCAGAGAAAAGAGCGGGAAAAACTCCCGCTCTTTGCCGCAGTCATTGCCGAGAGTCAGCCAGACGCTGATACGGTCATGGAGAAGCGGGCTATCCAGTGGGACCGTTGGAAACAAGCGTATCGCGACGATCGAGCAGCAAAGTGGCGAGAGGCGCGGAAACGTTTGGCCACATACGGCGATAATCTGCGGCCGAGATTACGCCATCTCTGGAATACGAGCCCTTACCCGAAAACCCCCGGCTATCTCCTCGACATGCTGCATTCGTTCAATGTCGGCCGTCTCGATCTCGATAACCCACCATGGGTCTATAAGGGACCTGGTTTAAAGGCATTCGATATGACCCCCATCATAGAACGCGCCAAGGCCCGAAAGCTGGCAGCGGAAACGCGTCAGCAGCACAAAACAAGCATCCCCCCATTCGAACTCACGCCTTATTGAAAAGGAGCCTTTATGCCGTCCTACAAGTTCCCGTCCCACGTCCTCGCAGATGATGACAGCGCTTTCGAAACCGAACTGGCCGGTGCGCACCAAAACCGCTTCCGGCCAGCCTGCCTTTGCCAGACGCCGGCGCCTGACATGTACATCGCGCGCCTGGGCGACAAGTATTTCATCAAGCGCATGCCTGGAACCGGCCTCAGACACCATCATAGCTGTGAGCACTTCGATCCGCCACCAAGCCTCTCCGGACTTGGCGACGTCATGGGCCGTGCTATCCAGCAAAAGGATGACGGTCATACGGTACTGAAGCTCGACTTCAGCTTAACCAAGGTCGGACGCAGCGCGCCGGCGCAAGCGATGGAATCGAAGCCCGATACGGTGAAGGCCGAGACAAATAAACTCACCCTGCTTGGGCTGCTTCACTACCTTTGGCATGAAGCCGAGTTGAACAAATGGAGCCCTCGGTTCGCCGGCAGGCGCAACTGGCCCATGGTGCAGGCCAGATTGATTGAGGCCGCCAGCTCCAAGGAAACGAAAAAGGCTGCGCTGATCGAGAGGCTTTATGTCCCTGAGCCATACTATCGGGAGCGCTCGCAGGAGATCGATGGCAGACGCATGAAGCAGCTGCAGCCATACATGCCCACCAGTGCGAACAAGACCGAAATGCTGATCTATGTTGGTGAGCTTAAGAACATCGAGCCGTCGCGCTTTGGGTCAAAGCTTGTAATCAAGCACGCACCGAGTTTTCCCATCTTCATGGATGAAAAGATGGAGAAATCTGTCCGCAAACGTTTTGCGCTCGAACTCGACCTCGCGGAAGCGCATGAGCAACTGAAACTTGTCATGATCGCAACAGCTGGCCTGAATAGAGCCGCTTCCGCCCAACTAGCCGAGGTAAGCATCATGCTCGTCAACGAAAACTGGATTCCGGTCGAAGGTCTCTCGGAACTACAGCTTATAGACCATCTAACGGCCGACAAACGCAGTTTCACGAAAACGCTTCGGTTCAACGTCAAGGAACGCCCGATCGCCAGCGCACTTTTGACCGATACGACCCCGGTTTGCGCGATGTATATTCAGCCGGAGGAAGCGGGTGAGGCTTATCGTCAAGTCCTGGGAGAAATGGAAAAAGAAACTGGTATGGCGACCTGGCTGTGGGACGCCGAAGATGGGCAGTGGCCGCAAATTCCGGAGAAGGCATAATGTTCGAGGTTAGGGAGCGAATTCGCGAGTGGACAAGATACCATGTTTACCTGCGAGTGTATTTGATCGGCTACGACGGCAAGGTGATGCCACGCTCACTTCGTAAGCTTATCGCTCGATCTGAAATCCACAATGCATGGCTCCTCGGCTATATGCGCTTCTTTGAACAGGACGGAATGCGTTTCGGTCCTGCCAATCCCTATCCCGGCGATTTGGCCCTGGCCGCCGATTCATAAAATTGCCTTCAGGCCGTTCCGAAGAAAGCAACCATTGTACTCTATGTTCCCGCTAAAAGGAGAAGGCATGTCTTTCGGGAAAATCGTCGTGCTATCGATGTTTGCTGCTTTTTCGGCCGGAGCTGGCTACAGCTACTACGCTGACAAAACCGATCTTCCTCTGCCGTTTAACGCTGAGAAATCTCGGCCGCCTTCATCTGCTGTACAGCGAACGAACGTGACATCGCAAAGCGCAAAGTTGTCGGGGTCGCGACCCTACACGCTTTGCTCGGGATCGGTGAGAACGCATTGCGTGGTTGACGGCGATACCCTCTGGCACGAGGGCGTAAAAATTAGGATCGCAGATATCGATACTCCCGAGGTGTCCAGCCCCAAGTGCCAGTCAGAAGCGGCATTGGGTGCGAGAGCGACTTCGCGCCTGCTACAGCTCGTCAATGCCGGCCCTTTTGAAATTATGGCATGGCAAGGTCGTGACGAGGACAAGTATGGCCGCAAGTTACGTGTCCTGGTCCGAAATGGGCGTAGCCTTGGCGATGTCCTGGTGTTTGAAGGGTTAGCGAGAACATGGGCTGGTCGTCGGCAACCATGGTGTTAGGCCATACCGTAAAAAAGCCCGCTAGAAGCGGGCTTTTTCGTTAATAGAGTTCTGATTTCGGCCGAGGCTTGTCCGTCTGTTGCCGGCGTTTTTGATGCGCCGGCGGGTTGTTCTTTGCTTGCTGTTCCGCTGTCGCAGATTTGTTTTGAGACGCAGCAGCGGCCTTGGCAGGCGCTGCATCCGCTACCTTTTCCGGAACGGCTTTCTTCTCAGGCTCTGCCGGAGCGAAAGGATTTGTTGCGGCGATCTGCAGTGCTTTCTCGAAGCCTGCCATATGACCGCGCAGATCGATATCGATTGCCTCGCCGTTCGGTCCTTTCACTTTGTATGCAAAACCAATTTCCTGAGAGGACTGGACCGCCGACTGCAATATGCCTTCGAATGGCAAGCCCACGATGCATCCTTGGTCAGAGCAAAACCATTCCTGCTGTGGAATGGTCTTCTCTACTCCGGCAAATGACATACGCATCCCACCTTCTGAAAAGAAGTTGCTCGTGACATGCACAAACAAGAGCGACTTGTTTGCAACGCTGGAGCCGATGCCCCACCTGACCGAAGACCTGGTGGCAATCGGCTGCTGACTGTCCATGACCACCTGCTCTATCGAGCAAGAACGGCGACCGGACGAAATCCGGACGCTGCACCCAAGGCTCCACATGTCAAATCCCCGCGTGACCGTGAGGATATCGCCAATGTCGATCGTTTCACCCGGGTCAACGATTGGCGCCCGTACCATAAATCGGTTGATGGCTGGCTTTTCTGCAGGCGCTTGTTCAAGGGGCGCAACCTCCTCCGCCACTGCAAGCGGCGCGATCGAGAGCAAGGCAACCGTCAATAGTGTTCGCTTCATTTTTGCTCCAAGCTAATGAATGGGGAAACTGCCCCCCGATAGAGAAATCAGTTGAGGGTGAAGGATGCGCCGGCATTCCAGCTGAGGTCTTCTTCGCCAAAATTGTAACCCATTGAGGCGTTGATCCTCACTGCACCGTCTTCAGTGGTGTAGCCGACGCCGGCAACCATTGACGTTGAGCCTTTGAAGCTGCCGAGGCCGGAGGCGAAGGAAAGCTTGCCGGGGTTGTTGTCAAACCGCAGTGCGGCCATGCCCATCGCGGAGGCGATACCGGCACGCGTTTCCTGAAGGTTGCGTTCGATCTGACTGCTTAGCGCGGAAAACTGGCCGGTGTTTTGCGATTGCAGTTCCGAAAAACGCTGATCAGTATAGTTTTTCGATTCCTGAGCAACTTGCTTCACCTGCCGCACGTTTGCCGCGTCGGTGTCGGCCTTACCTTCTGCAACATTGTGGATCCGCACTGGTCCTGTGCCATTGCCGGTCAAAACGACGTCATTCGTGCGCTTGCCATTGCCGTCTGTGACGTACTGAACAGCTGCTTCATTTGTCGCCTTCAGTGCGTCACCAACGTTATTGTAGCCGAGGCCGGCGACCTCATACACCGGGGCCTGTATAGTGCCGTCCGCATTGATCTTCGCCCCGCCTCCAAGTGCGGCCACGGTGGAATCAAGCTGCGACACGTTCACGGCATCTGTCGCTGCCTTGCCGGCCGCTACATTTCCGATTTGGACCGGATTGCCGGTCCCGTCATTCAGTGTGAGGCCGCCGCTTTTGTTGCCGGCGGCGTCAGTGTTATAAAATACGCCTGTATCCTTGATGCCGGCAATGTCGCGATCGTGGCCGTCGAGCCGACCATCTTGCTGCACATTCTTCTGCTCAACTCCGTCGAGCCGCCCGTCCTGTTCAACATCCTTCTGCTCACCCGCCTCAATCCGAGTAGTGTGGTCATTCAGCTGGTTTTGCTGATTTATATTCGTGTTGTTGATGTTGGTGATATTGTTGGTGATGTTCGTAATGGCCTGATCGTGGCCATTCAGACGCCCATCCTGCTCGGCATCTTTCGCACCATTGTTGCTGGCCGAAATCTGCTGGTTCACATAGTTCTGGTACTCATTCTGAATTTGGTTGAAGGCGTTGTTGATCTCGCCGGCGGTGACAAAATTGTCCTGTATGAAGGCATCCCTGGAGTCGCCCTGTTGCTGATTGCAAGGCGTTACCGACATGTTTGTATTGGTCGGATTAAATGTGCCAACCGCAGCAGCGGCACCCGGTCTGATTATGCAGCCGCCCTGGCCGCCAACCTGCGGCGCGGCGACAGCCGTTGATAAACTGACGGGTAAAATAGCTGTCGAAGCGATTAACGAAATCAGAGCAGTTTTACGCCCCAATGGCTGTAGCTGGGTTTTTACAAACCCAGCTGCACGAATGGGATCCTTTGCGACTAGATGCCGCGACGTGTAAGACATGGAACGTTCCTCTATCCAGGGTGCACACCTTGAAGACGGGACATGGACCGGGGCGCTGTAACGCCCCGGTTCGCCCTTCGCAGCGTCGGCATCTCTGCCGAGATTACGAAAAAAGTACAATAATCGAACTACTAAATATGTGTTAGAAAGTACATACGGAAAACAGCTTTAGGCCGTATTCCATTGCGAATTGACGCAAAAAAGCCGCAAGATGATTTGAAAAGGCGTAAAAATCGCTAATGTGGCTCACGAAGAGCGGCTGAGTATTCCCTTTTAGGTAATGCGCTTATGTCAATTTAAGTATCTTTATTGGTCGAATTCAGCGACAGTGCCTGTTGCTATATCGACCAAAAAGTGAAGTGATGCTTTTAAATTTTCTTTTGCCGATGAGCGGCACGTTCAAGCGGACCGCTACGCGGACGTCTTTACGTTCGCCCCATGACAGCGCCGGCACAGCCCGTCAAGCGGCCCGTGAAGCCCTGGAACCTTCCGCGCCAGTCCGGCGGGGCCGGACCCGTGAAGATTCCACGCCTTCCGCGCCACGCCACTTGACCGCCTGTACCAGCGCCGCGGGGCGGGCTTTCGCCCTCCCCCCTCTGTCCGGGGAAATGTCAGGAGACATTCCCCGATCAGATCGGGGAGGCTTCGCCCGAGGGGGCTTGCCCTTCGGGAGTGCAACGCAAAGCTCAGGAGATAAGCCATGACCGATACCAAAGCCGCACCCGATACAATTTCCGTTCCGTTGAACAAGCTCAGCATCGACCCGAAAAATGTCCACGCTGGCAAAGTTTACAGCAAGCAGGGTATCGAAACACTCGCTGACAGCATCCGGCAGGACGGTTACAGGCTCTTGCAGGACCCGATCGTGCGCAAGGCTGAGAAGAAGGGTCACTACTATGTCATCGCGGGTGGTCGGCGCTTGACCGCTCTGAATTTGCTGGCCGAACTCGGTGAAATCGATAAGAGCTATGCTATTCAGTGCAAGGAAAGAAGCGGCGAAGACGCGCTGGAAGTCAGCCTTGTGGAGAATATCGAACGCGAGGCCATGCAGCCGGTCGATCAGCTGCACGCGTTCCGCCGCATGGTTGAGGATGGAAAGCAACCAGCAGACATTGCAGCCCGCTTCGGCGTCAGCGAAGTGACCGTTCGTCGTCGGTTAGCTCTGGTCAAGGTAGCACCGGCCCTGCTGGACCTCTACAGCAAAGGTGAGATGAACCTGTCGCAGTTGGAAGCCTTTACGCTGACCGACGACCACGAACGGCAGGTCGATATCTGGAAAAATCTTTCTTATTGGACAAAGGACGCCACAGCCATCCGTGATGCAATCAGGTCCTCTGGCGTGAGGCCGACCGACAAGCGGATGAAATTTCTCGGAGGCTTGACAGCATATGAGGCCGCTGGTGGTGCTGTAAGGCGCGATCTCTTTGACGACGAGACCAATGGTTTTGCCACGGACGTGCCACTGGTCGAGAAGCTTGTGGCGGACAAGCTGCTGGCGGAAGCCGAGAACATCCATCGTGCCGGTTGGGCGTGGGTGGAATGCAGCAATGGTTATCCCTCTGACACCTCGGGCATGCGCCGCATTTATCCGGAGGATGTTGCGCTCTCGGATGAGGCGAAAGCGGAACTGGACCGGCTGACCGCTGAGCACGAAGAACTTGCCAACCTATTCGAGGCGGGTGATGCGACGGATGCAGATGACGCCCGTGTTGAAGAAATCCGTGGATGCATCGAAGAACTGACCAATCTTCCGCCTGTCTATCGACCGGAGGATGTCGCTATCTCGGGTTGCTATGTGTTCCTCGACCACTACGGCAATCTGAAAGTCGAGGCCGGTTTCATTCGTCCCGAAAGCGATCCGATTGTCACCGAAGTTGGCTCCGAGGACGAGACAAGGGGTCGCTCCGCCACCAACACGGTGACGGCAGATCAAAAGCCGACCGGGTTCAATCCTTCGGCTGCGCTGGTCTTGGAGCTTTCGGCGCAGAAAACCGCTGCGATCCGTGCTGCAATGGCGAACAATTCGCACGTTGCTCTTGTTGCTGTGGTGCATTCCCTGCTGCTGAACGGGTCCAGCCTGTACCGAACAGAAGAAAGTTGCCTCGACATTCGCCTCGCGAGTGAGCGGCTTGGCGGCAACATCAAGGACGCCGCCGAGTGCAAGGGTATAGTGGAATTCGATGCTCTTTCCGAACTCTACGGCGACCACATTCCCGGTTCGCCTAGCGATCTCTGGCACTGGTTGCTGGAAAAGCCGCAGGACGAGCTCCTTTCGCTCTTGGCCTACGCCGCTGCGAAATCCGTCAATGCGCTTCATCTGGCGCATTATGCGCGCAGCAAGGAGCGCGCACACGCTGACCAGCTGGCGACAGCGCTCAATATGGACATGCGGGAATGGTTCGTGCCGACCGCTGCGAATTATTTCAGCCGCGTCAGCAAGACCGGAATCGAGGAAGCTTTGGCCGAGGCGAAAGGCGCAGATTTCGCCGCTGGCGTATCCGGCATGAAAAAGGCCGACGCAGCGGCCTACGCGGAACGCAACATTGCTGGAACCGGCTGGTTGCCGCCGCAATTGCGGATCGTAACCGACGCCTCGCAGAAGATTGAGAACGATCACCAGTTTGACAACTTTGAAGAATACGGCGAGCCTCATGGCAGTGCGCTTGCCGAGGCGGCTGAATAAGCCGCCAACCTCTGGCCGCGCCATGTCCCCCGGGCGCGGCCAGTTTCCATCCCGTGCCTGACCAGGTCGAGGGGCTCCCCTGTCGCCCTGCCCCTCGAACTCCCCGCCCACCCGAAGGATTTGAAATGTCGACCTCACCAAAAACCCCTAACCAGATTGATATCAATGTAGGTGCCCGTATACGCCACCGTCGGAAAATTCTCGGATACAGCCAAGGCAGGCTTGCCGAGTCCCTCGGCGTCACCTTTCAGCAGGTGCAGAAATACGAAAAGGGCGTCAATCGAGTCGGCGCCAGCCGCCTGCAGGCGATTGCAGCTGTGTTTGACGTGCCCGTGTCATTCTTTTTTGAGGACAGCGCCGCTCCGGAGGCTGACAGCGAACCACTCGAAAACGATTTCACGCAATTTCTCGGGACTCCTGAGGCGATAGCCTTAAACACCGCATTCGCAAAAATCGGAGACAGCGCAGTGAGGCGCAAGGTCGTCGTGTTGGTCAAATCAATCGCTTCACAGGATGTGAGTTTCTGACGAACGAGACCGGATATTTGAAGGGGCCAGTGTATCTGGCCTATTCCGTCAAAATGGTGACGTTTTGTAAAAACTTCGTGCTACGCTCACCTCATGAAGAAGCCGAGAAAAACACAGCCTCTTCTGAGGCATGACGAACCACTGCGTTCCCGAGCACGCCGCCGGCGCGATCCAGCTCAGCCAAACTTACCACTCGATCCTATGCCGGATCGCGTTGAGCCGTGTCTCGCACTACTCAAAGCCAAGCCCCCCAAAGGTGATGAGTGGCTTTTCGAGGTCAAATGGGATGGCTATCGCATCGCGGTTCACATCGAGCTCGGCCGCGTTCGCATACTGACCCGCGGAGGCCACGACTGGACACATCGTTTCCCGACGATCGCGGCCGCTGCGGAGAAACTTCCTGTCGCGACCGCCATCATAGACGGCGAGGCCGTGGTAATGGACGAGGAGGGGCGCTCGGATTTCGCCCTCCTGCAGAAGTCCTTGGGTGGACGATCAGGCAAGGTCACCGCAGCCGACGCGATCTTTATGGCCTTCGACCTTCTTTATTTCGACGGCCACGATCTCCGTTCGGTCGAACTTACCTCACGCAGAAAATTGCTCGAGGATCTTCTGTCTTCCAAACCGCCCGGCATCATGTTTTCAGAGACGATCGAAGCGGATGGTGAAGAACTGCTATCTTCCGCCTGTGGTTTTGGCCTGGAGGGCATCATTGCCAAACACCGCGACAGTTCCTACCGCTCCGGTCGCCTCGGTGACTGGCTCAAGATCAAATGCATTCAGAGCGCCAGCTTTTTCATAGTCGGCTACGAGCCGTCGATGAACGCGCTCGGCAGAATCGGTTCGCTCTTGCTCGCCGCGTATAGCGGCGATGACATTGTCTATGTCGGCTCCGTTGGAACCGGGTTCAAGGAGGCACAGGCAAACAAGCTGCGCACGCATCTTGATCGCCTCCAGCGTAAGCGGCCGCACGTGGAATACGCCGGCGCAAAAAAGAATACTGTCTGGGCGCAGCCAACGATTATCGCCGAAATCGAATATCGCGGCTGGACGCACGAAGGCAAATTGCGCCATGCTTCATTCAAGGGCGTCCGTGACGTCCAAGACAACGCCGAGGTATTTCGCCTCGACGCTATCTGACGCGACGCTTAGAAAGCGCATGTTCCGGATTATTCCTCGTATCCGGGAAGCCCTTTCTTTATCAGCCGAAGGTCCCCTTCATGGCAACGCCCGGTATAGGCCGTCGATACTTTTCCTTTTAGATCATTGATTTCAATGCCCGCGCCCAATGCAAGCGCCAGCAAATTAGTCGTCAATTTCAAACCGCTCTCCGACACAAAAACTATTGAGCCGCCTTCATTCCTCCCAACGAACTCAAAGCGCTGGCAACTGAGGTCCTCGTCATCGCTCCTGCCTTCGCCGTCACATAGTTGCGCGGATTTGCCGGTGATGATCGAGAAATACTCGACCTGTTCCGTAATCTTCCGCTTTTTGCTGGAAGCTTTAACGCGCTGATCGAATTGGCAAACCATGCCGCGGCCGCTTGGAATTCCGACGTCCAGGTTTGCCTCTGTCGCGTGTCCATTTTGAGCAAAAGCAGTTGATACGAAAAAAAATCCCAGAAAAAACAGCTGGGCCTTTGCGGTAAGGTGCACGAGAGACTCCTTGGCATCGTGAAGTTTCAGGCTCTGCTATCGCAGAACCACATAAATCAATTCAACCAAAGGACACTGAAGATACCGTTGCTATTTTACCGAGAATATTAGATGGGACGTCGACGGGGTGCAGCCGTTCTCTATGCCTTGGGCACGGAAGCAGTCTCGCCCTCGCCTACGATGCGCCCTGTCAAAAAGGAACGTCCACGTTCTCCAGCTCCAATGCTTCCCGAGCTGACGTCCCCATGTGACGATATGGAAGAATAAACGGAATGCGGTAAGCACTCGAAACGCCGAGCTTGGTTACACGCGACGGGATGTGGTCAACCTGCAACATGCCGTGCGTTATAAGGAGGCTTATGGCGGTTCGAATCCTTTCGCGAGGGATGCCGGAAAACTCGGTAATCTTTTCGTAGCTGATATTGGCCGCGTTTGTGTCTGTGCCTCTCCGCGCAACGATAAGAAAGAAAAACTTCAGCGCATCCAGTTCTCCCGCCTTCCGCAACGAAAAATCACGCAGGAACATAATATCTCCGCTTCCGGAATAGAGCTTGCGCGCCGGCATGGCACCCCAGCCACTTTTAGCCATTCCGACCAGTCGATATGTGCTCCTGCGTTTTTCAACGCGCCGCTCGATAATTCCTCGTTCCTGGAGAACATCAAGGCCACCGGAGATCTTCGCACGGCTCAGACCGGTGGCGCGCTCGAGCGTATAATATGTCACCATCGCTTCGCCCGTATCGGGATCCGCATGATGCGCGATGGTCATGAGACACATGAGCGCGGAAATATTGTTCGCGCCCTCACCTCTCTTCCAACCGAATGCCTTCAGGCCGCCTTCATTTATCCACGCCGTAGGTAGCTTGACCCAATTCTTCATGATCAGCGATCCTTGTTTTTCGCGACGCTCGCGATCGAATGGATCGCCAGCGCTGCCACCCCGAGAGCGACTATCGCAACCAGCAGAACGAGTTGCACGTCCGTCAGTCGCGCAGCCTCACCCAGAATTTCACTCACAACGTCCATGGCCAATCTCCATTCAGCGACCCATCGCATTCGATGTGCGAAATCTAAGGCCGGTGAAGTTTTTTTTATAGAGACAGTTTGGCTTAGTTGAATACTGCAGTTCAAAATACATAATAGAAAACAATGTGATATACGGCAAAAACTTGGTTTTTATAATCACCAGAGTTGGTATTTAAAGCGCCCTCCGTGAACTGTTTGGGCTTAAAAGTTGTCGCCGGTCTTGGATTTTCCATGGCCTCTTATAATGGCTCATCGATCAACATTTCACTGGTATCGTGCCAATAATGCTGAGGCCTCCCGCGCCATGGCAGCGCGGATCCGCGCGGTTTTCCACCAACAGGCAATTCAAAGTGCATTGTTGCGGAGGAGGAGCAACTGCCGGCTCGACCTTCTTGACCTCTTCCTTATTAAAGGCGGGAATGAAAAACTTTTTGGATTCGAAGGACGTGTTCACGGTGATTGTTATGGGATCGTCGCTTTCTCGCGTGCACGTTTGAAACCTCCCACCCGTGTTGATTACAGTTCCATCTTTAACAGCATCGTCACACTTTGCGTTGATGACCGTCGGGTTGCCCTCCACCGTTGCCAAGTTGACAGCGCCAGCTGAGCGCATCCTGTACTCGATCACCAACGTTTTGCCGTTCAGTTCTCCATTCACAAACAATCCCCCGCGGCTGCTGACGCAGGCTGACCAAGCGTCTACGATATTCTTATCCGCTATCGCCTCAAGGATTTCCAAGTCGCGTTCATCGGACAGCGCGCTGTTAGTGTCGCTGCACAATTCCTTGGACATATTCTCCATTCGTTGATTACTCACACTGCCATTCGCCGAGAAAGGGCCGTATGATCCGCCGGCACTTCCTGAGTTGCTTCCGCTTTTCGCTGTGCTGTAGGCATCGCAATATTTCTGTTTGAATGTCGAATTGAAACTACCGCTCTGAAGCGTCTTGTAAGTGTTGCGAACACCATTCTTTAGAATGGCATCGCACTCACCCGCGAATGCTGCCGTCGAACAGGTGAGCAGTGTGGATAGGACCAGAAAAGACTTGTAAGTAATCATCGCAACATGCCCCCAATTGCGCGAGTTGATTTCAATATTATGGCGTGAATAAACTTGAATACAACTGAAATTCGGGGCCATCGCCACTGGCGACCGCGCTCCATGGCTTTGCCACGGAGCCAGCCTTACGGCCGTCTCCGCCGTTCCGGTAACGATCGCTTGTCCAGGCGCTGCGCTTGTAATGTGACCGCCCAAGCGGTCTAATCCGCGCGGTGCAGCCGCTACGCTCTCTGCCCTTTCTTCCTGTTTCATTCCCGCTCTACGATGCTCCGTTGGTCTCGCCAATGGGCAAGCAGGCTTCGCCTGTCCGTCCGTCAGAAAATTGGTTTTCACCACCTTCAGCGGCGAACCTTCCGATTTTCAGCCAGCCAGACCCATGACTAGCCCCACGGATCACCGGGGAGCGGGCTTCGCCCTTCCCCCTTCGTTCCGGTGAATGTGAGAGCACATCCACCGGAACGGTGGGTAAAGGCTTCGCCCACTGCGGGGCTTGCTTTGGACTTGGCAACAATGGAGGGCCTATCATGACCGTTTACACCTCGACAGCACGTTTCGACACTGGCCGCGCTCTGACGGAAGACGAGCTGCGCAAGCTCGCACCGTCGATCTTCGCCAAAACCGCGCATGAAAGCCGTTCGGAACGCTTCCAGCCGATCCCGACAATCGAAATCCTCCGTGGTTTGACGAAAGAAGGTTTCGTTCCGGTTGGCGCAAAGCAATCATCCAGCCGCACGGCGGGCAAGGCCGACTATACCAAGCACCTCATTCGTCTTCGCCGCATTGATGACGGCAAGATTTACAATGTCGGCGACACCGTTTGCGAAATTCTCCTGAAGAACGCCAACGATGGTACAAGCGCCTATGAACTCATGGCGGGCCTGTTCCGCGTGCGGTGCCTGAATTCACTCGTCACGCAGACCGGCACCATCGAGGAAATCAAGGTCCGGCACTCCGGCGACGTACAGGCGAAGGTCATCGATGGGACCTATACCGTGCTCAAAGCCGCCGAAAACGCGCTTGTTGCGCCGCAGGATTGGTCAAACATGCGTCTCAATCGAGATGAAAGACAAATTCTTGCTGAAGGAGCGCACTTGTTGCGCTTTGGCGATACCGAGGGCGAGGCGAAAACGCCGATCCAGCCCGAGCAGCTTTTAAGGCAGCGCCGCAGCGATGATGTCTCTGACGACCTCTGGACTACTTGGAATGTCGTGCAGGAAAACGCCATCAAAGGCGGTATCCGCGCCGTTGGCCGCGATGATCTTGGACGCCGCCGGCGTGTCACGTCCCGCGCCGTGACTGGCATCGATCAGGACATAAAGCTCAACAAGGCGCTTTGGCTTCTTGGAGCCAAAATGGCCGAATTGAAGGGCGCACGATGATGCGCTCCGTTTCCTCTAATGCACCGGCCGAGAAAGCGCCTTTCAACTCGGCCGAGCTGTTCAATTGCTGCACGGCCCTGCAGGAGCCGGAATGGAGGAGATTTTCCAACCTTGAACTCGGTGGCTGCATCGATGCCGCCCAAGAAGGAATGGATGGGACTTGTATCGAGGGCGGAAAGTCCCGCGACAAAGCGGAATTCTTCACCGTCTACGGACACCTCATTGAGGGCGGCTGTGAAGCCATCACCGATTGCGATGATTTTGACGGCGCGCAGCGCGTTGCCATCCATCTATGCGGCTTAAGCGGATTGACGCTTGAAATTGTTTGCTAGATGAAACGCATGGCAACGCCGGGAGATGCGGCGGAACCAAAGGCCGGGTTTTGCGAGGAACCCGGCCGCCTTCGAAGGGCTCCCCTGACGCCCCGCCCCTCGAACTCCCCACCCACCCTATTGTTTAAAATTTATACCTCCTGGTCGCGCTATCGTTTTCTTTCCACGACGATCGTGTGAGCCGGAGCCAGAACGCGCTCCCCATAGCGCCGTAGTGATGGCGGAGGCTCCGGCCGCGATTGCGGCCGACAATGCCGCTACGCGACGATTCCGCCGGCAGGGGAAGTCGGAGCGCTGCTCCCCCTCCCCCTCAAGGACAAAATCGGGTTTCCCCATGCTTCCTTCCAGCGCTGCGCGCTGTCGTGCAGCACGCGGCCGAGGATCCTTTGCGCGTCCTTGACGCCGGCAGATCTTCGTCCGGCCCCTTTTTGGGGTGGGTGATCCCCCTCCCGATTTTCTCCTTGTCCCCCACCCCCACGCTGGATCGCCAGTCCGAAGGTGCAGGAGCGCAGCCCCTGCCCTTAGGGGCAGTACATCCGCTGCGCGGATCAAGGAAGAATGCAGATGACAACACGCAATCGAGTACAGGCAATCGTCATGCTGTTTGAGCGCTGCCAATACAAGCATGATCTTTACGCTGTCTTTTCAGACTGGTGCGAGTGCGCAGCAATTGCCTTGAGCAATACAATCGACCTGCGCAACCGGGATAAGCGAGAAGCGCGCTATCTTGAAATCGTAAAGCGCTATGATCGGTATATAATTGACATCTTTCCGGAAATCTTGGGCCAATTGCAGCTGGCCTTTGAGGCTGGATCAGCCGATGTTTTGGGCCAGGTATTCCACTCACTGGAGTTGCACAACAAGGCGAGAGGCCAATTTTTTACGCCCTATAGCCTTTGCCAGCTTATGGCGCGTATGACCATCGATCCGGAAGTGGTCAAACGTACGATTGATGAGCGCGGGTATATGACCGCTCACGAACCAGCCGTCGGTGCCGGTGCAATGATTATAGCGCTTGCAGAGGCAATGCGGGACGCGGGTTTCAACTATCAGCGTCAATTGCATGTGATGGCCGTGGACATCGACCGTCGCGCTGTCCATATGGCTTATATTCAGTTTTTCCTCATGCACATTCCGGCCGTCGTCATTGAGGGTGATACACTGCGAATGGAATTTCGAGATGAATGGTTTACCGGCTCGCATATCCTGGATGGATGGGGCCGGAAGCTAATGGCTGAAGTGCCGGAGAATGAGACCGTGCCAGTCATCGCGGGCGCAGGTGATCTGCGAGGATTTGAAACGGCTCTTCCCCTCCTGTTCACGACAGATAAGCGCGGGCAGTTGAGCTTCTTTTGAGCTTGCAAACGCGTATATTCCATATAGAATATACGAATATCTAAGCGTGTATATACGCGAAAGGATTTGAACGTGTCTCTTTATATCCGCGATAGTGCCGTAGATGAACTTGCAAGAAAAGTTCAGATGGCGACGAAAGCACCGAATAAGACCGAAGCGGTAAGACGTGCTTTGGAAAACGAGCTTGCTCGGGCCGAAAATGCGATCCCTTTGAGTGAGCGCATCAAGAAGCTGCAGGACGAGGTGCGAACCGTGCTCGGCCCGACCCCCCAACCCTTTGATATGAAGAAATTCACAGACGAGCTTTGGGAAGAATAAATGTATATCGACGCATCCGCAATCGTCGCCATCCTGACCAATGAGAGCGACGCAGCTTCCCTGATTGTCAAACTGGAGGGAGCCAAAAAACCGATCTTCTACTCGTCGATGACAGTTTTCGAAGCGGTTCTGAGCTTGTCCCGCCAGATGGCGAATGCAAAAGTGGGACAGCAGGCACCGATCCCACCGGAATTTATAGAGACCGCTCAACAAAACGTCGAAAGCTTTTTGACGTTGATCGCCGCTCGTGAAATGCCGATCGGAGGAAAGACGCATCGCGCCGCTATCGATGCCGCGAGAAACTATGGAAAGTTTGTCGCTCACCCAGCTCGCCTGAATATGGGCGATTGCTTCGTTTATGCGTGTGCAAAGGAATACCGGCTACCCCTTCTGTTCAAGGGTGACGATTTCACAAAAACCGATATCGAAACCGTCTGACTGTTTGAGGTAAGGATGTCCGATATTCTTATTCATGTGAAAAGTCCGGCCGTCCGAGCTGGCCTCATTATCCCCGGCGCGGTGATGATGATCATGATCGGCGTTTCGGTATTGCCGATCTGGAGCGGGACAACCGCCGCCCTCATCAACACTCTTGCTCTGGCGGCCGGCCTTTTGGGCGGTCTGTTCCACATTCTCGATATCATGCCTCCGGCCCTCGCCTGTGAGGAGATCGAGTGGAGAAAAAAACACCCGGAGGAATATGGCGAAGATGGTTGGGAGGCGGTGCCCTTTTTGCATAACATTCTGGTTCGGATCCGGGCCACTGAAAACGACTATTAATCGCTGGTCGCACCCATCGCGGCCAAGAAGCCGCGACGGATGGCAAAACACGAGGAAGAATAAATGACGGGCAATGTGCCGACAAAAGCCACAGTATGTGTAGCGCTGGTAAAACCGGGCTCGAAACTTGCGAAAGAATGGAAACTCCCGAAGCCGGCCTACGGTATTTATGAATACGAACCGGTATTTGAACGCCGGGAGTTGCGCTGGGGTGACGGTTCTTGGCAGGAACTTTCGGCAGAAGATCATCATGACCTGGTGCTTTTGTTGGAACCGGGTGAGCCGCTCGTGAACGCACTTTTCGATTGACCATTTCGCCTAACCCTTCCGCATCGAGCGGGTGGGCTAGGCGCGAGGGGTTCCCCTTTGGAGCCCCACCCCTCGAACACCCCGCCCACCCGATCTGTGACGGCCGCCTGCGAGCGGCCTTTTTCATGCGGAACGCACGGGCGGGGCCAGTCAATCCCGCCTCCCCTGCAGGGCCGCTACGCTCAGGCTCCTGCGGCTGTCCTGGTTCCGACCTTAGCGCGTCGAGAATTCCCGAAATCCCGTCCTGCGGCCGGCGCCATGCTGATTTCTCCGATGCTCTTCATTTGAGCTGGATCGACTGTAGTTCGCGGGCTCCACCTTGCCGATCGCGTGCGGGCTCGCCCACACGACACAGAGGCCGGTCCGGCCGGTTTCCCATGGTCTCCGGCAAATAACTACGACGCTATTTGGTCAGCGCGGCCCCCTGCCTCGCCCCACTCCGCTCACCTGACAGGATCGCTCTAGCCTCGATATCCTCGGCTGGGAAACCGGCCGGCCGTTCGGCCACAAGTCCTTCAGCGGGGGAAAGAGGACGCTGCCCGTCTCTCCCCCAACAAGAACCGCCTCGTCCCTCCGGTGCAGCAATTCCGTCGCACCCTGAAGGGTGCAACCGCGTTGCGCACCATCAGGCCGCGTGCCCGCACGCTCTTCGCCGGATCTTGCCCCCCCTCTCTCCCGCTGTTCCGCACGAGCTCGGGGACAGGAGCGGAGTGCTCCTGCCCGCCGGGCAGAAAGGCCGCTTCGCGTATTGAAAGGAGAGCGGAAATGACGCAGGCCCACCAGATATTCGACGTCACGGAGTTCGTTGACGGTCCCGATCCCGGTCAGAACCAGACTGACCGTGTCCTCTACCATGCCGGCAGAGGTTATCGCTTTGTCGCGCCTGAAGAGGCGTCCCAAGAAGGTTGGGTCAAGGCGTATTTTCCATCTCCCGGAGACGCCCTGCAGGCTGCGCGTCATACCACCGTGCGTGATGGTTCATTTTTCGTGCGGCCAGTACGGACAAGGCGAGATTTCGCGAAAAGCTATCTGGAGTGGAAGATCCTGCAGGGCCACGGCGGCGCGAGTGATGAAGCCGTTGCTGCAGCTGTTCGCGAATGGTTCCCGAGAAAGTGCGCAGAGGACAAAGACCTGCTGGCGCAGATGACCGCTTACGCCCTGGCGTGCCATCGAGCGTGCCAAGGTTCAGCGGCGGCTTGTTTTTTGCGAGGTGCATAATGACCCCTCGGAGCAAAATCCTCGCCGGCCCGCCCCTCGAAGGCAAGGTCTGGATGCTCGCTCATATCGACGGCGCGTGTATGACCGTTCGCGTCGGTCAGCTGATCGAGGCAATACCCGTTACTGCTGTGCAACTGATCATTGACGATGATCCGGCAAATGCCGGTGCTGAAATGGAGAAACTCGCCGATAGGCTCAACGCATACGCCCAATCCGCGCAAGCCACTTTCCGCGATCGCGGCCACCTGGTTGATGTCGACTTCGGGGCGGAGATGGAGGATTTTGTGCGCAAGCACCTCCGTTTGACAACGCGATATTGGCGATGCCACGCGCTTTGCAGACGAGCTGCGGCAGCAAATACGGATCCTCGCAAGGGGAGACGCCTGGATGCTCTCTGGCGCGTCCTCTATTCGAGGCGTGCCCTGCTTCAGGCCGACACCTTCAGGGCGAAATCCACGCTCCATCTCAAGGTATATCCCTTGCAGGCTGTGGAACATGGCCCTTTCGGATTTCGAAGGCGAGTGGAGGAGGATGAACCCGTGAAAGCCATCGTCGAAGACAAACCGTCTTGGATTGATTTGGCTGTCGTTCAATTGCGCAGCACCTACGCGATGCTCGCAAGAACAGCGGCGCGTGATCGCCCTGCCAAGGGTTGATGCCCGTGAAAACAAAACTCCCCAGCCTGGAGAGCTGGGGAGCAACCTGATTCTCATCAGGAACTTTGACTGGAGTTATCGACTCGGCCCCGGTGGATCAGGGGTTGATCCGAGCCTTCTAACTCACGAACATGCTAAACAAATTTTCGGGCATTGTCCAAAAAATAATGCTTTGGCTTGCTTATTTTCTTGCAATTTCTGCAGATGCCTTAACGGGAAATTCCGCCTTGATAACAGTGCGTTAAGAAAACGCAGCCGACGCAATGCGAAGCACAAAAAAGCCCCGGCATTGCTGCCGAGGCTCTCATCACTGACAATGTCAGATCAGATTAGAACGTGCGCTGAAGGCGAACGAAACCAACCCAGCTGTCGCCGGCGCCAGTGTCAACACCTTCGGTGCCGTCAACGTCCTGGTAGTTAACCGAAACGAGCGTGGAGAGGCCCTGGGTGATCTTGTAGCCAACAGCTACACCAGCGCGCCATGCATCGCGGTCGCCAACGAACTGGTTGTCAGCACCGATGTCGATCGTACCGAAGTACTGAACGCCGGGGGTGATGGTCAGCTTGTCGGTAGCCTTGATTGCGTATTCAGCAGCAACCGTCCACTCGGACTCTTCGTAGTAGTTGTTCGCGCCAGAAGCCCAAACGCCGGAGAGGCCAAGCGTGCCCGGGCCGATGTCAGCCGTGACGATACCGCGGATTGCGCCTTCTTCCTGGTCGGTGTCGTAACCGCCGAGAATGTTAGCGTTTACGCCGCCGAACTTGGCGCCGATGATAGCGGAGATACCAACGTTGTTCGGGCCTTCGAACGAACCGCCCTTTGCAAAGTCGCTGGAGATGTTGGAAGAACCGCGAGAAGCTTCCAGCTCTTCAACAGCAACGCCAACGTAGAACGAGCCAGCGTCGTAGGTGTAACGGATAGCGTTCAGACGGGTAGCGTTCGAAGAAAGGCTATCGACTTCGCCGGAGAGACCATCATCCCACCAGTTGTAGTAGTAACCGACCTTCAGGCCGCCGAGCTCGATGAAAGCCTGGTCAACGTTAACGCCACGGTTGTTGTCGTGGTCGGCATTGCCGCGCAGACCGATGTAGCCACGCAGAGCGCCAAGCTCGGTGTCGGTGCGGGTGTCGATGTTGAACTGAGCGCGTGTGAACGAATCCCAGTCAGACGTGCCGGACTTGTTACGGCCGAAGTCGGTCTGGAAACGGATGTAACCGTCGAACTTCAGGCAGGTTTCGGTGCCGGGGATGTAGAAGAAGCCGGTGCCGAAAGCGTCGCAAACGCGAACGTATTCCAGGGGCTCAGGCTCAGCAGCGACGATAGCGTCGGCAGCGTGAGCGCCGGATACTGCTGCGAGAGCCGCAGCGGAGCCGATAAGAAGGCTCTTGATGTTCATGGTTGACCTCCAGTCAAAATTTTATTTCCACCAACGCAAAGCCTGAGGTCGTGTTTCCCTGCCTCTTGGCTCGGCGCTGATTCACAAATGGCAGATCAAATGCAGGGTCGGCAATGTAGAACGGCATAATACAATCATATTCGCGCTGCCTTAATTTCGGATTGTAGCAAAAGGGCAACAATGTGATTAATGGGCCGCCATCCGCAGCACAAACGAAAACCCTTTGTTAAATATCGCATTTAATCAATTGGTAATTTTCGTTCAGTTTCAGGATCTTGTTGGCTCGTCAGCAGTTTTAATATGCAGCCGTTCGCCGTTTGACTCCAGTTCTTTGGCGGAACATAATAAGAACAAATGAAGGTGGAGTTGAGGTGGGTATGTGTAATCTGTACCGCGTGAAGACCAATCAGGAATCGATCCGCGACATCGTGGGTATCATGCAGGAGCGGCTTAACCTTGAGCCCGATGTGGAAATCTATCCAGATCGACCGGGACCAGTGGTGCGTAATGGCGAAACTGGCCGGGAGCTCGTCGGGCTGACGTGGGGGATGCCATCGCCGGAGTACGTCACTAAGGGCAAGCCAGATTCAGGCGTAACCAACATTCGGGACCTCGATTCACGCCACTGGCGCCGATGGTTCGGCGTAAAGCACCGATGTGTAGTGCCTTGGACAGCCTTCTGTGAATGGGAAGACACCAAGCCCAGAAAGACGAAACGTTGGTTTGCCATAAATGAAGACACTCCAATCGCTTTCTTCGCTGGCTTCTGGACCGATTGGCGCGGCGTCCGCGGATCGATGAAGACCCCTCGTGAGGGAGATCACCAGCTGTTCGGCTTCCTCACGACGGGCCCGAACAACATCGTGAAGCCAATCCACCCGAAGGCTATGCCGGTTATTTTGACGAACAAGGATGAGGTTGAAATGTGGCTGACCGCGTCTTGGGACGAAGCGAAAGAGCTTCAGCGACCATTGCCTGATGACGGCCTCGTGCTGCTGCCGGTCGAAGGCGAGAGCAAAACGGCCGATCTGTTCGGATAGGAGACTAATATGCATATCCGTCCTTACATTCTCGAAAAGCATCGCATCTACCCAAAAGGGTTTCTGGAAGACGGCGATTTTGTTGGAACGCAGAAGGCCAGCCACGAAGAACTTGATCCGCGGCTTATGGGCGAAGTGGATCGGGAATCTGACCTGACTGCCTATTCTGGATATGTCGCTATGGAACTCTGGGCCGATGACGACGACATACCGACTGGCGCGGGAATTGAGATATTGTTCAGCGAGCGAAAAGGCATTGCTGCTCTTCTTTACGACCACCCCAAGATTTCCGATGCTTTCATTGAATGGGTGTTCTGCGCGTCACCAGACGAGGCCTTGGCCGAATGGAAGAAGAAGGTCCGCTGGCCGCTTATTGAGACGTCGAGGGGGCCAGTCGACATAATCGGAGATGCCCATCTATGAGTGACCAGACCAATAAGACCGGCGATGGGATTCTCGACGAGCACTATTGCGAGCATCCGGGCTGCGGGAAGTGGGGCGGCTTCGGATATTCCCACTCAAAGACTGAGATATCATCCTGGCATTGCTGGGAGCACTATCCTCAACGAGATATGTTCCGAACCGATCGGTCAGCACGTCGCGCAGACGGTTGACGATAGACGGGAGATCCCCAGTTTATTTCTCAACAATTGGGCGCGTCGTCGTCCGGAGAGACTGACAGGAACGCTTCACGGGCAGCATCGACGAAGACTGCGCGCATCTTACGATCCGGACTTCATCTCCTCCGCAATGAAGGCCGTAGGCGTGCATCAAGCCACTATGAAAATCATCGTTCGCAGCATCGAAAGGGGCCCGCGGGAGGGTCGATTTGCCCCTAGGTAGCATTCGATAAAATGAAATATTACCTTTTTGACACGCTTGGAAAAGCGGACAGGGCATTCGCTAATCTAAAATACAGCGATAAATCAAATAGTTATTAAAATGACGTTTTTTGGAGCGACTTTCTTAACGCACCAATTTTAGAACTATTTGCGACTACCTAAATAGTCGTCTATGCTCGCGCGCAAATCAGACCGGGAATCAGGTCCGGGCTGATCAAATTTCACGGAGAGAACAAACAGACCAGAAAAGAAAAAACCGCTCCCGAACATATCCGGAAGCGGCTGGGTAGAGATAATATATAAGCCAAAACCGTTATCGCACCCTCCCCGCCTCAATGTCAACCACAAAACGTCTGTTCGGCGAACGCTAACTCTTTGCCTGGTCTCTGCTTTTGAAAGTAGGGGACAATGGGGACACTTTGCCATTCAACACGGCTGCAGGGACGAAAGATCACGCCTCAAAGGATGAGGCATATCGCGATGGCGAAGGCCGTGTCGCTCGGAACCGTTCAACGATCAGAACTTGCTTTTCTTGCGCAAGCACTACCTTGCACTGGATTGATTAATGCCACCGAAGCGCACCTGCTTGTGCTGTTAGTCAACACGGCGCCCAAAGAGGCGTTTGAAAAGAATGGTAGTCCGATTGTTTTCAAATCAAACAAGCATCTGGCCTTCGAACTGAACCGCTCGGAGAGCCGCGTAAGCTATCTGCTCTCCCGGTTGTTCGACGCCGGCTTGGTCACCATGCAAGATAGCGGGAACTACAAGCGGTTCCCCGGCCGCGGGACTGACGGCGACGTTTCGGAGGCTTGCGGGATCGATCTCCGCATACTCGCTGCTCGCCATGGTGAGCTCACGGAGCTGGTTCGGTCTGCCCGCCTTGAGCAGGCAGCGCGCAACACAGCGCTTCGCAGGTATCGCGGCACGCTCAGAATGCTCAATGCCCTGATCGAGGAGGCAACGTTGAGCGGCCTTGGTTCAATGTCAGCCTCCGTCCGGCGTCTGCACCGGGTCCTCCAAGCCGTCGGCAAGCCTGCAGGCGCCACCAGCTATGTTCTGCGAAGGGCCACATGCCTCATCGAGTGGTTGGCACGAAAGATAACCGCTCTTGGTGCCGCTCCGGAAGAGCCTAGAGGCGTGCCAAAAACAATAGGCCTGTTTCTCGAAAACAATAAGCACATACAGAATACAAACCCCTATCAGCCCGTAGAAAGTAATAATGAACGGCGATCGGCTAACGCCGATCAACATAAATTTGAAAAGGCTGGCTCCGCCAGCGAAGGGGCTTTTGAGGAAAGCCTGAGACAGCGTGCGGTGACACGCAAGCCAAAACCGAGCGAGCGGAATGGCCTGCCTGCCCTGCAGGACCTGTTGAGGGGAACCCCGGCACTGAGCATGTGGGGAATAACTGCGAAAAACTGGACTGACCTGATCAAGTCGATCCCAAAAATGGCGGCCTGCGCTGGCATTTCACTGGACGCCCGCGAGCGCGCGGTTCAGCAGATGGGAGAACAGGCCGCGGCCGTCGCTATTGCCATCACCATCCAGAAGCAGGAGATGCGGGAGGTGACATCGCCAGGCGGTTACCTCCGTGCAATGACCGATCGGGCAGCGACGGGGGAACTTTACCTCGCACGCTCTGTCTACGCCTTGGCGGCACGCCAAATGTCCGGAGCGCTGAATTGATTATGCCGAACACGGGGTCATGGCCCCCACGTTTTTGGGCCCGAAAGGTGAGGATCGAGTGTTGGCCGGGAACGTCGCATGGAAACGGACAATCCCGGCGAACGTCGAGGTCATATCGACACTGGAAGGGTGGCTCACATTGGGGCCAGGTCGCCTTTCCTTTGTTCGGGTTGCTCTTGATGCTCGTTCGCATGTCGCCGCAGGTACGGCAAAGCCGCTCCCCTGAAAATTTCCCCGCCTGCGGCTTCCTCGCGAAACAAATTTTCCGGTCAGCAGCCTCCGTCGCTTTGCTTCGGCCCTACGGGTGCAGTCCCTGCTCATTCGACATGCTGATGAACGGTCATCGCAACCCCAAGAAAGGAAAAACATCATGACCAACAACAAGCTCACCAACTTCATCCAGTTTGAAGATGACAACATCGCAGGCTCCATAGGTACTGGCCGGATATCCACCCTCACCCACGACATCGAGATCCGCGCCGTCCCTTTCACATCCGCCAACGAGAAAGCGCCGACACATCGCATCTTCGGCAAATCGCCGGCGGGCTACGAACTTGAAGTCGGCGCCATCTGGCAGGGTCAGAACAACAATGGCGGCACGAAGTTCACTCTCTTCATCAAGCAGCTCCGCCTCAATGCCAACCTCGGCAGATACGCCGGCCAGGATGACGCCAGCCTGCAGGCGATCATTCCTTGGGAGGACCGGGACTGAATAGTCCCTATCTCTTCCTGGCCCCGGCTGGCCCGGGGCCTTTATCGTCGGAGGCTGGGCGTTGCCGCAGGTCAGCCGATAGTTAAAGCATTGAAAATATGATAAATATATTTCATACTGAAAGTGATCATGACGTTAGCATTCATTAGTGAGTATGACAGTGGGTTGGGATATCTACCATCGATAACCATCGTTTATCGATGGTAGATTGACAGAATCCCCGAATCCGCCGAATCTGGGCCAAATCACGCTCTGCAAAGGCTCTGTCCATGGAAGATCGCGTCCGCTTCGCCCTCGAGAAGCTGCTTAACGTCGCCCACGGCGATACCGGCCAGGGCCGCCGCGTCGCCAACTTTATGCTCGCCTGGTGGAACGCCGACGTGCATGGCGGCTTGGACCTCACCGACCTGGCCGACCTCGATCCAGAAATCTGCGAAGACATGATCACCGTCTTCACCTATATCGCCCGAGAGGAGACGCTGTCCTATCCTGATACCTACAAGCCGGAGATTGTCGAAATCATCCGCCGCTGGCGGCCGCATGTCGAGATCGACTGATGGCGGTACCGCGAAAGCCCGCCAGCCTGAATGGCGTCGAGCGGCGCGCCGTCGAGCTCGACACGATTGCGTCCGTTCTGCCTATCGACCGCCGGGATGAGTTGGCCGAGCTGCTCACCGACAGCGATATCGAAACGCTGCGCCATCTCGTCAACGAGGGCATGGGGGCCAACACGCTACGGGCGCTGACGTCCGATCTTGCCTATCTCGAGGCCTGGGCTCTCGCCACGACGAAGAGATCGCTGACTTGGCCGGCGCCCGAAGCGCTGCTGCTCAAATTCGTCGCGCAGCACCTCTGGGATCAGCAGAAGCGCGTGACCGATCCCGAACATGGCATGCCGGCCGATGTCGCTGACAATCTGCGCGCCCAGGGTTTCCTGAAATCCATCGGCCCCCACGCGCCGGCGACCGTACGCCGTCGGCTGGCAAACTGGTCGACCCTGACGAAATGGCGCGGGCTCGACGGCGCCTTCGCCTCCCCTGCCCTCAAATCCGCCATTCGGCTCGCCGTACGCGCCGTACCTCGGAAGCGAGCCCGGAAGAGCGCCAAGGCGGTTACCGGCGATGTCCTGTCAAAACTGCTGGCGACCTGTTCGACCGGCAGTCTGCGCGACGTCCGCGATCGCGCCATCCTGATGGTCGCCTTCGCCTCCGGTGGCCGACGGCGCAGCGAGATCGCAGGCCTTCGCCTGGAGCAACTGACCGAGGAAGCTCCGATTGAGACCGAAGGCGGCCCTCCCCTTCCCTCTCTCGCCATTCATCTTGGCCGAACGAAAACAACCTCCGGCGAGCAGGACGACATCGTTTATCTCACTGGTCGGCCGGTCGAGGCGCTAAATGCTTGGCTTACGGCCGCGAAGATTGACAAGGGCAGCGTGTTTCGCGGGATCGGACGTTGGGGCACGGTGTCGAAGCGGGCACTGGATCCGCAGTCGGTCAATGCGATTCTCAAGCTGCGGGCGGAGATGGCGGGTTTGGACAGCGCAGAATTTTCTGCGCACGGACTGAGGTCAGGCTACCTGACCGAAGCGGCCAATCGCGGAATTCCACTACCCGAGGCTATGGATCAGTCCCGTCATCGATCCGTGCAGCAAGCGTCGAGCTATTACAACAATGCTACGAGGCGGAGTGGTCGGGCAACGCGCCTACTTTGATTCAGGACAAGCGTGCTCTATCCGGAGTATCTTTATCGATTGTGAATATTGCCGCCCTACCCTAATATTTCAAATTGACCTCATCCGGGCAAAACAAGTGGCTATCACCAACATACCTACCGCGGACCATTTCGAGCAGGCAGCGAAGACGGCTTTCTTTGCTGGATGGAACGATCTCTTGCATTTAATCAGCGACTTCGAACACCATCGCGAGCGCGACTACAGCGCAGTCGATGACTGGGAAATTGAGCGAAAGCGCTATTACGACCACTGCAAAGTCGAGCTTGAGAAGATCTGCTCCTGGGCGGGACAGGCAACCGAGCTTGCGCTCAAATCAAAGATCTGTGCAGTCAGCCCATACTTGCTCCTCTTGGGAACCGACCCACGGTTCAAAGCATCAGGGGGCGATATAGATTTCACTGACTTGAGGACTCTTGACGCCACCGACTTGGTCACGACCGTCAATTCAGTATGCCCAAAAGCGATGTCCCCCCAGTTCACTGAACGCTTCAATCGCCTTCGGCAATGGCGCAATAAAATCGTCCACCAAGGTACTTCGAATGCAATTTTTCAGCCGAAGCAGATGGCTGAACTTCTTGCCAACCAATATGCTGAACTCTGGCCCGAAAAGCAGTTTCTTTCCGACTGGATGGCGTACATCTCGGGAACACGTTTTTCCTTTTTCCACGATGGCGATTGGTCCACGCCCCACATGGAACTCGCCGAAATGCTGGATTGCTTCTACGAAACTTTGGGAAGCGGACAAATCGAAGCGCTGACTGGCCGCAAAAAAGGCGCTCGGCGCTATGTCTGCCATGAGTGCTACTACGAGGGCTCATTGGGCCGGGGGGCCGTGAGCGAAAGTGAATTCAGAACGGCCTTCCTCATCTCCCAGACCAAGCTACGGTGCCTATTGTGCCATGATGACTACACTGTTGAGAGACGTATGTGCCGAAGTTGCGAAGGTGACGTGATCAGCACCTCGGACGACTTTGGTGGCAACTGTCATACCTGCGGCGCGACTCAGCGGGCGGCGTGATGCGCTACTGCGCAGTCGGAATGGCGACGCACCGCAACCCGCCGCTACCACCACGAACACAGCAAACCAAAACCGCTGGAGCAAACACTTGGGGGCAAGGTCAACGCCGACAGACAGGGATGACATTTTCGGAAGGTGGCGGCGCTCAATCGGGCATTCTTTGATGTCAAGACTAAGCAACATTTGGGACTGCAGCACAATCCTCGGAAGGCGGCGCCTTGGCATGTGGCGCAAACTTCTCCATCCACTCCCGCGTCTCGATATTTGGCTCGAATGTCCAACCCTCGCCCTCTCTTTTCCAATAGCGGTGTTTCTGGATATCGGCGGCGAAAATAACCTCTGTTACGATATCGAGTAATAAAGCCATCAGCTTCATCGTCGTGATCACAAAATCTAGACGCTCGTCTCCCTTGGTGTAGGGAGTCGCGCTGTCCACCGTGTCCTGCAGCGCGCCGATGTGAACGAAATTGTTGCTGAGTTCACCATTCAGTTGGCCGATGAACGGTAGTGCCTTCTTTGCGACGCCAATGCATTTGGTCGTCTCCAGTTTGCCTTTGTGGAGTTTTTCGAGTGTGGGGCCACCATCGATTGCGATCGCCAGAACCGTGGCGATTGTTTCCACGATAACGCGCATCAACACGCCTAGCTCCCTGGGATATCCCTTGCGAGCGACTTCGATCGCTGCGACATACGATTGAGCCGCGCTATAAAGCAGTCGGGCGCAGGTCGCCTCTGAGCCTTTGTCCCCGGTTTTCGGCAAGTGCCTGATCAACATCACTTGAGCCATCGAAATGACCTCACTGCACTCACCTAAAGCCCCCCGGGCTAGCTCATCGAATGATGCCGCAATGCGCGGCCCGTCGCGATAGAGCTGGTTCGTCAGCATGTCTTTGGTGACGAACATGATCCTCTTCGACTGCTTGTCGAGAATGATGGCGGTGATGTTTTCTTTTTTGGGCATCCTCCGCCGGTTTCGCCGGCTCTTGGGGCGATGTTTCTTCATGGTTAAGACTCCCACGTTGGCAGTAGGACACGAATCTAGGGAAACAAAAGATCAGTTTTCGCCATGTCAGTAAGGCTCACGACGCGGTGTGCAAAAGCCTTGTTTTCGGTTGCTGACTTGGTGAGATGGGAACCGATCTTCGAGAGATTTGATCTCTGCCGGTCATCGAGAGCCTGCAGATCGCTCTTGATTTTGGCGGCGTCACTGAGGACGAGATAATTGAAGAATTTTCCCAGAAGCCCAGCGACAACATCTGATACCTGGATCAGCGGCTCGCACTTGGAATCGGAAAATTGGAAATTTATGTCAGCCGGCACTGGAAGCGTTTCGAATTTTTCGCGTATCACTTCTTCAATATCTAAAACATGCTCGGATTTGCTGAGAATGGTGAGACGATGCCGGAAGAAGATATCAAAACCTTCAATAAGAACATGAGCATCGTCTGGCACCCCTTCGATAAACGGAAATTCGGTTCCATGACCGGCCGATTCGAACAAGGTATCAAGCATTTGCCCGTAAATCGGATTAAGTTGACGGGCCTGTCTCAACAGGATCGTCCGTAAGCCCTCATAGAATTGTTTGCCGTCCTTCGGATCAAGGGCTGGATAATTCAAGGCACGGAACAGCGATATCGCCGTATCAAAATCGATGCGGAGCGCGGTGTTGAGCGTATCCTTCAACGCCGGCACAAAGGGTATGAGGTCGGGCCGGTGACCGCCCATAATCGCACTGTCGACAATATCGACAATCGACCAATAGAGTTGATCGAGGCAATGGTAGTGAATGTACAAACCCGTTGCTTCAATCCAATCCAAGAATGTGCCGAGCCGTTTGGAGCGAAGCAATGAAAGCAAGTCTCCCTTGCCAATATGCGAAAGTTTGATTTCCCCTGTGGTAGGTTGAAGGGCGAGCAGACGCCGCAATTCTTGTATATCCGGGTCTGGTGATCCTTTATGAAGCGCTACGCCGGCTAGGACAAAGCAACCGGGATCCTCAACATTTAGTCCGTTCGCAGTGACGTGAAGTTTGCGATGGTTGTTAGTCTCATCGTAGAATAGTTTGTAAGGAACGTTTGCCTTGTCCAGACCATGTAGACGTATTTCTAGGTCACGAAAACTGTCTGTTTTTATCATTGTCGCCTCTGTTTTGGCAGCACATTGTATTGTTGCGAGTTGATTTGCAAGGTCATCTATTTTTGCGGGGTATTCGCGATCTGGAGATTCTAATGGTGGCTCTACTTGGCGGAACTCCGTTGGCAGATTGACATGCGTCGCCGGTGCTTCCGCTCAAGTGTCTGAGCGGTCAGCATGAAGCACTGCAAAACTGTCGAGAGAAGAAGTTGGCCATGGCCAACTTTTATGCCTTTAGGCAGGTACACTCAGGAAGATTGGCAGGGTAAACGAATCGTGTAATATTTGATACGCTTTTTTAATGGAATACGGCTAGTTTTCGTATCAGCGATTCATCCGTTTTGTGAGGAAATTTCGAATTGGATACAGGTACCGTATTAACCACCGATATCCGTATTGAGAGACAGGCCAAGCAATTGTCTCGTCAACTCAAGCTGCTATCCGAACATCTATTCCCGCCGCATTCACGAAAAGAGTTGAGAACGTTCTCATCTGGTGAAGCGGCGCAGTTGATAGGGGTGTCCGACGGATATTTACGTCAACTTTCCATCGATGGGAAAGGCCCTGCACCTGATTTGAGCAGCACGGGAAGACGATCGTATAAGCTTTCCCAGATAAATGAACTGCGTCATCATCTCGCGCAATCGAAGCCGAAGGACGCTTTGGGCTATTTGCCTCATCGTCGAAAGGGTGAGAAGCTTCAAACTATCGCGGTAACCAATTTCAAGGGCGGATCGGCCAAGACAACAACGACATTGTATCTCGCTCAATATCTGGCGCTTGCCGGATACCGAGTTTTGGCCATCGATCTCGATCCGCAAGCTTCACTATCCTCTATGCTCGGCGTTCAGCCGGAATTTGATGTCGGAGATGGAGAAACCCTCTACGGCGCAATACGATACGATGATTCCCGAAAGGCCCTGAAGGACATCATTCGTAAAACCTATTTCGATGGTCTCGATCTCGTTCCAGGCAATCTTGAGCTCATGGAGTTTGAACACGAGACGCCGCGGGTGCTCGCCGAAAGGCGAGGCCAAAAGGGAGGCGCATTCTTCCAGCGGGTGGGTACAGCAATTTCAGAAGTTGAGGCGTCTTACGATGTCGTAGTTATAGATTGCCCTCCGCAGCTGGGCTATTTGACCTTGGGCGCAGTTTGCGCGGCAACTTCGATGCTCATTACCATCCATCCGCAGATGGTGGATGTGGCATCGATGTCGCAATTCCTTTTGATGACCTCCGATCTTCTTTCTGTGGTTCGTCACGCTGGTGGCGATTTGTCCCACGACTTCATCAAGTATGTCGTGACACGCCACGAGCCGTTTGACGGTCCACAATCCCAAATCGTCGCCCTGCTAAGAAGTTTGTTCGGGGACGATGTCTTGACCGCGACGATCTTGAAGTCGACTGCAATCTCGGATGCCGGCCTCTCCCGTCAGACACTGTTCGAGATCGAGCGAGGTCAGGTTCGGAAGTCCACTTATGACAGAGCGTTGGAGTCCGTAAACGCCGCCAACGCTGAAGTCTTGTCCAACCTTCATCGAGTGTGGGGCCGCAAGTGAGCAGAAGAACGAAGCTAAGCGGAATTTTTCAGCAATCGGTCGAAGAGTTGGCCATGGCCAACTTTCAGGAGGATGAGTCGGCAAGAGAGCCGGCTGGTCCAGTCAAGTCTATGGCCTTGACTCTTGGCCGTATGGAAGACGAGACGCGCGCACTGCAAGATGCTCTAAAAGCCGGGCAACATGTCCAGGAGTTGGATCCAAAATCTATCGACGTGTCCTTCATTCGTGACAGGCTCGAAGACGTAGTATTCGACGACGATCATCCACTTGTTCAGTCTTTCAAAGAGACCGGGCAGAAAATCCCGATCCTCGTAAGGCCACACCCCGATGCGGACAGCTCATACTTGTTCCAGGTAGCATTCGGGCATCGCCGCCTCAAAGCAGCGTCATTCCTTGGAATCAAAGTCCTCGCAATCGTAAGGGATTTCGATGATGAAGGACTTGTCCTGGCTCAAGGCGTCGAGAACAGTGAGCGACAAAACCTGTCCTATATCGAGCGCGCGGTTTTTGCCTTCAGGTTGGAGGAAAAAGGTTTCTCGCGACACGTGATTGGTCAAGCGCTGTCGACTGACAAAACGGAGCTTTCCAAGCTAGTCGCTGTCTCATCATCGATACCTCTCGATGTCATACAAGCTATCGGAAGTGCGCCAGGTGTTGGAAGGCGCCGCTGGCTTGAATTTTCGTCCGCGTTCAAGGCGGATCGCCAAGAAGCTTTAAATAGGCTCTTTCGTTCGTCCGATTTCTCCAAACTATCATCCGACGATCGATTCCTGAAAGCTATGTCGATAATTTCCCAAGCGGAGCCTCGGGCTTCGCAGGAGGTGAGAGAATGGAAACCAATAGCAGGCGATGCATTAGTAGGAACCATCAAGGCAACTGACAAGGCTTTCTCGTTGACTTTGAGATCAAATGAAGCCGCCCAGTTCGGGAACTTTCTCTCGGCGAAGCTCGACGAGCTTTTCCAAGAATACGAGCTATCCAAGGAGACCAAATAGCAAAAGAAAAAGGCCCCCAGAACGTTGCCGTCCGGAAGCCCTCTCTGATTTCAGCACCCAGAGAATCGCACTTCCCGGAATCACTGTCAAGAGTTTTGGCACCGTTTTGGTGAGCGGATTTCTTTTGCCTAATTGAAGGTGGAAGAAAATGCAGATTGGAAATGTGACGACGCCCTTCGGGCGGCGGCCGGCGAAGCTTGCGCTTGTGAAACGGCAGCTCGACACCAAGGAACTGCCTCAAGGCAGATCTGTCGAAAAATGGAAAGTCTTTCGCGACGCCTGCGAAGCTCGTGAGCTGCTGGGCGTCCAGGACCGCGCGCTCGCCGTCCTCAACGCGCTCCTGACGTTTTATCCCGAGACAGAACTACGCCGCGACGGCACGCTCGTGGTGTTCCCGTCGAACGCTCAGCTCACCGTACGCTCGCATGGAATCTCCGGAAGGACGCTGCGCCGCAATCTTGCGGCACTCGTCGAGGCCGGGCTTATCGATCGTCATGACAGCCCGAACGGCAAGCGCTACGCGCATCGCGATCGGGCAGGGGACATCGAAGAGGCGTTCGGCTTCAGCTTTGCGCCATTGCTGGCCCGCGCTGGCGAGATCGCGCACATGGCGCAAAAGGTCGCCGAGGAGAACCGGCTGCTGAAGCGCGCCCGGGAAGCACTGACCATCTGCCGGCGGGATGTTCGCAAGCTCATTACGGCTGCCGTCGAGGAGGGGGCTGATGGCGATTGGTCGTCGATAGAGGCGATGTATCTGGCTCTTGTCGGCCGCCTTACGAGGACCCCGGAGCGGTCTTTGATCGAATCTGTTCTCGATGAAATGGGCCTTCTGCGTGAGGAAATCCTCAACCTTCTGGAAAGTCAGTTAAAAACCGAAAATATGTCCGCCAATGATGGCCAGGATGACCGCCACATACAGAATTCAAACACCGAATCCATCAATGAACTTGAACCTAGCTTCCGAATGAAGCAGGGAGCGAAGGCAGAGCAAAAGCCTAAACCACCGAGTGCGCCGATAAAGGCTTTCCCGTTAGGAATGGTGCTGAAGGCATGCCCACAGATTGCCGACTACGGACCGGGCGGCGCGATTGGCAGCTGGCGCGAACTCATGTCGGCGGCGGTCGTGGTCCGCTCGATGCTGGGTGTCAGCCCATCGGCCTATCAGGAGGCCTGCGAGATCATGGGACCGGAAAATGCCGCGGCGACAATTGCCTGCATCCTCGAAAGGGCAGGGCAGATCAACTCGGCCGGAGGCTATTTGCGGGATCTGACAACAAAGGCCGGGCGCGGTGAGTTTTCGCTTGGGCCGGTCATCATGGCGCTGTTGCGAGCGAGCGGGGGAGGGGCGCTCAAACGGGCCTGATGCATCTCCCTCCGACGATCTTCGCCACTCGCTCGTTCCACCGGCGATTGCTTGACTCCTTTTGAGTATGAGAACATTCATAGAACAAAAAGGAAGCATTCAATGCCAGCGCCGCTCCTGAAATCAACCGAAATACAAACCACAATCAGGAAGCCGCTTAGCTGGCCAATGCTGATATGCCATGCGAACGAATGGCAGGTTTGCTACAAGGCGAAAGGGAAGCTTGACTGGCGCACCGTCATTGCATGGGTGTACGGCCGGGAAAGCATCTTCTTTTGCGAAGTTGGGCAGGAGCAACATGTGGTGGATTTGCCAGACCCTAAGAAGGTGCCGTTCTTCGACGCCAATTTTACTTTCACCGTGGATGAAATCAACGAGGACGGGTTTCGCTTCAAGGAGCTTGCCGGCGCTGAGAACATCGTGGCCGCGAATGCGGCATATCAGGTCTACAGGCACAATTGCAGCGGCATAGTGCGCCTTCGGCATGGCGGCCGGTTGGTACGAAGATCTGATTTCGACGGATGAGAAATTCTGTCAGAAAAAGAGGCGAGGGCACCCCTTAACAGGGGTGCGTACTTTAGTGGCGGCGCTTGCGGTTCGCTTGGCGATTGATTTTCTCCACCTGGGTTATCATCGCCAGCAGGTCATGAATTAGCTCATCTGGCAAGTTTGCCAGTTTTACGTAAAGCTCTGACCGTTCTGCGGCTGCTTCCTTGCTGCCCCCAAAGAGGTGTGGAGCAACCGAAAACAACATCTCGGTTGGGTGGAAGCCTAACACCTCGCTTAGAACAATTACTCGGTTCAAGTTCAGCTTCAGCAAGTTCCGCTCATACCGACCATAGACTTGCTGAGAAAGGCCAAGGAGACTACTCATATCTCCCTGCTTCAACCCCTTTTTTTCCCGAGCCGTTTTCAGAAACTGCGACGCGCGTGCATCGAGTTCGTCAATCGGGGTTACTCCGTCGAAGCCAGGTTTCCGGAATACTTCCTTATCGGAATCGGGATCGGTAGTGGCCACCAGGTGCTCTTGTCGGGCATACACGACATGCGCGGGAGCAGAACGCGGATCGAACTCATCGTCATCGAAATTGTCGTCTTCCCAATTGTCACCGCTCACGCCGCTCAACCCCCTGTTTGAAGCCCAGCCTTATAAATCAGTGGGCCTCTTTGTTACCATCTACCGTTTTTGGCATATCTGAGGCGCATCATAAAGGGTAGCCCAAACCACAACCTTTTCGCCGTCCAATGATACTGCATGGTTTATTGCGCATAAACCACCCGTCAGAATAGATGGTAAGGGATTGCCTAGTAGCCCGCCTCCTCAAGATATTTACGAATAGCGTCGCGGACAATCGCTGCCATTTTAACTTCGTTCTCGGTGGCTGCTCGGTTCAAGCGGCGTTTCAGTTCTGGCTCGAGCGGCACATTGATGAAACGCTGCGCTTCTCTCGCCTGCTGCCGTCGCAAGCTCCGAAGGCGATGGATGCCGTCCTGCGAAGCTAGATGGCGTTCATCACTACGTGCCCTCTGTACTTCAGGATCGGAGCTTATCAGCACTTCTTTTTCCTGAAAATTATCACGTCGCGGCGTCTCAAGCTGGTTTGTCGCCTCACTTGCAGCGGCACGCGCCCTAGGCGCCACCTGGAATTCCTCAGCGCTCGTTTTGTCTTTAGCCATTCTGGTTTCTTTCAGAGATCACGCTGGGCACGTTAAGAAGCTCTTGCACGAACGCTTTTGTTTCGGCTCGGCCTTTCCTTACTGGTTCCGTAAGCTCAAGCATTTGAAGCGTACCAAGTCCACTCCTTATCTCGCGATAGCAGTTCCGCTCGGTAAGCTCCGTCTCCAAAAGCACGCTGTCATATCCAGATTGTTCAAGCTTCTCGGAAAACTGCCTGATGATCCGGTATTCGGCCAGATTGCGGTTGGGGACTGTTATCCGCGTCCTGAATATGGCCTGGGGGATAGTTCGGCCGAGTGTGTCGCCCACCGACGCGGCCAATTCGGCCGCTTCCCCAACGGCCTTAATTTCATCCTGGTTTGGCTGGACCGGCGTCATTATCAATTCCGAACGTTCGAGGACGGCGCTGATAAGAGATGAATCGACACCCGGTGCATCTATGATAATGAAGTCGGACTGACCTGCTGCGCGATCAATCGCCTCGTTCAAGCCCTCACGGCGAGCGGCAACCACCATTGAGACATTCACCGGGCGATTGTCTTTTTGGATCGATCGCTCCCACCACTCCGTAAGATTACGGCGCGCGTCTGCGTCGATCATCAAAACCGATTTTCCCTCAAGCGCCAGCTCACCCGCGACCAAGATCGCGGCAGTGGTTTTTCCGGCTCCGCCTTTACCACTGACCGCTGAGATAACACGAACCATCCCACTCTCCATGCCTACTAATGGTTGATCAAGTTGAGCCCGGCCGTGCCCCGAACCGTAGTGCCCAGCACTATTGATACTCGCGAGCGCCATCCGTCACAACCATATGAAACTACCATATAGGTGTATCATATGGTCGGATGATTACGCAATGTAGAACTGCAATAGTAATATAACGAGTTTCGCTGTTGGGATTTCGAGCAGTCGTCATGTGGTGTTGTCAAATGTGATATCGAGCCCCCATACAACAACATTGTATGGAGTTATGGAGCAAAGCCCCTGCTCGAAAGGCGTTTCGCCACTCAAAGCTCTTCCGACTGTGTGGTGAACCCCGGAGCCGCGCAGGTTCTGACTGCTGCGAGCGCACGCAGTCGGCAAGGGCGCAAGAGCGAAGCGTCCCTTGCAAGACGAGTACGATTGGCAGCAAAAAAGAAGCCAGCGGACCGAGGTGAACCCTGGTGAGCGCCCGCAAGGATCAAAACGGAGGCCGGCAGGCCGACCATCATTTAAAGGGTGAGCGCAGCGAGCGCTGTAAAGGTCGATTGAAAAGGCTTTGTCTATTACTCTTTTGGTTTGGCAGGATACGCAATTTCGTGGTACGAAAATTGCTAACCTCGATAGATCGAGGGGGAATTGGCATTGGATTGACTGGTGAGGACTGTTTGACCAGAGCTTTGAAAGGGAAAGTGGGACGCCCAAAGGCCGTGTCCACGCTTGGCAAAACCCTCAAAATCCGGCTCAGTGATGCAGAGTTAGCGTCGGTCAAAGTGGCGGCCGGCGAGGCAGGGATGACGGTCTCCGCCTTCGTTCGCTCTCTATCATTGGAAGGTGCCGGCGTTCGTCCGATCTTCAATGCCAGCGACCGCGCAGCGCTCTCCATCCTCTATGAGAACATGCGGAAGATCGGGGTGAATTTGAACCAGGTGGCTCGCGCTATAAATTCCGGCCGTGCGGTTCACCCTGAAGAGGTGGCAATCGCGCTTAGAAATGTAGAGCTCATAGCCACCGGAGTTGCTGTCGAGTTGAGAAATTCCGCCAGGCGCGCTGGTAATGCGCGACGTGAAACCTAATGTCAGAGATGTTCCCGGGCCTTTTTGAGAGCGAGTGGGAGAGGCAGAAAGCTGTTCTCCTGGACGACAAGGACCGCATTCGGTCTGCAGCCCGACCGTTAGAGGAAGAGTTGCGTAAACGAGGCGGTGGCGGAGGATCGTCCGCGGCGGGCGGCAGAAGTCTTCGAACTCGTTCAAGCTCAATTTCGGCAAATGCGATCTATGGCATGAGTGGGCCGGATGGAGGGCAACGCGCGCCACGTCCGGTCGCTGAGCGGTTGGCATCCGTTGCTAGTGGGAGTCAGCCGGCAGTGATTAAGATGGCGTCTTATGGAGGTGGAGCGCGGCTTGGGGCGATGTCTTCCTATGTCTCACGCGATGGAGATATTGCGCTTGAAAACGAGCGTGGCGAACGACTGCACGGCAAAGAGGATCTGGCGAGGCTTCGCGAAGAGTGGGAGCCTATGTTTCAAGGGCGCAGCGATAGCCGCGACATCGCGGGTTTTGAGCTCGCGGTTGGTGCACCTGAGTTTAAAGGTGAGGCCGATATTCATTCCTTTGCATCGAATATCATGAGGGTTGCGGCCGGCGATCGGCGCTACGCATATGCCGTCACTCAGTCCGCGCCGGGCGTTGTTAACATCAGCGGCGTGATGGTATTGCGGGCGAAGGACGGATCGCGCTTGTCTGGCGACAAAGAGGCCGCGGAAATCATGAAGATGCGCCTTGCCGCTGAAGGCGCCAACGCCGGGCCGGTTTCGTTCACGGGCTTTGGCAACGGCGTCGAGTATGGAACTGCGAGGGTAAGAGACCTGGTAGAATCTTACGGCGGTGCTGTGAAAGACGAACGTGGTCTGCCTGTGGCAGATGCCGAGGCTGCCGGCAAACTCGTGCAACGTGAATGGCGCCGAGACTTACATAGCCGTCGCGGTCGGGACGTCATGCACGTCATTCTTTCAGCCCGAGCCGGAACAGACGTGGATGCTTTTGAGGCTGCAGCGCGCGATTTTCTCGGTGAGCAATTCGCCGGCTTTAAATATGTCTTTGCCATGCATGATCCCACGACCGACCCCAAGGAGGAGCGGGACGGGGGCAAGAGACCTCACATTCACATCCATTCGCTGGTGGTAATGCGGAATGAATACGGCGAGCGAATTATCACAAGCCCCGCAGTGTTTCGGCAATGGCGTGAGGTCTTGGCCGAGAAGGCGCGGGAACACGGCATTTCGATGGAAATGACGGACCGTCGAGAGCTTGCCTCCGCTCCCGCTTTCACAAAAAACCAGGTGAAGGCAACAAATACGATTGGCCGCACTCAACATGTGGGAACATCTGTCGTAGCGCAAGCGCGATACAATGCCAAGCGAGCCGATGAGCCAAGCGTCGTGCTCACTGAACGGAGCATAAGATATACTGAAAAGGTTCTTTCAGCGTGGGATAACGTGTCTAGTAAAGATATAGGTTCTGTCGTCGTTGAGCGTGCGCAATATGCAAAACAGTCTGTTACCGCAGCGCTTCTAAAAGCGCTATCCGATCCGCGGCCAATTCGCTATGTTACCAATGACGTACATTCGCAAACGTCTAATATGGTAATGTTATTCGATGCAGTCAAAGAGGGTGTTCGCATGGAGCAGCTGACAATCAAAGAATTTCCGTCTTACGCGGAGGGCGTTCACAAGGCGCTAGATGAACTGAAATCTGTCGTTCTTCCGGAGGATACGGAGGCATTCGACATGCTTGAAAAAACGGCCAAGGATCGACTGGCCGCGAAAGAACGGTCACTCGCCGCGGCGGAAAAGCTCGAAGCGCAATCTGAAAAGGAAAGACCAAACTCCATTGCGCGGGAGGCCGGAGCGGCCGTTGCTGAGTTCAGCCCGACGAAGATGGCAGCAACCGTGCTTGATGGTGTGACCGCCAACGTCTCAGAGGCTAGCAAAGAAGCACTTGAGGATGCGCGCTCCTCGGCGAACGTGGCTGCGCAGGCAGAGGTTGGCGATCCTGCTGTTGATGTGCCCAAAGAGACTTCAGCAGGCCAACCAGTTGAGCACTCGGCGACCGCAATCGAAGCGGATGCTAAAGAGCCGGAGAAAGATGAGGCCGAAACGACTAATCGCGGTTTCCCGGCAGAAATATCGACGCAGTATTTCCTTCAGCGCACGCAGTTGGGGACAACGCGAGTTTTTGCAGACGCCAAAGCCAGCCGGGAAGTTTTCCAGGACGCCGGCGAGAAGCTGCGTACGAAAACGTTTGAGCCCACTGCCGTTCGATTGATGGTGGACACCGCCGCGCACCGAGGCTGGACCAGCATCGAGATAAAGGGTTCGAAAGAGTTTCGGCGCGAAGCCTGGCTTGAAGGGCAAGCCCGCGGCATTGTTGTCAAGGGATACTCTCCAACTGAGCTCGATTGGCAGGAGGTTACGCGACGTGAGCAGGCGCATCTGAAGAATGAGATACGTCATGTTGAAGAAAAGGCAATTGAGCCCAGATATTCTGCGCAAGCTGGGGAGGCCGAGCGGCCGGAAGGTGACAAATCTAAGCTGCAGTCAGCCAGCAGCGCATCGAAACCAGCCGCCGAAGCACAAGGCCAATCCTTCCGGGATGGCGTCAAAGGCATTCTCGTGGAACACGGACAGCGCGCCTATCAGGACAATCCTAAAAATGAGCAATCCTACTATGCTGTTCTACGAACCGCAGAAGGAGAGCGAACCGTCTGGGGTGTTGGAATTCCAGACGCACTATACCGGGCGGATGCAAAGGAAGGCGACACGATTACCTTGCGTGAGAGCGGGATGGAGAAGGTCAAGAAAACAGTCATCCGCGAGGTGCATGGCAAGAAGGTAAAACAAGAGGCTATGGTTGATCGAAGGAGCTGGGAAGCTGAAGTTGCCGAGCGTGGCAAGAGTGCAACCGAGGCCACGAAAGACCGTACTCCCGAAGTTGATACTTCATCGAAATCTAAAACCGTGATAGAAGAAAAGCAGGCTACCCGCGATGGTGACGCTTCCGCAACAGAGCTAGCAAAACAGCAGACCAGCCGTTTGCAGCAGCTGCGTCAGGAACACGAAGCATCTAAGGAACGCGACGACCAGGAACGGTGATTCAATGTACGACCGCCAGACACAGAACACGATCTTTGTAACTCAGCAGCAGCTCGATGAGCAGACGCGAGACAAGTCTTTTGATCGTTTGGCGGTTATCGCAGTTGCGGTTTTCGTCATTCTATTTGCAGCTTGGGCCGTGGACCAAGCCCTGGTCCAGATGCAGATCTGGTTAGGGTCTTCGACGGCGTGGCTGGCAGAGACAGCGTCTATGCTGGCAGGTTATTGGCCGTTCTAAGGGCGAGACAAAGAGCCGGGCCGTCCCGGCTTTTTTATGCGTGGGCTCGGTCATTCACCTAGAGCGATGAGCTATTACCATCGTGCATCTTGCAACGACAATCTCCCGAACTTTGAATGGATCTCGACCACATGGTGTTGCTTCATTCACGACTCGACAGACGCGGCGTCATCTGGATTTCATACGCCGTGGCGAGGTGATCGCATTTCGTTGAAATCGATTTGCCTACGACAAATCGGTTGCTTAATCAGGAAATCGCTGGACGCAAAGTCGGGCGAAAATTAATTACAGCGCGGCGTTTTTGTCAGGCGGCAGAGATCCGACATGCTTTCGCATGTGGGCTTCGGCATCGCTTTCGGATCGCTGTGATTAAATGCTTTCCGCCTTGGGTACCCGAAGCGACGCCGTGATCTCTTTTTCGTCCGCAGGAGCAGGCTTCGAGTCGTCACAACACTGCGAGCGGCTTAGCGGGCGGGTAGGTGGGTTCCTGACCAAGAGTGGAGCCAATCTTTATGCCACCGTTTCGTTCCGCCCTCGGAAGCGAGGAGAGTAGAAAACCAGCCGCAATTCTGTCCATTGTCAAAATTCATAAACCCATCATAATTCAATTTGTAATTGACGAAATCAATCGTGATGATATCGATCAAATCGCACGTGATTTTCGGGGGCGGAATGGATCGGCAAAATATTCATGGCGGCACACATGCCGCAGCGCGGTTGACACGGGTTCGAGCTCGGCATGTCACAGCATTTGAGCCGTCTGGCCAGATTGTGCTGACGTCGGACCAACCGCAGTCGTTTCAATGCGATACCACATGACCCGCCACGATCATGAGTTTCCTGAAAATTCCGATCTGGTGAATACGTAAGCCCCCCATGGTTCGTCTTTTCGAAGAGTGCGACACACCCGCTTTCAGTGGAACATGAAGCAACAGCATACTTTGACGGTGTTTCGCAACTGTTCTGCTGGCGTGTAAACGAGGGGCAATCCTGATGAAAACGAAGGCCATAAGTATGAGCAAGTGGATAAGCCCAATATTACCTAGGGGGGCCTCAAGATATTTTGACGAAAAAGTTTTCAGGTTGATAAATTACTTCAATGTATTTTTTATAACCGCGCTGTTCCTTCTCTACTTTACCGACATATCTGCGGTGGCTCTCGATTTTATTGAGCCGCCGGACACAGTCCCTAGTATTTTTTCTTTCATGCTCGAACGATATCAAGATTTTGAATCTGTTAAACCGGGCAAAGGGGCGTTCTTTGTTGTCGCCAATATCATCCTCCTCGCGGGCACAATAGCGCTGCTCGTTACCATTTTATCGAGATTTATCAGCTTCAAGGAGCGTCTCCCTGCTAAATTCGAAAAAAGTAATATTGCGACGCCTCTTGTAGCTACGATCTTTATATTGTTGTCATTTAGATTTTTATTTTTTTCAGATGTAACGTGTAGCACATGCGGCACCATAGCGTCCCGCTCTCTCAATTCCCCACTGATTATAATCATCATCCCCGCGATTTACACGGTCGTGATCGAGTCATTCATTCAAATATTTAGCGCTGGAATAGTCGCGTTGGCCACGAAGGAGTAAGGCGATGGACTCAAAATATAGTGACGGCCAGGAAAATGATGATCGCACGGGTGAACTTCCAGAGTGGGCAGCCAAATTATTTGCCGCTACTATCGAGGGCACCAACTATCTTGTTGACAAGCATGGATTCATAGGTCTGGCTTTTGGAAGAGGCCTTGCATACGGCCTGGTCACCTCAGCGTCGGAACTAGTTGTACTTGCGACGAAGGAAGATTGGGAAGAATTCACAATAAAAGCCGTGGGATTAGCCGGTAATTTCGCTGGCGGGGCTGCGGGCGCAGCCATTGTCGGGGGATTGTCTGGGGGAAGTCCGGTAGGGATCATAGGTGGGGGGATTCTCGGCGGAGACATCGGACAAGAATTGGCTGAGCAGGCCGCGAGATACGCGGCCGAAATATTTGGGACGGAGGCACGTCACTCAAGTAATTCACTCAACAACATGTCCTCTTCAAGGGCTCCTGGAGCTTGGGGACATACTGAGCCAGGCTACGAAACGAACCGGCTTGATGTAATTTCTGAAACCAATGCGTGGTTTGGGACCGTACCTCCGGCTCCGCCGACGCTTTCCGCCCCTGCGGCAGAGTCTGTGACGCCTGGTACTACAGCTACACTAGGCGCGACACCCCTTGCGCCACTAACGAGCCTGACCCCGATTAGTCCTGTAGGAACAGCAAATCCCTCCCCGACATATTCCTACCGCGGCTACGGGTCTTCCGGTGCTTTCGGCGGATTTGAAGATAACCAGGGCAGCTGGAATTCTGGTAACGACGGTACGAGCTCTTGGTCGGGATCGAGCGGCGGTAGGGAAAACACCAGCTCCCGTTCAGGCTCGAATGCTGGAAGTAAAACCGGTAGCGGAGGCGGACACCAAGGTTATAACAGCACGCCGATGAACGGCCCTACTCCGGGCTCAAAACCCGGTAGTCAGTTTGACGGTTGGAACAACGCGGACGAGGGAGATCGCGGCCGTGGTGCGGGATGGGGCGGCAGTGGTAGCAGCAAGGGAGGTAATGGAAGCGGCAACAAGGGAGGCGGCAGCAGCGGCGGAAACAAGGGAGGCGGCGGAGGCGGCGGGAAGGGTTCGGGACAAGCAATGTCACCAGTACTTCTTGACCTCTCAGGCGACGGCATTGCCATAGATACTCTTTCATCCTCTTCGAGGTTTGTAGAACTCGAAGGAGATGGTTTTGCGACTCGGATGGCGTGGGCAGGACGCAATACAGGCGTGCTCGTCATAGACGCTGACGGAGATGGTAAAATTACCCGTTCCAGTGAGTTTGCATTCACAGAGTGGGATCCGACGGCTCGAACGGACTTCGAGGCGCTCAAAAATGTTTTTGACACGAATGGCAATGGCAAACTGGATGCTGGCGATGCCAGATGGGCAGAGTTTCGAGTCGAAGTTAATGGCGAACTGGTCACCTTAGATAGTCTCGGCATTGCCTCGATCGACCTCACCCCGACTGGCAGCGGTCGAACGTTCTCTGACGGCTCCGCCATTACGGGATCAACAACCTACACCCGGACCGATGGCACGACAGCCACAGCCAGCGACGCGATCCTGGCAGGCGAGCAGGAAGCGTATAAACTTGATCGCACTGTCACAACTAACGCTGATGGCTCTTCCAACGAACTGATTATCGGCTACGTAAAAGACGGGCGCATTGCGTTTCGCAACATGGTCACGAAATCGGCTGACGGATCAACGGTCACAACAAACTTCGATGATAACGGCGATGGTGTCTATGATCGGCGCCAGACCAAATCATCCTATACGACTGAAGATGGAAGCTTCGTTGAACTCGTTACGAACTTCAACGCCGACAACTCCATAGCCAATAGCACAAAGACTGAGACGTCCGCTGACCAAACACTGGTAACGACGCTGCTCGATCTGTATGGCACCGGCCTCGTTGATCAGTATCAGGTTTTCGAGAAGCTATGGGACGGTTCCACGCGGACTACAATCCAGCATCTTAGCCGGGATGGGTCAGTGCTCAAGACCGTCGTAGCAACAGCGGCGGCGGACGGGCTCAGCAAATCCACATCGACTGACGTCACGAGCGATGGCGTCGCCGACGTGATCGAGGCTGAAACCACGAGTGTTGACGGTGGCGGCACCAGGACCCGAACGGTTAAGGAGTTGGCGAGAGACGGCGCCGTCCTAACAAGCACCACAGTTTCAACGACGAGAACCTCTACCGGCACTGAAAAAACGACAATGTCGGATCTCGATGGCGATGGTTCAACAGATCGGCGCACGCAGGAGACTACCACAGTCAACCCAACGGGCGAGGTCACAGCCGAGTCGGCCTCCTATGGCGCTGACGATACACTTCTCGGCAAAACGACGTTACGCACGACGCAGGACGGCAGGTCGACATATCTCACACGCGATATTGACGGAAACGGATCCATTGACATCTCCAGTTCCGATATCACGATCGTTGACGCTGTCGGCGAAAGAACGCAAACGGAGACGGTCAAAAGTGGTAACGGTACCCTCTTGTCGCGGCGCGTCGTGTCCACCTCAGCAGATCGGAGGATCATTACCGAAAACCTTGATATTAACGGGGATGGAGCGGTTGATACCAAAATCGTCACCACGATTGGTGGTGACGGCGCGACGAGCAAGACCGAGAGCCGGTTTAATGCGGACGGCACCCTGATTTCGCGTTCCACGACAGCTACTTCGGCAGATGGTTCCTCCAGTATCGTATCAACAGACATTGATGGCGATGGCTTGACCGACATCGAAGTCTCAACGACAAAGTCCGTGTTTGCGGATAGTTCAGCGACTACATCGGACCGCGTTCTGTCGCGCGACGGCAGCCTCGTCTCGCAGATCACGTCAACAACCAGCGCTGACGCAACAAATCGTACGATTGCCGAAGATCTGAACGGCGACGGCTCAATTGATCGGCAAACGTCTGAGGTTGTCGTCTTTAATGATGACGCAAGCCGGACAAAGACAGTCACGATCCGCAGCGGCGACTCCACGCTCCTTGGACATACGACAGTCGATATTTCCGCTGACCGGTTGACCACGATCGCAGCTACCGATTCTAACGGCGACGGCGTCATTGATAAACTCGAGGCAGAAACCACTCTTGTCGACGGACAGGTCGTCTTCGAGGAAAAGCTGTTCGCGCGAAGTGGTGCGATCTATCGTTCGACCAAAAAAACAGTCAGTGCCAATGGCCTCAGCACAACCGTTGAAACCGACATCAATGGAGACGGCGCGACAGACTTCTCAACAGCTTTCCACACCGTCATCAATGACGATGGAAGCCGAAAGGAAACCACCGTCAGAAAAAGCGCCAATGGCGCCACTATTCAGAGCTCCGCGGTCCTGACCAGTGGCAATGGGCTCACCATCGTTTCGGAACAGGACGTCAACGGCGACGGTATCGCAGACACCAGGTCCATACAGTCCACAGTCTATGAGCAAAACGGTTCTGTCTCGAAGACTGTTTCCTCTTATCGAGGAACCACCTTTGTAGCGCGGGAAAAAGTCGTCACGAGCGGCAATGCTTTAAGCACCGTTGCATCGCGAGACTTCGACGGGGATGACCAATTCGACCAGGTTCTTGCGTCTGTTCAGGCAATCAACGCTAATGGTTCGCTCACGGAAGAGATTAGTGCAAAGAGCGGCGACGGCACCTTGATCTCAAAGACGGCGATGACTGTCAGCGCCGATAAAATGAGTAGTCAACTGGAGTCTGACACTGATGGTGACGGCGTCGTCGATCGCCGTATCATAACCTCTCGTAATGCGAATGGAGTTGAAAGCCAGACAACCGAGAGGCTGTCGCCGGCGGGCACAGTCGGCAGCAGACACATCTCTGAAGCGTCTGCTAACGGGCTTTCGACCCAGTGGCGCACAGATTTTGATGGTGATGGCGTTGTCGATGCGAGCGGATCTGATGTCACGACAATTGCATCGGATGGCAGCCGGACGCAGACTGTCTCGAAAACGAGAGTGGCAGAAGGAGCCGTTGTAAAGCAGGCGACCTCCTATAGCAGGGATGGTTTGACGAAACACGTCTCGTGGTACGACGGCTCGTCTCTTGTAAGAACGCAAAGTGAGGTCAAGGTCCTCAACGCCAACGGAACTGCCACCGAAACCATCAGCGTGACCAGGGCTGACGGCTCATTGGCAAGCCGTGAGATCAGATCGGAAAGCGTGCACGGGATTACCTCGACAATCTCGCGTGACCTCAACGGCGACGGTATCATCGACCAGGAACTGACGCGGACCCTGAAGGCCGACGGTGCGGTCGAGCGTGTGTTGAAGGATTTTGCCGCCAATGGCGGTACCACCGGGATCAAAAAAACAACCGAGCAAATGGACGGGACACACGCCACTGTCGAATATGATTTTGATGGTGACGGCGTGTTCGACCGAAAATTTGAACACACGACTACTATTCAAGTCGACGGAAAGAAGGTCGGTACCGCACAGGTATACAGCCGAAGCGGAAGCGGGATGCTTCTGTCGGATCGACAGACAAGTTACGAGACTGCAAATGGATTGTTTCTTCAGAAGACCTATGATCTCGGGGCGGACGGATCGACGGACTTCTCTTCCACTGACGAAACAAGCCTGGGTGGAGATGGCAGCAGCTCGAGAACAATCAGCAACTATGCAAGCGGGGTGCTTGCGAGCCGCCATGTTTCCGTAACAAGCGCCAATGGTCTTTCTGCGACGACGAGATGGGACCCGACAGGCGCCGGAGTGTTCACGCAACTCTCAACGGACGTTACTACGTACAACGCAAACGGCTCTGTCAAACGCGAGATCCGAAGCACGAAATCCGATGGCTCCCTGTTGTCGGCGGTGACAACCACGACCTCCGCGAATGGGCTGACCAGCGAAACACTGGAGCAGCGGACAGGCCTGTCGGACCGTACAACCCGTACAAGCTCGCTAAGAAGAGCTGACGGGTCGACCGTTGAGGAAATTGCTCGATTCGGCAATGCCGGACAGCTGCTCAGCAAGACAACCTCGGTGACAAGCGCCGATAAAGATCGGAACGACATTGCCATTGACGTCGATGGTGATGGTGTTATCGACCAAAGCCGCCGCGATGTGCTGGCATGGTGGGGCGAGCGCACGTCGACGACTACGAACTTTGCGACAAATGGTGCCATTCTCCAGCGCATCGTATCAGTCACCGCATCGGACGGACTGTCGTCAACCACGACGTGGGACCTGAATGGCGATGGTGTCATTGATCAGAAGCGCATCGAAACCAGAACCCTGAATGCGGATGGCAGCCGTCTTGTAAAGCGGCTCGATACGCACGCCGCTACGGGATCGACAAAATCCAGTTCGACGGATCACACGACGGCCGACGGGAGATATCGGACTATTTCGAAAGACCTCAATGGCGACGGCACGTTTGATCAGACCGAACGTGTAGAAACACTGATTACTGGTCAGACGCGCTCAACCGTCACGAACAATACTGTTGCCCGCGACACAAAATATCTGCCTTCCGGAGGGATCACCTGGAAAAATGCCATCGCCCATACCGTCGAAAGCGAAAGCTCTTTCGACGGAAGCGAAACAATAACTCGCTACGATTATGACGGCGACGGTGTTTTCGAAACTGTCATGACTTCCCACCGTCAGATAGATGGTTCTGTGGCGGCTCAAATTCTCGAAAAAGGTACAGCAGGCTCTATTTTGGCTAAGGGCACGCTCTTCACCAGCGCAGACGGCCAAACCACAATTTTGAACAAAGATATCGACAACGATGGTGACGTCGATGAGCGGAATACATCCATCGTGAGAGAAGATGGTTCAGTCATACTGAAAAAGGAAACGCTAGGTGCAAACGGAGCCGTATCAGGCTCGGTCGTGGACAAGACTAACTCCGTCGGAACTCTTGTTTTCCGCACGAGCTTCGACGGCTTGGGCCGTAAAACGCAAGAAACTGCAGTGGAGTTCAATGGCAGCTCGCGCACTACTTCCTTCGACGCAGCCAGCGGCGCTGTTACGAGTGTCACGAATATCTCGTCTTCGGGCCATGTTACATCGGCCACCTTGTACGATCCTTTAAACAGCAGGGATTGGACGCGAGTCGAACAGACCTACAACGCCGCAGGGCAAAAGACGAGTGAAAAGCAGTTTCTCGATAATGGTACGTCGATCGTCATCACCTTCGTCGCCGAAACCGGCGCAAAGATAAAGGCTGAGTACTTCAATATATCCGGCGTCAGGACGAGCCTGATCGATTTCGACCCACGCAATACCGAGGCTTGGCGTGAGGTCCACCGCACGTTCGACGCCCAGGGCGGAGTGCTTACGCAAATTAATTTCAATGACAATGGAACGAGGGCCGAATACAGCTTCGATCTTGCCAATACGCAGGCTTGGTCGCGCTACATCAATGAGTTCGACAGTGACGGGCGTCATTTCTATGCGCATCAACTGAACGACGACAGTTCGGTATATGCCACGACGATCGACGTTTCAAACATCCACCCATGGTCCAAACTTGGCCAATCTTTCGACAGTTCCGGTCGGCTCACGTTCCAAGTTGAATACATGGACAACGGAAATCGTACGGAGATAGTGTATGATCAGGCCAACAACCAGCCATGGCAACGCTACTTTAATCTTTTTGACAGCGCCGGCCGCCACTACTACACCCAGCAACTGAACGACGACGGAAGCCAGGTTTTTGTTGAACTCGACGTCAACAATACGCGCTCCTGGTGGCGCGACGAACGCGGTCGCGACGCCGCCGGACGAGACACTTACATAAATGTTGTTCACGACAATGGCACAAGAAATGCAATATTCTATGACGTCCTTGGAAATCAGGTCTGGAGCCGCGTCGAACAAAGCTTTGACACTAGTGGTTGGATGACCCGGCAAGTCGAGTTTTACGATGACGGCATGTACAGAGATTATTGGTACAGCAGTGCCACTGTTTGGGGTTGGGACCTGTACAACACGCGAGGCCAAGTAGTAGATTCCTGGCAGTCCGGTCGACCGGTTCGTGATCCAATCGCTTTTGATCTGAACGATGACGGACACATTGATTTGCGTCCGCTTGGTTTCTCTCCGGAAGACGGCGTTTCCCAACCATCTTTTAACTGGGAAAATGATGCTGGCCGCGAAACGACAGCCTGGATCGGCCCACAGGACGGTTTCCTTGCCATTGATCTGGCAGCCGATGGTTCTGCAGGACCGGATGGCGTGATCAACCAGGCAAAAGAACTTGCTTTCACTCTGTGGCCAACGGAAGAACAGGGCTCGACCGATTCCGATCTGGAGGCTGTTCGGCTCGTTTTCGACACAAACAACGACGGCTTGCTAAGTGTCGAGGACGCTCGCTGGAGCGAGTTCCGTGTCTGGCAGGACATCAACCAGAACGGAATTAGCGAGGCTGGCGAACTTTCGACCCTCGATCAACTCGGTATCAA
>NZ_PHGS01000031.1:0-122971 GCF_003031125.1 Agrobacterium sp. LAD9 | reverse complement strand
TCGCTATAATCGGCGCTGACCTTTGTGTTTGTTGCCCCGGTTGGTACAGGTCGCGTCTTTCCTCTCATTTGCTCGACCCCATCTGCAAATCCCATAGATGCTTGTAGAGGCCGCCATCGCGGGCCAGCAGATCTTCGTGGCTGCCTTCTTCGACGATCCTGCCATCAGCCATGCCGATGATGCGATTACAGCTCCGGATGGTCGCAAGGCGGTGGGCGATGATCAATACTGTGCGGCCCTGAACAATGTGACGCATGTTTGCGAGGATCAGTCTCTCACTCTCATAGTCGAGAGCGCTGGTTGCTTCGTCAAGAATGAGAATGGGCGGATTGACGGACAACGCCCGGGCAATTGCCAGCCGTTGCCGCTGGCCGCCGGAGAGGTTTGCACCGCGCTCTTCAATGACGGTGTCGTATCCCTTCGGAAGCTTGGCAACGAATTCATCTGCGCCTGACAGTCGGGCGAGATTGATGACGGCCGCGCGAGACATGGCAGGATTGGCGATACTGATGTTTTCGTGGATCGTGCGGTTGAACAGCATGTTTTCCTGAAGCACGACGCCGATATTGGAGCGCAGCCAGGCCGGGTTGACATGGGCGATGTCCTGACCGTCGACCATGACCTGGCCGCTGGAGGGCAGATAAAACCGCTGCAGAAGTTTGGTCAGCGTCGACTTGCCCGAGCCCGACGGGCCAACAATGCCGATCACTTCGCCCGGACGCACGGACAGCGAAATGTTCTTGAGGATTTCCGGACCATCACTCGAATAACGGAAGTTCACCCCCCTGAAGGCGATCGTGCCCTTCGGCGGCGGCAGGCTGACAGAGACAGCCGGTTTGGGTTCTTCAGGCGCATTCAGAACATCCGACAGACGCTCGACGGACACCTGCACCTGCTGAAAATCCTGCCAGAGCTGCGACAGGCGCAGAACCGGCTGAAAAACCTGACCGGCGATCATGTTGAAGGCGACCAGCCCACCGACGGTCAGTTCATTGTCGATGACGGCTTGTGCGCCAAACAAAAGCAGGGCGGCCGAGGTGATCTTGTTGACATACTGGATGGCCGTCTGGCCCTTCGCCGCGAGCATGGTCGCTGCAAAGGACGATTGCACATAAGCCGCCAGACGCTCCTCCCATTGCGCGGCAACGACCGGTTCGACTGCCGATGCTTTCAGTGTCTGCATGCCGATGACGGATTCAACGAGTAGCTGCTGACTGAGAGCGCCCCGGTCGAATTTTTCGTCGATGCGATGCTTGAGGGAAGGGCGGATCAAAAATCCGATCAGGACGAGAAAGGGGATGGAGGCGACGACGATCCAGGCGAGCACGGTGGAATAGGCAAACAGCACCGCGATGAACACGAAGGTGAAGATCAGATCAAGGACAGAAAACAGCGCCTGCCCGGTCAGAAAATTGCGGATGGTTTCGAGTTCGCGCACACGCGCAACCGTCTGCCCGGCGGCGCGGGTTTCGAAATAGTTCAGCGGAAGGTTCAGCAGGTGACGGACGAGCCGGCGTCCGAGTTCCACATCGATCCGGTTGGTTGTATGTGTCAGCGCGTAGGTGCGCAGATACTGAAGCACGACGTCGAACAGGCCGATCGCGGCAAGCCCAATGATCAGGACCGTCAATGTCGAGTAGCTACGGTGGGCCAGCACCTTGTCGACCACCACCTGAAAAAACAGCGGTGAGACGAGGGCGAAGAGCTGCAGGAAAAGCGAAGCGAGAAAGACATGGGCGAGGGCGCTTCGGTAGCGCCAGAGCGATGGCAGAAACCAGGCAAAACCGAAGCGCCGCTGGAATGCGGAAACATCGGAAAAGCCCCGCTGGAGCAGGATAAAGTTTCCTGACGTTAGCGACAGCAGTTCCTCAAGAGCCACAGTCCGGCTGATGAAGCTGACGGGGTCGACCAGCCGATAGCCGTCCTCCTCCGTTTTGCCCGCAAAGACGGCAAATCCTCCGTCGTCCAGGACGGCGATGCATGGCGTGGGGATCACCTTTCCACTGGCAAACCGATCCTCGCGAACGGGTTTTGCCTTCAGGCCCACACGTTTGGCTGCCCGCAAGATATCGTCGCGGCTCGCCTCTTTAGTGAGTGCCAGTTCCCGTGACAGATCGGCCGGATTGCAAGAGATCCTGAAGAACGCTGCGACGGCGGCGAGCGACGCCAGCCCGGCGTCAGCATTCGTCGTGGAGGAGGGGTTGAGTAAACCTGTATCCATAGTCAGATCTGTCGGTAAGCGGATCTGCAGATGCCTGCAAATCCGCATGAGGTGAAAATGGAGAGGTCTATCAGGTCGGCGAAGATGGCTGATATGCCAGCCTGACGTCGCCGACGAGGCGGGTTTGACCGTCAACCTTTTCGAGGAAGCTGGTTCCCGTTATCGCTGAACCATCGGCGAAGTTCTGAGCCCCATCGGCGGTCGGTATCAGATTGATGTATTTGATACCGAGTTGATCGAGGGTCGAAAGTTCGCCAGCCTCACTGACGCCATTCTGGTTGATATCCTGCCAGACACGGAACTCGCTCCAACGGGCATCCTCGGCACTCAACAGACCGTCGTTGTTCGTATCAAAGACAAGCCGCACTGCCTCCAGATCGGAATCGGTCGAGCCCTGTTCTTCCGTTGGCCACAGAGTGAAAGCGAGTTCTTTCGCCTGGTTGATCATGCCATCCGGACCCGTAGAGCCGTCCGCTGCAAGGTCAATAGCAAGGAAGCCATCTTGTGGGCCAACCCACGCAGTCGTATTAGTTGAACCGTCTCCGTCCCAATCAAACTGTATTCCGGCCTCATTGAACTGTGCCACGTCCAACGGGCGTAAATCCAAGTGCTGATCATCATTTAGGTCGATTGCAACAGGTTGCAGTGTTGGGCGAACAAACATCCGATTTACTAGGGTGTCATAAACAACGTACATTCCGTCCCAGAAATGAGGTGGAATTTTCAACTGGCCTGAGGAGGTGTAAGTATAATCTGTTGTTCCATTTTGAGATCGCACAAATAATTGGTAATCGCCGTTGTCCCAGTCTTTTCGCAAAAGCTGCGGTGAACGTACATGCTGGGAGTTCACATCAACAAAGTTCACTGTTATCGATTTCCAGTTATAACTATTGCTAACATCAAATATTGTTTTCTGAACACTACCGTCATCGATGAACATCGTGCTCGTGGAAATCTGGTCAGGGCCTGCAAAAACCTGTTCGATTCTGCTCCAAGCCTGAGTTCCGCTCACGTCGGAATACGTACGGTTTCCATTGTCCCAGTACTCGATCCGAATAGTTTCCCGTCCGGAAGAATCAAACGCCTGCTCCAACTTGGTCCACGGCTGGACATTTGAAACATCGAATGTGATGGTGTCATAGGTGCCACTGTCGTTCGTACGATGCGCATAAAAATGACGGCCGGCGCTGTCGAACCGGTTCATGTATCGTGACCAAGATTCCGTGTTCGCGACATCGAAGGTGTATTCGACCTTAGAGCCGTCATCTTGCATGTCGATTTGAGTAACCACTCTGCCCTGCGCGTCGAACGTGCGGTGGACCTCACGCCAGGATTCGGTATTGCCCGTGTCGAAATCGACCAGACCCGTTCTTACGCCGGATGCATTGAAGTACTCGGCCTTGATCTGAGCACCCGTCGCGGCAACAAAGGAGATCGTGACAGAGGTACCATCGTCCATAAGCTGCTTTTCAAGCGTTTTGCGTTCTTCCCCATCATAGGTCTGTTCGACACGGGACCAGGCTTCGGCATTCGCCCGGTCATAAAGCGTGGCGCTCTTCAGAAAATTGAAGCTGTCGAGGACCTCACTGCTTTTGACCCATCCGGATTCCGCAACGTATGTCAGTCTGGTCGACGTACCGTCTGCAAGTTTGTTCTGCTCGGCAATCTTCCTGCCCGATGCATCCTTGGTGATGCTTGTCAGAATGCTTCCGAACGCATCAACGTTGGTTGTGCGGGTTTCCGTGTCGACGCCAGCCGCGCTTTTTGTAACCGCCGTCTGAACAACCGCGCCGCTCGTCATCCTGATCGAGGTTTCGACGTAGTCGACCACACCATCGTTGTTGCTGTCTTTCTCAAGGACGGTCGTGGAGCCGTCGTGGCTCATGCGGAATGATCCGCGTGCCTTCACCGTGCCGTCCGTCTTGGTTTCGGTGACATCCGTCTTGACGCTGCCATCGATCAATGTCGAGGTTTTCATGACGGTTTCAAAATAACCGTCGCCATCCTGATCCAGCTTGCTGGTTTTGGTCATCTGGTTCGCGTTGGCGGTTGTCTCGCTCGCTGCGGGGGTAGCATTGTTCCAATAGATTTCACCAAAACGCATGTAGGCGGATTTACGAGCCGCTGCTGTGTTGGTGACTTTCGTGACGCGTGCGCCGGAGGCGAGCGATGTTTCCTCGACGGTTTGATCGATCGATCCGTTTCCGTCGACGTCTGTTTCCTCGAGGAAACGCCGTCCGTCAGCACTTGTCGTGCTTTTGCTGGTCGAGCGTGTCTTGCCGTTCGCCAATTCGAGTTCGGTTGTCGTCACCTCCTTGCTGCCGTCAGCATAGAGGTAGCTTTTCAGGGTCTTTTTGGTATCGAAGGCGCCGTCACCGTTTTTGTCGATCTCGATGATCCGCGTGAGGCGGTCGGCCGAAACCGTATCGACGCTCTTGCTCGAAACAGTTCCCGTAGTTCGGAAGTTGGTGATGGTCGTGATCTCGCGACCGTCGATCGTCCGCTTCGTTTCTTCGATCTGATCGACTGTGCCATCGCCATTTTGATCACGCTTCGTGACAAGTAGACGCTTGTCGAACGATGTTTCCGCGGTGATGGTCTCGATGATCGCATTACTGCCATCACGGACGGTCGCCGTTTCAACCTGCGAGCCGTCAGCCTTTTCTCGCAACGACCGGACTGTCGTTCTTGTCGCTGCCGGCACGAGGGCTGATTGATCTCTCGTCGTTGTCGTCAAACCATCTGCGCTTGTGGTCACGCTCACGAGGGAAAGAAGTGCGTCGCTCACGCCCGTGGTACGGGACGTCTCCACGATCGTGCCATCACTGTTGAACGTTTTGTTCGTGACCCTCTTTTCGTCGAACGTGCCGTTTCCATCGGCGTCGACCTGCACGGTCTTCCCCATACCATTGGCAGAGACGGTCGTCTCGGTGCGTCGGACAGTTGTCGCTGCGGCCTGCCATGTTTCAACGGCAGTTCGCGAGCCATCGGCGTGCAAACTTTGGGTCAGGCTTCGGCTGGCCGTCCACCCCGAACCGCCGGCATCATTCCATGATGTGGATTGTGTAAGACCGTTTCCGCTCTCGGAATGCTCTTCCTTGCCCTTCGTGACCCAGTTGCCATTCACGTTGGTCTGGTAGTCGGTGGTCGTCGTGGCACCGCCGTCGAGCTTCAGCGATTTGGTTTTGATAATGCGACCGTCGGAGGCGCCGTCGCCGTTTGCGTCGAACGTCGTCGTCTCGACAAGTTTGTTGGTACTCATCTCAACCGTTTTGCTACGATCAGCAGCTATGCCGTCCGGTCGCATCTCGACAAAAGTCTGCCGCGATACGCCGTTGTCGAGCAGTTCCTGGTTGAGGGAGTGATCGATCTTGCCGTCACCATCCACATCCACGGATGTCACGATGGATTGTTTGTCACCCGAGGTCAGAACAACGGTCTTGCTCTCAAGAGACAGATCGCCCTTTCGGATCTCGGTCGTTTGTCTGGTCGAGCCGTTTTGCAGAATCTCCGTGGTTTCGTTGACGCTCCGCAACCTGGCCGTGTTTCCGTCAGCATATACGGTACTTTTCGAAAGCCCATTGGTGGTTTCGGTGACAGTCGCGCGTTCAAGCAGCGTCGAACTGCCCTGATAGCGGGAGGTTTGCGTTGTCTTGACGCCGTAAGCGTCAATCGTCGTGCTGGATGTCCGGGTCTCATCGACGGTCCCGTCTCCGTCACGATCGATAACCTGCGTCGAAGACAGTCCACCGCGCAGCGTTGTCGTTGCGGTGCGGGAAAGGACCTCGCCATTCTGACCGAGCTCTTTCACCTCGAGGGAGGAATTGCCGGACGCGGCAATCGTCTGTTCGGTGCGATAGTCGGTTATGCCGTCGCCATCAACATCTTCCAGCTGGACGATGGACATGCCGTCAGAACTGGTGGTTTTGCTGGTCGAGGAGACGAGCTCGTTGTTTCCGGAGCGCTTTGTGACGGTCTCGATCACTGCTCCATTCTCAAGCAGAGATTTTGTGGTCCTGGTGACATCGTCAACCGCGTTGTCACCGTCAAAGTCCTGCTCAGCGGTCGAGATCAGGCCATTTGCCGAGGTTCTGACGGTCGAGCGGGATGCAATGCTGCTTCCAGACAGCTTCGTTTCGATGATCCGAACCGTGCCGTCATCTTCGACTGCGGTATTCCGGTTGGTCGTCTCGTCATACACCCAGTCACCGTTGAGGTCCGACTGGCTGGATTCGTTCATCCCGTTGCCCGATACCCATTTGACGTCCTGGCGAATAACGGAGCCGTCGTTTGCCGACGTCGTGCGCGAGGTATAGGAACTGCCATCGGCTGGAAGGTCGGTATATTGGTTGTGAACACGGTCGATAATGCCGTCGCCATCAAAATCGACCGTCTGGTAGATATTGAGCTTGTTGGCCGACGTGACGGTTGTGGTTCGAGAAAGAAGAGTGCCGGTATTCGTAAGAGAACGGTTTTCGACGAATTCACCGCCGTCCGCTCCGATCGTGCTGCCGACCTCTGTATTGATGTTGCCATCGCCGTCACTGTCAGTCCGAACGAGCTTGCCGCGTTTATCGGCAGTCACCCAGTTTTCCTCTTTCGAGATGAGGGTTCCGTCTCCACTGCGGTTTTCGGTGATAAGCGTTTCGCTGCCATCGGCGTTTTGCGTCTTGTTCGCACTGATCACCTGATCGAAACTGCCGTTTCCATCAACGTCCGTGGATTTTGACGTCGAGAGGCCCGTGGCATTGCTGGACTCGACGATACGATTGACAAGCGTGCTGTTTTCGGAGCGCTTTTCGAGGGTTCTTGTCGAGCTGCCATCGGCTTGCCTGATGAGACTGCTCAATGTGATTTCATCAAATCGTCCGCGACCGTGACGGTCAAGTTTCGACGTCGACACCAACCCGTCGGCACTGGTTTCCTTGAGGGACTCTGAGGCCACGGAGCCATCAGCAGAAAGTATCCGGTTGGTTTCAGTGATCGTACCATCGGCGGCTCTGGACACCGTAATGAGCTGGTCGGTGTGGCCATCGCCATTGGAATCCACAGTGTTGCTGCCGGTCAGGCCGTCCGCGTGCCTCTGTTCCGTTGTTTGCGACAGAAGATGGCCGGACGCGCTGCGATTGGTAATCGTCCTCGTCTTCGTGCCATCGGCAGATATCGACGTAAGGTCCGCCACCCTGCGGTCAAAAGTCCCATCGCCATCCACGTCTTCGCGAATGCTACGCGATAATCCGTCCGCGGACGTAGTCGTCTCAAGGTCTTTGTATTTTGCGCCGTCACGCACAAATGACGCTTCCCGAACGGTGGTATCACCGGCCTGGTTGCGAGACACTAAGCTAGTAAATGTATTGTCCCAGATAGCGTCCCCATCAAGGTCCACGAACCGCGTCTGTGTCAGATTGTCGGCGGAGATCGCGACTTCTTCCTTGCGCAACAACGACCAGTCCGCGCCCCATGTCAGGTCGCGCTCGAAACGGCCGCCATCCGCGTACCGGATTGTCTGGTGCTCGGTTATACGTTCGTTCTGACCATTGCCGTTTGCGTCGATGTAAAACGTACGGCTCAGCCTGTCAGCGCTGAGAGCGCTGGATGTCTGGCTGATCATATCGCCGTTCTGAGCGAGTTGGGCAATCGTCGTCGTCAGGCTGTTGTCGCTACCGATGACGCGCGTTTCCCGTTCTGTGGTATAGCCGCCACCGAGCTCGTCACGGTTAATAACAGTGGTCTTGCCATCGGCGCTGAGGTCTGACGTTCTCGACCAAAGCAGGGTTCCGCCGCCGTTTCGCATTGTTTCAGTCCGTGTGCGTGCACCATCCTGCCCGATGGTTGTAACGTCGGTCAGGACACGATCAACGACACCGTCGCCATTGTCATCGAACCGCATCGTCACATCGAGGCCGCTGGCGCTCGTTGTTTTCGTCGTCTCCGAAGCGAGACGCCCATCCTTGTCATGGGCTTTCGTCACGACAGTGACACTACCGGATGCATCAACGGTCCTGGTCTCTGAGACCGCAAAACCGTTGTCGTCATGTTTCAGCGTCGCGGTTGCCGCAGTACCCGTCTGACCATTTGTTCGGGTAAACGTCGTCTGCCCGTCAATCGAGGAACCACCATCAAAATCGATCCTGGTTTCGTCGATCGAAAGATCAATGGATTCGATACCCAGTTCCGCGAGGCTCTTTTGCGTAACAGTGCCATCGGCGTTGGTCAGCATGATCTTGAACTGCGACCATTGCGCGTCACCGGCATCGAGCTTGCCGTTCTGGTTCGTGTCGAACACCTGGCGGAGCGCCTGCATGTCCGACCCGGCCGACGGGCTCCACTCGGTAAAGACGATCTCCTTGCGGGATGAAATGGTCCCGTCATTATCGGCGTCGATCATCAGAACGCCATCGCCGGCGCCCACCCAGGATGTTCTGCGCTTGTAACCGTCTCCGCCGATATCGAGGAAGATATCCGAGTTTGCTTGATCGCTCAGATCAAGACGGCCGTCTCCGTTCAGATCAAGCAGGACAGGTTTACCCGAAGAGCTGCTGGACGAATTGTTATTGCCGGAGGATTTGCTGGAAGAGCTTTTTCCACTGTTCGCTGGTGTGGAATCACCTCCTCCTGATTTCCCCGAAGAGCCGGACGAACCTGATGCTGAGTCACGACTTGATGTTTTTCCAGCACCGGCAGAGGTGCCCGAAATCGATCCCGAACGCGATGGGGTGGAAATCGCTTCGGCACCGCCGCCTTTACCGCTTCCTCCTGTGGGCTGCTCCATCTGGCGGCGAACATACGAGTCGAATACCCCGTCCGTCTCCACACCGTTCTTTTGCGCTATGTTATAGGCAACTGCAAACGCGTCGGTCCTGCTATGCCCATTTGCCATCGCCCCTACCGCTGCGGCCGCGGCTCTATCCTTCGCGCTGGCAGAGGACCCGCCTTTCTCAGCGAGGAAGGTGTTGAATGCCGTCTTATCGATTGAAATTGCACGTCCTGCAGACGTGTAGCCGACTGGGTCACTCTTCCCATAGCTCGGGTCGTTAAAAGCCATGGCTGATCTGCCAAGACTGATCGCGTAATCTAGTGGAACATTGGCAACATATCTCGCATGCACAGCGGCGGCTATGCCGATTTCCGTCGTGTGCGCCCACGGCGCCGATATATTATGAACACGAATACCTTCTGCAACGTAAGTGTGAAGGTCTTCAACCTCGAAATTGTACGTTTTCCAGGCCGCAGGGGAAACTTTTACCAACGCACTGCTGCCGCTGGATATATTGACCGCTTCCGCGCGTTCAAAATAGTGGGCAGTTTCCGCGCAGTACGTGATTGTTTCAGCTAGAACCTCCAGGATTTCTCCCGCCCGAGAGAGGAGCGCCGCCCTTCCACCCTTAATCATGTTTCCGAGTTCAGGAAAATCACCGGAAACTGCTAGGAAATGATGGCCTGGGGTGGCAACGAGGTCCCTTTGTTTTCCTTCCGCTATCCAAGAAAGCCGGACAAATTCGCTTGTTGTATTGCTAAATACTTTCTTTACCCGCCGCGGGCACAAAGCTCCTCGCCCGAGATTCGCCGACCCGTCAAAGGCGAGGACGGTGTCACCAACCTCGACCTCCGATATGGGTTTCTCCGTGCCGTCGGCGAGAAGAATTTTCGTTGACGCTTCGAAGCATTCCGCTATTCCAATGGAATTCGCCGGGTTAATCCGGTGCGAAATTCCTGCAGATATTTTTTCGAGCTCACGGAGTACTTTTTGACTGGCGGAGATCGTTTTTTGCGTGATTTGTTCAGCGGCTTTTTGCCCTCTGTACGAGGTCGTGAAGGTTATTCCAATTCCGAAAGGTGCGCTAACTTTCATCCGCGAGCTAATTAGGCCGCCCAAAAGCCCTCCAAGAACACCACCGGCAATCCCCGCCGTCTTGACAGTTACCCGCTCCCAATCGCCCTGTTTAGCCGCCGCCACTAGATCAGCGACAGTTAATCCAATCGCCAGCGCGGTACCCCTGGCTAGAGCAAAGTTACGTCCGGCCGATTGTTCAACTGCGTAATTTGCGGCCTCTGCGGTTAGACCGAAGCCAACGTTCCCCCACTCAGGCATATCCCGATATGAGGGGGGAGTATCTTTTGAACGAGAGTCACCGGAGTCCATTTATTTAGCCTCTTTTGAGAACGAAAAAGAACAAGAATGAAAAAATCTGCACTAATAATTCCTGAATACCATAGTAAAATCCAACGGTTACAACTATAATCAAAGGAGAATTTAGTACAGTATAAGCAATATCCCTATCCTCATTTCCCGATATATCTGTTGTGAAAATAAAATCGAACATCATGTAGAGTAGGACGACGAACAGGGGAATAACTGCGAACTGTCTAATATCTAATTGTTTTGGCGGAGTACCGTGAAACCTTTTAAAGGTAACAAGAATAAATATTCCGATAAAAAAGGTTGAAACTTGAAGCAGTGCGTTGATAAGAAAAAAACGCATTCCATTACCGGTTGTTCTCAATTCCAGTTGCTGGTATATATTTTTGGTAAAACTCGCCGGAAGCCAATTATGATCCGTAAAGGAAATTGATTCTTGCAGATAGACGTGGAGTCCTGGAATATAGTAAATTGCCATGCATAGAGGCAACAATACATAATTTAAAATCTTCAACGTTCGGAACAAATTTTTATCAAAGTACTTATCATCTCCGTGGGCCAGTATTGGAGATATGTAGCCTTTCCTTCTTTCCGTTATCATTGTTCCCGTACTTTCTTTTACTCGCTACAGATCTTTATCGGGCCGCACTGGGGCAACTAAACCTCATAACATAAATGCTCCGCCGACGAAGGTTGCTCCCGAGGCCTTCATCAATCGTTCCGTGGCCTCTATACGAGAACCGGTGGTCACATGAACGAATGAGTGGCTGGCGTTGAGAGAGGCTGCCCATTTCTTGATGGCTGCGACCAAAGATAGAAACACCTTGGCACGGCGCACAGGCGGCAACGATAAATCGACCGCGATCACATGGACAGTTACGAACAGTGGGCCGTCGCTCAGCATGTAGGAATCAGCGATTGCCCAAGTGACTCCGGCAGGCTTCCCGTCCAAAATTGCGACAGGACACACCATGCGTGGCGGTCGAGACAGAATGAGGTTGAAGTGTTCGTTAAGTTTCCAGTCGGAGAATTCTTGGTCACGAAACACCGTCGAAGCATGATGTTGCTTCATGATTTCGCGAACGGCGGGCGTGTCTTCCTTTTCGAGAAGACGAACTTTCAGGCCTTTTCTTTGCGGATTTGCCTGGGGACTATTTTCAGCAAGGTTGTGGTCGGGGAGGGTCATCCGCGGCGCCCTTCGTATGATTCTGGCGAATTGGACGCCATAATATCGCCGAATGGCTCATACGCCCTCACAAACCGCCCACAAACACGCAACGACTGCGCAGTGGCACCCATCCCGCCAAAAAATTCGTGCTGACCCATTTCGCCCCCGAAAGTCACCCGCGAATTCACCGATATCACCATGCAAGATTTCGTCAACTTGAAATTGAATGCAGCCTTGTGGAAAGTCTACACCTCTACCTGCGCTAGGCCGAAAGTATAGCCGTCTTCGTTAATGCCAATCTTGCTTACAGCTATCGACCCGTGGGTGATTGGCCATCACTGCCCGTCTTGGACACCGGAAACGGATAGCGCTTAAATATCAGTTCAGCCCATATATCCGAAAACTAAGAAGAGAAGCGGGAGCTTGACCAAAACCGCAAAGACAGACGAACCTAAAGGCAAGTCACGTCTCTTCACAACTACCTGGGTTAACTCTCCGTGCAAATCAACAGTCCGGCGGATTGCACGATTTCACAGAGAAAGCTGCGATGACAAACGTCGACACCAGTTCGGCGTCGGCGTTCGTCGCCTCCGGTGCCGCAGGTCAAGCCGCTTGAGCGTTGAGGATCAGCGGGGTCTGATAGAGCTTCGGGATTTGGCACTCGCTCAACGCCTGGATATGCGTCGTTGCAATCATCACGCGACACAACATGCGCTGCTAGCTTCGTCTTCGTCATCACTTAAGTATATGCTTGTCTTGAGAGATTTAGATTGTCCACTCTACCAGCCGTAATTTCTAGCATTTCGATCAGAAAAACGAGCCCAAACGTGGCGCGGAGGCTTCCCAACAGCCACTTTGCCGGCGTTTTTCAACTACTGCACCAGAGTTCGCCATCAACATCCCTATTTTCACGGCCGCTCCCGCCCCAGGTTTTGCTAACTATAATCAGTGGTCCAATACGGCGAACTGGCTAGGCCCACCACAAACCTCAGCACTGGGGCCGTGATTTCGCGATCCGCTTGATGTTGGGCAGCAGAGCGTCTACGTCTACTGTAAGCAGACTGCGATTGGCGAAGTCGGTAAGGAAGGTTTTGACGAAATCCAGGTCAGCCTTCGAGATGACCATGCCGCGACCGTCCTTAGCGCATTCGGCAAGGAACGCCTCTTCCAGGCCGGCCTTTCGGATAGTGTCCACCGCCATGAAAATGGTAGCCGCTGGAACCAGCTTCCGTTCAACCTTCGAAAGGACCGGTTTGATTTCCTGTTCTGCCATAGTGGTTTCTCCTCAACGATTGGCAAAGGAACGCAGATCATCTCGCAAACGCAGATATTCCAGTTCGGCGCGTACGCGCTCTTCGGCAATTGTCATAGATCTTTGATCCCCGCCCGCGGGCAACACCATGACGATTGATACCTGATGCACGTCCGTGCGGCTATTTTCAGCGGATCCATCTACACCAACCACCTCCCAGGTCAGTCCTCGTGAGGGTAAGTTGAGGTCTGGCGTCAACGTGGAATTCCACAGGGTCGTGAACTTGAGCTTTACACTGTAGGTCGCCAAATCTTTGCTGCCCGTAGCGCCTGCGAGGTTTCCCGACTGATTGTGGTCGAGATATTTTTTGACGTAACTGATCAGGTTTAGATTGCCGGTGATCGGATACATGTAGTTTTTGGGCTTGTAGACATCCGGCTTGCAATAGTCTGCGTTGCTGACCATGGTCGCTAACTTCACGAAACTATCAAGTTCCCGGAAGGTCTCGACATTGTTGCGCTCTCGGTTGTTGGTAACCTTTGCACCAAGACCGAAGGTCCCCCGCGTAAAGGTGTGCAGAACGTCCACGCCCGCGGTAGCGTCGTTCTTTTCAGTGATGTCAAAGTTCCAATCATAACCGATAAGCGTATCTTTATAAACGTTGACAATGCTTTGAGCGTCGCGACCGAGGACTGCAAAATCGAATTTCAAGAAATCTTCATCATCAACCAGCTTCGCCGCAATTTCAGGTTGGCGCCTAGCGATCGCTTCCTTGGCTTTTTGGCGCACTGCGTCCCGCATCTCACAACGGACACGTCTAGTTATATCGTAAGTGTCGACATGCGCGAAATCCCGGACATCTGGAGGTATTGCGCATGCGCTCAATGTAACGAGCCCGGCAAGGGATACACCAAAAAATCGACAGTACATGCCACCCCTCAACAATAATAGGGCATAATACACTCGCTAAAATTGCGGTCAATCGGGATTCGTGGTCGGGAAAGGAACCGAAGAAGATGAATGCATAACAGTCTTCGGACGCTCAGAAGTCGTTTATTCTGAAAGAGGATGATAAAGGTAGACTGATCGCTGAGATCCGCCTGAAGGCAGGGAGCACCCAGACAACCTGCTTCGACTGGAAGAAAAAATATGCCGGCATGTTGTAAGCCCACGGTGAAGCTTGCAAGAACTTCAGATTCACTACCGGGAAATACGGTCGTCTGGCACGGCCTCAGCCGGCGAACAGACATTCGCCTCGGAGCCGAAATTGCGGTGACGCTCAGATGTGGGTAGTTGCAAGCTTACCGTATGCTTACCGCCCGCATGCCCGAGAACCCATAAGTCCGCCATCATCTCGATCACTGAACCAGGCGACATCATTGTGGATAAAAGAGGCGGGGCGTTGGTACCTCGCAAATCTGGTCAAGCAGCCCAGTCGAGAAGTGGCAGGCCGAATGAGCATTTCGGCTAGAGGAACATTTTTGAGAAGCTGGTGGTACTACGTCTGGAATTAACTTGTCTCACACGCTTCGGCGAATTACGGTTCACTACCCCACGAAGGGCGGTTATGACCTCCTCCAGCACGGCCACAATACTTAGGGGCGGCGAGTGATCTCACCAGCACGTCTTTTCATGAAAATTTCAAAACTTCGAAAAGCAATACCTATCATGTGCTTCAACAGAGTATCAGGAATGTCTCGTCCCGCTCGTTTCAGCTGTGTGACCGCGCGATCAAGATAGACGGTATTCCAGTGAACAATTGCACTGACGACGAGATTGAGCTCTGAGGCGCGGAATGCTTGGCTCTCGAACGGCCGGTCGTGGATCTCGCCGCGCTCGTGGAAGAACACAGCTCGTTTCATCTTATGGGCGGCCTCGCCCTTGTTGAGACCGGCTTGGCATCTGCGCCGTAGTGCCGGGCTTGAGTACCATTCGATCATGAAGAGTGACCTTTCAATACGGCCGAGCTCGCGGAGCGCCCTCGCAAGATGGCTTTGCTTCGGAGACGCAGACAGCCTCTTGAGTATCGTAGGCGGCACCACGGACCGCGTCGTGATCGACGCCGCGAGATGGAGCAGATCGTCCCAATGATCGAGGATCAGACTGGTATTGATCGGTGCCCCGATGTGATTCGACAGCGCAGGATATGCACCGCTCTTTTCTAAGGTGTGGAACTTCCGGTCTTTGAGATTGCGCAGTCGCGGTGAGAACCGCTTTCCGATCAAGGCGAAGAGCCCGAAGATATGATCACTCGCACCACCCGTATCGGCCTTCGATCTTCGCTAGGAGTTTAGTTGTTCTAAAGCCTGCCACGCCTGCTCCGGAAACCATTGGTGACTGGTTTCCATAATAGAGTCTTATGGCGGGCACCAGCATGTAATCAGAGACTTAGCTAATTAAGTTGAGCAGGCGGGTTCAACCCGTAATGACCCTAGCGCGGATGGTTTTCGGACGCTTCCTTCGTTCCCGCAAGGCTCGGCCCTCACCCGTATTTCAGCCCCGTTCGCTGGTTCGCCCGCAATGCTATTGAGAGTTGGTCTGGCGCGCCGATATTTTTCCGCACTATGAGGACTGTTTCGCCGCATGTCCATGATGGCGGAGGGGCGGCATATCGTTGGATTGGAGCCTCCGCTAACAGTAGTGTCGCCGGTTCGATTTGCATCAAGAGCTTGAAAGCTCTTCTATTGTTGTACCGGTCGAGACGCTCGCTGAGCGAGAGCCCAGCGCCCTCATGTCTATCATGGCTGCTAACCGTATAATCTCCTGAAAGCAGCCGTCTGCTTCCCTGCCTCGGCAAACCGCCAACACCGGAGATTGCGGCCAGTGCAAGACATCCTATTGTGTGATGTCGCAAAAGCCCTGGAAAACAGGTTTCTATTTGATAGCGCGTTTGGTGGCTATCGATATTTTACTGGAGATGAAGCATGTTCACGCACGTCATGATTGGAAGCAACGATTTGGAGCGGGCGAGAGGCTTCTACGATGCCACGTTCGCAGCATTGGGAGGCAAGCCCGGGGAGATGGATGCGAGAGGAAGGCTGATCTATGCCCACGAGGGTGGTCGGCTGATGATCACGAAGCCGATCGACGGCGAGCCGGCGACCGCAGCTAACGGGGGGACTATCGGTATAGCCGCTGCGAGCCCCGATCGTGTGCTGGCGTGGCACGAGGCTGGTGTCATGCATGGCGGCACGACGATCGAGAACCCGCCTACGGAGCGTCCGAACGGGGCATTCGTAGCCTATCTTCGCGATCCGGACGGAAACAAACTCACGGCGCGGTCTCCGCCAACGAAGTAATATCGGCGTCGAAGAAGACATCGTCGTTAAAGCAACCTGGAGGTTCCGGGTAACTACTTGTTACAAGCCGTATTTGAGCCATTCGATGCGGTGATGTTGTTTTTGGCGGAGGGCATGAACGGGGCATGGGAGAGAACTTGTACGGTTTGGTGGCGAGCAAACTCCAGGCGATGACGCATGATCAACTGACGAATGGTTTAAAGCCAGTCCTCTATTGCTGGACCGAAGCGCACGCGTGCGCAGGACATGCCGTGGCATAGCCGAACACGGCGGATGCATGCAATTCAATCTTGGCCGCACGGGTACCCCGGATTTCAAGGTGGTGGATTGGCTGGACGGTCTTGGTCCAAAACAGGAAAGAGCCGGCGTGCGGAGCGCATTTCCAGCTTTATGGTCCGGTGGAGCTTTCGTTCGTAAACGCCATGGCCAGCGACATGGTGCTCGATTGCTTGCTCGACGCGCCAACTACCTCAGCCCATCGAATCTTCGCTACGTCGCAGAAGCGCATTGGGATGCTGGGCGGTGCTTATAGCGCTGACTGGTCTTCTGAGTTCGGAACACGAGATGGGGAAGGCCGCATGGTCAATTGCCACTGGAGCCAATCCGAGTGCGAAGCTTGCCACCGGGCCCCTGCTGATAAACAATGATCATATCACGAACGAGGAGCCTCTGGCTGACTACCTAGGAAATTTGGTGGCAGGCTGCGGAAGCAACGAAACCCCGCCCAGGCCGAACCCATATACGCGAACGGTGATCTGATTTCTACAATGACGCACCGTCGATTCCAGATTGTCTCCGATAGGCTCGCTGTTTAGGGCGACTCCCAGGGTACGACAGGTGGTCTATTTCTTTTGATTGCCAGCAAAAGCGGCCGTCAAGCCCAGGCCTATATACACGAAACCACTGACCCAGCGTTCAGCCTTTAGGTACACGGGACTGCGCTTCAGCCACTTGCCGGCCGTGCCGGCGGCAAGTGCGTAGGAGCTGTCCGTTAGGACGCCAATCGCTGTGTAAACAAGCCCGAGAAAAGCGATCTGCATAGCCACATGGCCACGGTTGACCTCAACGAACTGCGGCAAGAAAGCCAGAAAGAACAGTGCTGTCTTCGGATTGAGGAGATTAACGATAAAGCCCTCACGAAAGATGCGCATGCGGCTCCGTGTCGGTAAACCGCCCTCAACGTTGGGAATGTCGGAGGGGCCAAAAAGCTTTTTGAGGCCTAGCCAGATCAGATAGGCCGCGCCGGCATACTTCACGACACTGAAGGCGAGGGCGGATGACGCCAGGAGCGCCGACAACCCCACAGCGGCGGCGGCGACATGAACAAGCGTGGCCGTATGGATGCCAAGGATCGAAACGAGCCCGGCAGAGCGGCCCTGCTCGACCGAGCGCGCGAAGATGTAAAGAACTGCCGGTCCCGGCACGAGAAGCAGCACCAGTGTAGCGCTGACGAACAGGCTGAGATTCGCTGCACTGGGAATTGCCAAATCCATGATTGTTTTGCCCCGTTTTCTATTGCACTAACAATAGCATTGGGCTGCCTCCAATGCTAGGTCGTCTGGCGCTTGGCACTTTATGCTTTCACATCGCGCCGATTTCTGGTTCAGGGCTCAGCATGAGCCGATATGACCTGACAGACTTTGAATGGCGCGTGATTAAGCCGCTGCTACCCAACAAGCCACGGGGGTGCCGCGGTCGGGTCCTGCGATCTGGTGCGCCGTGGCGTGATCTGCCTGGTCGCTATGGCCCACGCACCATCTGCTACAATCGCTTTGGGCGATGGCGGAAGGCAGGCGTGGGATCGGATGATGGACACCATAATCGTCGCCCACGACGGCGATATCCAAATGATCGACAGCACCTCCATTCGCGCGCACCAACAGGCGCGACGGTAAAAAGGGGGATCGAGATATTGTCTCGGTCGCTCCCGCGGCGGGCTCACGACCAAAATTCATGCGGTCGTGGACGGGCAAGGCCTTCCGGTCCAGCTGGACCTGACCGCTGGGCAAACCATTACGGACAAGCTGCCGACCATCTGCTCGACCATGTTGGACCTGGAACAATCGTGCTGGCGGACAAGGCCTACGATGCTGATCGCATGCGGGCATCTCTCCGCGCGAAGTGAGCGTTCGCCAATATCCCGCCCAAGGCCAACCGACGATCGAAACCATACTTCAGCACATGGCTATACCGTGAGCGAAACCTGATCGAACACTTCTTCTCCAAGCTGAAGCACTTTCGCGCGGTTGCCACTCGATACGGCAAGCTCGCCGTCAACTTCCTGGCTATGGTCCAGATCGCCTCAATACGCCTGTGGCTATGAGTTTATGAGCCTACAGCCTAGTTATATTGTGAAGGTCAGGAATGGCAGAAAGCGTCGTACCCGTCTAATCTTCCTGAAACAGCTTTCGGAAAAACTCGGAATCCATGCTGGTACGACGGCTGATGAGGCCGCCAAGGCGACTGGAAAATCGCTGGGTGACTGAAAGTTCTGGAGTGCCGTTGGCGCGGGCCTTTACTTCAGCTGGACGATCTGGCGCATGGGCTGCCTACCTGGTTCCAGACTCATTCTAGCTAGGCATCTCCCTTTCGAATTGCGTGTCTTCCCGCCGAAATTTCAGGAGATTGGCTTGCGCAAAAACAGACGGAACGTCAATACGACGCTTACAAACGTCAGGCCGGCTGCGAAGCCAATCCAGATTCCTTCCATACCGAGCTGTCCAACTGTCGCGAGCAAATATCCCCCACCGATACCAACAATCCAATAGCCGACTGCAGCAACCACCATTGGCCCTCGCGTGTCCCGCAACGCCTTGAGACCTCTCACGAGAGCAAGCTGAACCGCGTTTGCCGCGAGAGCGAGAGGAAGGATCGCAAGAACAATCAACAGCTGTTCCCTAAAGACGACACTACTGCTCTCGCTTTCTCCCAGAAATACAACTTCGGCTATCCGCGGATTAAAGGCGACGCCGAAGCCGGCCGAGATCATCAGGAGTGCGGCAATTGCCGAGCCCGTGACAATAATGGAGTTGGCCACACGCGTATCGGATGTCCTGGATTTGTTCGCCGCCACAGAAATCATCGTTGCCTCGCCTATACTGAGGCCAATCACAGAGATTATGTCTGCGAGCTGAATACTGACCGTGGTTGCTGAGAGGCTAGCAACTCCATACATGCCCGCGACAACCTGCATGGCCGCAAAGAACCCGCTTTCAAACAGGCCGAGAACAAGGCCGGGCCATCCCATCGCCAGGAACTCGTGGATTAAAGACGTATTAAGGTGAGTTCGCCAAATCCTAAGTGGCGCGATTCGATGCCGTTTCCAAGTAGCGGCCACCGCAACCAAGACCATTGTTGCATGTGCGATTGTTGTGCCGAGACCAATGCCAAAGACGCACAACGCTGGGGACCATCCTGTTCCGAAGGCCAAGACAGGACTCGCTACAAGATTCACTACAATCCTGATTGCACTGGCCCAAACAACAACTGCACCAGAGCCAACTGCTGAGAGAAGCGCGCGGTAGACATTGAAAACCAAGGCCAGCGGAACAGAGGCCACGGCGCCCTGAAGGAATAAGGATGCGGACGTCACGACTGCTCCATCCTGCCCCGTCAGACGCATGAACTCTGGAATGGAAATCGCGATCACAATGATGAGCGGTGAGAGGAGCGCCGCTACGAGGAGGCCGGTGACGAAAGAACTCTTCACGGAATCCGTCCGCGCTTGCTCGTGCCCATCGGCAACGAAAATCGCTGTCGTTGAGATCATTGCGAACGCAGCATAGAGAAATGCGAACATCAGCCCGGTGGCCAGCCCGACCGCGCCGAGCTCAACTGTGCCAAGCCGCCCAGCAACAGCAGTATCTATGAATCCCATCGCCATTTCGACCACATAAAACAAAGCGATCGGAATAGAATTGCGGGCAAGCTGACAGGTCGTACTTCGCCAAGAACTATTCGCTGCAAAATCGGACCTTGCCCAACCTAAATTATAGTTTCAGTGACAGCTTAACGGGTTGACGAAATGAAACCCATCGCGCGTGTACGACAAGACGTGACCAGTCACCAGCCAAAATGTTTGGTAGCGATTTTACAAGCGGCAGTACAAGGGCATACCAGTAAAACCACGCATCATTTTTGACGCTCTCTCGCAGTGAACTCGCAGAGCAAGCTTAGGAAAACGTCGCACACCCCGTCAAACCGTTGCCAACTTCCACAACCTGCCGGCACTCGCGTTGCCCAACCGACGTTTGGCGATCTCCTCCCGGCAGAATTGGGTCTCCGGAGTCTTGTTGCTCAGGCCAACCCGCTATGGGTAAGGCGTTTAAGTAGGCTTGGATGGCAAGTAGAAGCCCTTGCGCCGCCTGTGGTGTATAGCGGCGAGACCGTTGTTCCCTCCGAGGCGCATAGTATGTCAAACACGGCTGCAACCTCGTCTCGTGTTTTGCGGATGAGGAGTTAGGTAGACTTATCTTGGGCTGCATGTAGCATTCCACTTGCTTCTTGAATGCAGGGCGATTGATATCGCGATCTTTGTGTTGTTGGATCTCTCATGAATGAGTGCCAAACCAGAGCTGAGAGGTTAAGTCGACCGAAAATTGTTTACAGTCAAGTGCGGACCAACCGTTGGCACAGCCCGTTTGGTCATAGGTTAAAGTAGGCTTCCTTGCTCTACCGGCTCTCCGGTCCGTGAAACAATAGATGATCCGTATGGCTCTCAGTAAGATCGAAGCGAGCGAATTTGGCGATGACCTCCGGGCTCGAGTAGGCTAGGGCGAGGACACCTGTAATGGTGCCGCCGAGCCAGGCGACGACCGCTCCGATATTGATGCGTCTCCAAACTTTGGTCCACCCGAACATGTTCTCGACAAGATAACGCTGCCGAGAGTACGCGACTCTGTATTTATTGGTCTGGCCCGATGTCACGTCCATGCCGCGATACTTCGCTATTTGTAGAGGTCGCCTCGGAAGTATCCCTTGCTTGCGTCAGACATCGGTTATCCTCTGGACGCTCTCCTGCCAACGGGAAGACTCACCGCTTCTCCTGCTCGGCCAAATACATGGGCCCACCGCGATGCCGGGGAAAGCCGTAGCCGGTCAACATCACCACGTCGATGTCGGAGGCGTTTTCGGAAACTCCCTCAGCAAGGAGCGCATTCCCTTCACTTTGCATGACGCCAAGAATCCGCTGCATGATTTCCGCGGATGAAAAGACATGCGCGTTTACGCCGGCCCTTGCTCTTTCCTCCTCGATGACACGGGTCACCTCGCGATCGACCACTGGGCCGCCCGCGCTGTAATCATACCATCCCTTCTTGGTTTTTCGTCCGAGACGGCCGCTTTCGCAGAGCCTATCAGCGATATGGCAATAGGGCGCCGTTGGGTCGCGCGTCGATTCCATGTTCTTGCGTTGAGCCCAGGCGATGTCCAATCCACTCAGGTCTTGCACCTCGAAAATACCCATGGCGAAACCGAAATCCCGCATGGCCGCATCGATCTGAGCCGGCAAAGCTCCTTCGAGCAGCATGAATTCGCAGTCGCGCCGATATGCAGCCATGATGCGGTTGCCAATGAAGCCATGGCAGACGCCGGACACAACGGCCGTCTTTTTTAGCCGTCGAGCAAGCGCTGCACCCGTGGCCAGCGCCCGGTCTCCCGTGTGTTGGCCACGCACGATTTCCAAGAGTTTCATTACATGCGCCGGAGCGAAAAAATGAAGGCCGAGCACCCGCGCAGGATCGACGGTCATTTCGGCAAGCCGATCCACGTTGAGATAGGACGTGTTGGTCGCGAGCACCGCCTCGGGTCGCATGATGGCGTCAAGGCGTGAGAAAACGTCGCGCTTGACGTTCATGTCCTCGAATACCGCCTCAATTACCAGACCACAGGAGACAAGGACGGCAACGTCAGAGCTCGGGGTCAGCCGATGGAACGCTTGATCCGCAGTCTCGCGGGCAACGGCGCCGCGTGCGACGCTTGCATCCAGCATTTCGCGAACCCGGCTGCGAGCCGTTTCAGCAGAAATTTCATCGCGCTCCAGAAGCCGGACCTCGGAGCCTGACAGAAGCAGCGCCGTCGCAATGCCTGCACCCATCGTGCCCCCGCCGACGACACCGATACGCGCCAGATCGGCCGGCTCACTGTCTATAGATGCCAGGCTCCGGCCTGCGCTCCGCTCGGAAAAAAAGGCGTAGCGCAGCGCGGCAGCCTGCTCGGATAGGGACAGACGAAGAAACCGTTCCCTTTCCTGCTTCAGTGCGTCTCGCGCTGGCAGCCGGGCGCTGTCCATCAATGCCTCCAGAGCCTCAATTGGCGCTGCCGCACCGCGCGCCTTCGCTTTGATGGCCTCAGCCTTGCTTTGCCAGTCCAAATCTTCGGCGTCGCGGCAGGGACGGTCGATGAGGATGGGCGGCTTTGGTATGGCCGTAAGGTCCTCGGCAAAAGCAATTGCTTCGGACAGAAGGTCCGTTTCGCATCTTCGATCGACAAGACCAAGCGCCAGCGCTTTCGCGACGGACACGGGCTTGCCGCCCGTCACTATCTCGACGGCGTCAGACACGGGGATAAGGCGTGGCAAGCGCACGGTTCCACCCGCTCCAGGTATGATGCCCAGTGTCACCTCAGGCAGACCAAACCTGGCCTTGCTGTCGGCGACTCGCGCTGTGCACGCCAGCGACAACTCCAGTCCCCCACCCAATGCCGTGCCATGAATGGCTGCGACCCAGGGCACGCGGCTGCTTTCAATTTCTTCCGCCACCTCCGGCAGGGCGGGAGCAAGCGGCGGTTTGCCAAGTTCGTTGATATCAGCGCCGGCTACGAATGTGCGTCCAGCGCACCGGAGCACCGCTGCGGTGATATCGGAATTCTGTTCGAGGTCGCGCACGATGGCGAGGAGCTCAGCGCGAACAGCTTGGCTAAGGGCATTTACTGGGGGGTTGTCGATCGTGACAATGGCGATTCGATCGCGGTTTTCGCAGCTTACCAGAGATGCCATGTTATCCTCCGTGCAATGGCCGGCCTGCTCATTGCGCGGACCCCGAACGGTCGGCGGCGCAGAGCCCAGTTGTATGCTGTCTATAACGGGGAACGCGAGGACAGTAACATAACCAAAGGTTTGAGAAAGCCTTGCCGATAGGTAGGTTCAAAATTGTAGGCCCACTCTGATAAGCTCCTTGTCGGAGTGAGGGCGTTGAAAACCAATGAAATTATATTTCGAAGCGGATGCCGAGCAGGGACAACCGCCGCTGCTGTTGGTTCACGGCATGCTATCCAGCCGAAACCACTGGCTGCCGAATAAGAGCCTTTCGGAGAGATTTCGCGTGGTTCGTATTGACCTGCCCGCGCACGGTCTTTCGCCACCGCCAAGAGACGTTTCGGGCGCTGCGCCCGAGGCGCTCGTGGAAGCGATCGAGGCTGTGCGCGATCAACTGCAAATCCACAGATGGCATATTTGCGGACAGAGCTTCGGTGCCGCCTTGACGCTGCGTTATGCGCTGACCTTTCCCGATCGGGTCATTGCTCAGGTCTTCACCAACGCCAATGGCGCGTTACGAGAGCAGTGGGGGCCGTTGCAACAGGACCGCAACCTCAGTCAAATCACCGATATTTTGCGGGAGGGTCACGCTGCAATGCGACGGCTGCCCTATCATCCGTGCCATGCCAAGCGATTTCCGCCGGCGCTACGTGAGACGTTAAGTCGGGATGCTGATGCGACAGACGTCGACGGTATCGCCTTGCTTATGGCGGAGGCAACCCCGCGATTGTCGGTTCGTGACAGGCTGGGCGAACTGCGGGTGGCGACCTTGCTTATCAACGGGCGTTGGGAGAAGCAATTCCAACCCGTCAGGATATGGCTATCCCAAGCACATCCGCACATCGTTGTTCGGGATCTTGATGGTGGCCATTCCATCAACATTGAATGCGCAAACGGATTTGATGCCGCTGTAACGAAATTCCTTCTGGCGCACCAATGAGCACAGGCCCGGACACAATGTCGGCATTCCATCCGACCTTCAGCCATCGGCGGAAGGTACTGAGTGCGCGATTGATTTGACATGAGCAAGACCGACCGCATTGGACGTTTCGCATTCGTCTATTCAATTGGCGCACTCGGTGGCGCGCTTGCCGCTTTCATGGGTTCGCCTCTTCCCTGGATGATCGGTCCGTTGCTCGTGACCGCCGTACTTTATCTAACTGGTCTAGCCGACATCGTCATCCCGGTGAAGACGCGGCCTGTCGGCCAGATCATAATTGCATCGCAGGTGGGGGTTTATTTCTCCCCAGCCGCATTCGCTATGGTGCTGACGCTCGCGCCCCTTTTGGTGGGAATGGCTTTGGCAACGGCAGTCTGTGCTTTCGTTGTGGCACTATTGTTAGCGCGTGCGGCCCGGCTGAACCTGACAGCCGCCTTCCTCGCTTCTCTTCCCACCAGCCCCGTCGAGGCGGCGATCATGGCGGAGCGGTTCCAGTGCAATCCAGGGCCGGTTATTCTCTCGCAGACCGTTCGCATCGCCGCTGTCGTCGTGTTGGTCCCCATCATCATCTATGCCATCGATGGGTGGCCGGATGCTGCAGCGGTGCGTATGTCCGCCGCCTTTGATTATCAGGGGACTGCCCTGTTATTGGCCGTCGGGATAGCCGGCGCGTTGCTGTTTTTTGCGCTGCGCGTTCCCAATCCCTATTTCCTTGGGCCACTCGCGGCCTCGTCGGTGCTCGCGGCCTTCGGCTTTGGCCCGTACTTCTATCCTGCCGTCATCCTGTCAGGTGGGCAGGTCGTGCTGGGGGTCTGGCTGGGGTCGACATTCCGTAGATCATTGTTCAAGACAGCAGGACGGCTGGTTATAACGTCTATCCTGTCAACTCTCTTATTGCTGGCGATGACTTGCGCAGTCGCCGTCGTGATAGCGGCAGCTTTGGGTCTGGAATGGGAACTGATGGTCCTCAGTGCCGCACCGGGCGGCGTAACCGAAATGGCTCTGACGGCCAAATTCCTGGGCCAGGACGTGGCCCTCATCACCGCATTCCACCTAACGCGCATCTTCATTTTCGTTCCCAATATCCACTGGATTATCGGTTTAATTCACCGATACGAGAAGAGATATCCGCGCGCCGCTGGGCCTAACGAGTGAAGGTCAAAGCAGAGTGCGTTCGCCCGATTGCGGCGGTTGGCCAAGAAATTGAGCATTCTGACCAAATCAAAACTCAGTTCAACTTGCCATCGTGATCGCCGATAACGGCATGCAAGTCTTCCGTAGACCTCTGTCTCGCAAGCGTGTCGCGGGAGTTTTGCAGTCCCTGAGGAGGGGAGCGGCTCGGGAGATCGATCTCGCGCGGCATCAAGGAGGAGATCATGGAAAACGAGTCTGTCGATGAGGGAACACAACGCATTCCCGACTGTATCCGCTTGCCGATGCCTGTACTTGAGGTCATAGGCGGACTAATGCTCCTTGCGGCCTTGATCTGGTATGTGCTGGACGCGCTTAAGTTGCCGCAGCCGTTTAACCCGACTGATATCGGCGCGGGAGGCTTCCCACTGCTGATCGCCACAGCCACCATTGTTCCTACTGTGATCATGATCGCTGTTGGTGTAGCAGGCCTGATGGGCAAAACAAACCAGACTGTGACCCGGTGGTATCGCCCGTTCTTCATAATAATCACCAGTCTCATCTTCATTGCGCAGGCCGCACTGCTCGAGACTCTGGGCGTCTACATTTCTGTGGGACTTTTTTCCGCTGCAATCATGCTCGCCGCCGGAGAGCGCCGCCCACTACATATCCTAGGTGTGCCGCTGGCGGTGGCCGCGTTCATCTATGTGGTGTTCGCGCTTGCGCTGAACGTCGTTTTCCCGTGAGGATCCCAAATGACTGAAAATCTGCTTTTAGGCTTTTCGGCGTTTGGTGATCCCATGGTGTGGCTCAGCCTCATCCTTGGCGCACTCGCGGGTTATCTCATCGGAGCCATTCCGGGGATAGGTCCGAGCCTCGGGGTGGCGCTTATCATTCCTTTCACATATGGCCTCGATCCTCTTGTCTCGATCGTCGGACTGGTTTCCCTTTATGCCGCGGCGGAATATGGCGGCGCGATTACCGCCATTCTCATCAACACACCCGGGGGCTCGGCGGCCGTCGCAACAGCTTGGGACGGGTATCCGCTGAGCCAGCAAGGCAGGGCAGGCGAAGCCCTAATGGTCTCGATCGTGACGTCGGGGATAGGCATTTTCGTCAGCGGGCTGTTTTTGCTGTTTACAGCAGTTCCCTTGTCGGAATTCGCCCTTCGCTTCGGTCCTGGCGAGTACTTTGCTCTGGCACTGGTGGGATTGAGCCTCGTCGTCGGCCTTTCCGAAGGATCGATCGTCAAGGGTGCGCTCGCCATGGGCATTGGACTGGCAGTGGCGTCGGTTGGCCTGGATACCCAGACCGGCGTGCCGCGCTTTGCCGTAACGACCGAGTTCTTCGAGGGGATTCCCATCGTGCCGGTTCTGCTGGGACTTTATGCGCTCTCGGAAGTCCTGTTCATGATTGAAGAAGGAGCGACCGCCAAGGTCAAGAGCGCGCCGGTAGGCGGGTTTCGTTCGTGGAACTGGAAGGGCTTGTGGCCGCTTAAGGGTGTCATCTTGCAGAGTTCGGTTCTCGGTTATGTCATCGGCGTCATCCCCGGAGCCGGCGCGTCGGTCGCCTCATTTATCGCCTATGCCGTTGCGAAAAGGACGTCGAAACACCCGGAAAAGTTTGGCAAAGGCTCGATCGAGGGTGTTGCGGCCTCCGAGACAGCGAACAATGCAGCTGTTTCGGGAGCGCTGGCGCCACTGCTGGCACTGGGGATTCCGGGCTCTGCGACAACTGCGGTTATGATCGGAGCGCTTATGATCCACGGCATTCAACCTGGACCATTGCTGTTCACCCGTAATCCCGAGATCCCTTACGCTATTTTCGTGTCGCTCTGGATTGGCGTCCCGATCATGATTTTCATCGGCCTTGCCGGCGCACGAGGCTGGGTGAAAGTTGCGGATATTCCGCGTCCTGCCATTGCTGCCATTGTCTCGGCAATTTCCCTGGTGGGCGCCTATTCGTCCGAAGGTGGAATGTTTCCGGTCTACGTCATGACTGCCTTCGGCATCCTCGGCTACCTCCTGCGCAAGCTCCAGATACCACTTGCACCGGTCATCCTCGCGCTCGTACTGGGTGACCTGATGGAAACCAACTTTCGACGAGCGTTGATAACGTCGCAAGGAAGCCTGGATATCTTCTACACCTCGCCGCTCACGCTCGGTCTACTGCTGATCGCGGCACTTGCATTCGTATTGCCTGCTATCGGCTTTGTCCGACGCCGGGGACGTCCGGCGCCCGTCGCCGACGAGGTGGCTTCAAGCTGATACAGATCCGGGAGAGCCGACGGCTGCTCTCCAACGAGACAGGCCAATGTTTAGGTGCATATGAGCTGACCAAATCTCAGTTCAGTCTGCCTGCACAATAAGCACAATATACAGTTACCGGGGAGGAGCCGGGGTCTTCATCATTAACCTTGGAGGAAACATGTCCCTTAATTTGTTCAAAGCAGTCCGCAAATATAGCGCTGCCGTGTGCGTGACGATCACCGTCGCGCTTGCCGCCGCCCCCGCAGCTGCAGAGACCGCCTGGAAACCATCCGGTCCAGTAAATGTGTTGATGCACACCAAGCCCGGTGGCACCGCGGACATCTTTATCCGCACGCTCGCACAATCACTTGAACCTCTTATCGGCCAGACCATCGTGGTGGTGAATGCCGCCGGTGCAGGAGGAGCCACGCAGATGGCGCGTGTGGCTCACGCCAAACCGGATGGCCTGACGCTCGGGATCAATACCATGAGCCATTTCACGAGCATGCTGACGAACCTCAAGGGGACGTTTTCCGTGGATGATTTCTCCTGGATTGCATCGACGCAGGAGGATCCGATCATTTACTTCGCGCGGGCAGACTCGGACGTCAAGACGATTGGCGATCTGGTCGCCAAGGCGAAGGAGAATTCGGGCAGGATCAATATCGGCGGTTTTGGCCCCATCGGATCGATGCAACACCTGGGCACGTCAATGCTCGAAAATGCTGCCGGCGTAAAGTTCAATTGGGTCGGCTTCGATTCAACGCCCGATATTATGACAGCGCTCCTTGGAGGACACGTCGATATCGGCGTGGCCAACCTCGGCCCGACGGCTCCGTTCTTCGAATCCAACCGGATCATAGGTCTTGGTGTCCTTGGTGAAAAGCGGCTTGAGGGGCTTCCAAATTTGCCGACCCTTGGTGAACAGGGCGTCGAGGTCGATACCAGCTGGGTGCAGGTTCGCGGCCTCTTTGGTCCAAAGGAGATGCCGGTCGAGTTGCAGCAGCAGATTGCCGATGCCTTCCATGAGGCAATGAAAGCCAAGAGTTATCAGGACTATGCCCGTAGCACAGGCGTGATCGATTCCTGGAAAGGGCCGAAAGAATACAACGCCTTCGTTCGCGCTGTCAGCGATACGGCCGTGAAGCAATTGCAGGCCGCAGGCCTCCTGCATTAGCGCATGGGCTTGCGAATCATCCGGTGGCGATCGGGTCGCCGGAGAGATTGTACCAAAATCGGAAAAGGAGAACTCATGACGAAAGCGCTCGCCGGATTGCGTGTCATCGACACCACTCATGTTCTTGCCGGACCGTTCGCCAGCTATCAGATGGCTGTCCTCGGCGCGGAAGTCATTAAAATCGAGGACCCCTCCGATCCGGATCAAGCCCGCCTTCAGGGGGCCGATCGAGCGCTGAGCAATGCAGGCATGGGAACTGCGTTCATGTCCCAAGCCTCCAACAAGAAGGCTATGGCGTTGAACCTGAAGGCAGAGGGCGGGCGCGAGGCGCTGAAGCGGCTGATCCAGACCGCAGACGTATTCGTCGAAAACTACCGACCGGGAGCCTTTGACAGCCTAGGACTTGGCTACGAGGACATGCGGACACTCAACCCCGGCCTCATTTACTGTTCCATTTCCGCGTTCGGATCCACGGGCCCACGACGCGAGCAAACAGGGTATGACTCCGTGCTTCAGGCCTTTTCCGGAATGATGGCGATGACAGGCGACCAGGAAAGCGATCCGCTGAAGTGCGGGGCGCCTGTGGTAGACTATGCGACGGGAACGACGGCAGCCTACGCGATCACGGCGGCACTTTTGCAACGCGAGCGTAACGACGGCAAGGGACAATTTGTCGATGTTTCCATGCTCGACGTCGCCCTTATGCTGTGCAGCCCATCTGTCACCGGTTATCTGTGGAATGGCAGTCATCCCAAGGCCAAAGGCAATCGCTTTCCATTTGCCACTATCGGTCTCTATCAAGCATCTGACGCGGATTTGATGATCGCCGCCTCCAACCTTGAACAGCAACGCCGCCTGTGGATTGCGCTTGGCCGCGAGGACCTTATCAAGGCCAACAATGATCAGCGCCTTGACCACCATGCAGAAGAAGAACGCGCACTCGCCCAGATCATCGCGACCATGCCCGCCGACTATTGGGAAAGCTTCCTGCGCGAGCGGCGCATTCCTGCAGCGCGTGTCCGTCATCTGAAAGAAGCACTCGCCGATCCGCAGATCGAAACCAGGCCGGTTCTGCACAAGCATGTTGCACCCGGAAACCCCGTGGACGGTCTTGTCGTCCCGGTCGCCGGCTTCACCATGTCGGACAGTCCACCCGGGATAACTTTTCCACCACAGGCAGTGGGTGCTCAGACTGAAGAGCTTCTACGGGACCTCGGTTTCGATGATGCTGCTCTCGAGCGACTTCGCGACGAGAAGGCAATCGATCGAGGGGTTGCAGCATGAATCGGAGAAATCTGACAGCCCGTTCCGGTTCCAGGGAGATCTGCGCCGGAGAAAATTCGCACCGCATGAAAGAGGCAGGCAAATGATCAACCCGCTGCTGACATTGGCAGAGGTCGCACACGATTGGCGAAACCATCCGCTCGAGGACGACGTCCGTTGGGCAACGCGGCGCGCCGTGCTGGACTGGTTCGCAACCACGGTTCCCGGTTGCGTCCGGGCGCCAGCGACGATGCTGGCGCCGGCGATGGCAGAGGTGGAAGGAAGCGGCGGTGCCTGGTCTTATGTCGATGCGCGCGCATCCAGCCCCCGACGTGCCGCTTTCCTCAACGCCGTGGCAAGCCATACGGTGGAGTTTGACGACATTTACAAGGATGGGGGCTATCATCCTGGCAGCCCGACGATCGCGGCCGCCCTTGCCCTTGCCCAGCATCTAGACTCGAATCTCGAAGACCTCCACCGGGCGATCGTCGCCGGTTACGAAGTCGGTTGCCGAATTTCTCTAGCGATCCAGCCCAGCCACTACAAATTTTGGCACACAACATCTACCGTCGGCACGATCGGCTCAGCCGTTGCTGGAGCAATGTTGCTCGGCTGTGACAAGGTGAGCATTGCCAACGCTATTGCCCTGTCCACCAGCTTCGCAGGCGGGCATCAGCAGAACCTCCAGGGTGAGGGTATGGCGAAAGCACTGCATCCGGGACACGCAGCCGATGCGGGGCTTATTGCGGCCATAGCCGCCTCCGCCGGCGTGAGAGGTTCACCGGACAGCTTACATGCCGCAAATGGTTTTGCCGCCGTCACAAGCGATACCACCGGCAACTGGGCGAGCGCCCTTGACGGTCTTGGCACATGGACGCCGATCACCCGTATGACGGTCAAGGCGCACGGGTGTTGCGGCCATATCTTCCCCGCGCTCGACGCCATTGGCGTGATGCGCGATAAGCATGGATTTGGTCCCGCTGACATCGAGCGGATCGAAGTATGGGGGTATCACGCCACCCAGGCGATGTGTGACCGTCCAGATCCCGTCTCGGCCCAGGACGCACGTTTCAGTCTTCAATATTGCCTGGCTGCCTATCTGTTTTTAGGAGGCGTCAGGCTATTGGCGTTCGAGCAGGAAACATTGGCACGGCCGGACATCCGGGCACTCATGACGAGAATCGGTCTCAGCGAAGATCCTGTTCTATCGGCGGGCTATCCGCGCCGCCGTCAGGCGCGCCTGCGTGTTCACCTAGGCGACGGGCGCGTACTCGAACATTTTCAAATGACACGGCGAGGGGATCCGGAAGACCCAATCGACGATGGTGATCTTCTGGCGAAATTCCGCGAGCTCTCCTCTGGTATTGTCGCGTCGCAGGATGCCGAGAGCATTGTTGCGACCATTCTCTACGGAAATGACTTGCCGGGAAAATTGAGGCTGGATCGACGGCTGACACGATAGGTTCACCCCAAGAAAAGGTTGGGCAAGACCGGCCCAATTGTGGGTTGCCCAACGACAATTGCAAAGACATTCATTCGTCCAGACATCGGAATATCACACAGGCCTCAGTCAGGCCTGCAAAGACACAGGAAGGAACGAGATCGATGGCAATCAATGTTCGTGAACACGAATTTATCGCGCTATCGTACAAAAATGGCATCGCGACTGTCACATTGAATCGGCCGGATGTTCGCAACGCTATCAACGACCAGATGCGCGCGGAGTTGATCGATGTGTTCGAGCATCTGGCTGTCGATAAATCTGTGCGGGCGGTCATTCTGACAGGGGCAGGTAAGGGCTTTTGCTCTGGGGGGGATGTGTCCGGGATGCGAGCCCGGCTGGATGCTGCACCTGGCGAGGTTGCATTCAATGGCTGGACCCGTCAACGGAGCACGCACAAAGGTGTGGCGGTTATTCATGGTATAACCAAGCCGGTGATCGCCGCAGTCAACGGCGCAGCATTTGGCCTTGGCCTCGACATGGCACTCGCCTGTGATTTCATCATAGCGTCGGAAGGTGCGAAGATGTCGATGAGCTTCATCAAGCGTGGCCTCGTTTCGGACGGCGGTGGCATGTATTTCCTGCCGCGCCGGGTCGGTCTTTCGCGCGCCAAGGAGTTGATCCTCACCGCAAGGGTCGTGGAAACTCCGGAAGCTCTGCAGATCGGCATGATTGACCGCGTTGCTGCGCCGGAGGCGCTGCTTGAAGAAGCGCAGACATGGGCCGAAGCGCTGAGCATCGGCTCGCCGGCCGCCGTCGCGCTGACCAAGTCAATTCTGGACAAGACATTCGAAAGTTCGGATGAGGCGATTTTCGCACTTGGTCGTGAGGCGCAGGCGATCTGCTATACGACCGCCGAACACCGTGCGTCGGTTGAAGCATTCCTCAACAAGACGAACGAGTAAGGTGAGTACGATGACATTCATACAAGCACTCTTGAACCCCGCCAGCGTCGTCGTCGTTGGCGCCTCGTCTGATCCGACAAAACTCACCGGGCGGCCAATAGCCTATCTCCAGCAACATGGATATCGGGGGCGAATCTATCCGATCAACCCACGCTCCGAGATGATCGGCGACCTGAAGTGCTACGCCGATGCGCGCTCTCTCCCGGAGGCGCCGGATCTCGGCCTGGTGCTCGTCGGTGCAAACCGGGTGGTCGAATCTGTTCGTGAGCTCGCCGAAGCGGGGACAAAAGCGGCTGTTGTTCTTGCCAGCGGTTTCGGGGAAGCCGGTGAGGAAGGACAACGTCTCCAGGCAGAGCTGCGCGAGGCAGCCGGCTCGATGCGTATCCTCGGTCCCAATACTATCGGTCTGGTCAACCTCAGCGACGGCATCATGCTGACGGCAAGCGGGGCAATGGAAATGAACGATTTCCGGGCCGGAGGCATCGCGCTCTTATCGCAGAGCGGTGGAATCCTGGGATCGCTCCTGTCCCGCGGCGTTGCTCGGGGCGTCGGCTTTTCCAAGCTCATCGCGACAGGCAATGAGGCCGACATCGAAGTGGCGGACTTGCTCGAGGCGATGGCCGACGATGCGGCCACCACCGTGGTTGCCCTTTACCTCGAGACCGTCCGCAACGTGGAAAAATTCCGCCGCGCGGCCACAAGAGTTATCGCAGCCGGGAAATCGATCGTTGTCTACAAGGTCGGCCGGTCGGAGACGGGTGCGCAGTCCGCGGTCTCGCACACGGGTGCTCTGGCGGGCGCCGACAAGGTCTATGACGCGCTGTTCAAGCAACTCGGCATCATCCGTGCCCAGACCTTTGCCGATCTACTTGATATTCCGGCGGCCCTGTCGCATGGACGCGTTCTTGCCGGTCAGCGGGTGGCCATCGTCACCTCGACGGGTGGCGCGGCGACCATCGTCGCAGACAATGTCGGTCTCGCCGGTCTTGAAATGCCGAGTCCGGATCCCGAAACCGCACGGAAATTATTGGCTCTCGACCTCAAGGAGGCTGTGCTCGACCGAAATCCGATCGACGTCACGTTGGCCGGCCTGCGACCTGACCTGTTCCGATTCATCCTGAAGATTCTCGCCGAAAGTCCGAGCTACGACGCCATTGTGGTTGTGGTTGGCTCCTCCTCCATCGGACAGCCCGACGTAGTGGCGCGACCGCTCCTGGATTCTATGAACATCAGCAACAAGCCGATCATGGCGTATGTCAGCCCGGATGCGCCGGGCATCGTTCAACATTTGAACGCCAGTGGGATACCGGCTTATGCGGCGCCGGAAAGCTGCGCCGCGGCGCTGAAAGCGCTTCAGCAACGCCCGAACACACCTGCAATCGAAGATCGTTCCAAGCGGGTCGCCGATATTTCGGACATGCCTGTGGGGGCGTTGAACGAGGCAGATGCAAAACGTCTCTGCGCGCGGTTCGGTTTCCCGATCACAAGGGAAGTGACAGCGAAGACGGCATCGGAGGCCGCTGGCCGGGCGGCAGACTTCGGCGGGCCTGTAGTCATCAAGATTCTGTCCAACGAGATTCTGCACAAGTCCGAAGTCGGTGGTGTTGCCGTGGGAGTTCTTCCGAGCGACGTCGAGGCGGCTTGCGAGCAGATGATGGCTCGGGTAACGGCGTCGACACAGGCAAAAATCGACGGTTTCCTGATCCAGGAACTCATCCACGGCGGCATTGAGTTCATCCTCGGCTGCAACCGCGATCCGCAGCTTGGTCCGGGCATTCTGCTGGGCGCCGGTGGAGTGACGACCGAGCTTTATCAAGACGTGGCAATGCGCCTGCTACCCGTGACGCGAGGCGAGGTGCGGGACATGATTGGCGAACTCAAGTGCTCGGCCCTGCTGGACGGGTTTCGAGGTCGTCCGGCCGCCGATACCGAGGCTCTGATCGACGCGGTCCTTTCTTTCGCCGATATGGTATCGGCGCTGGACAGCCGGTTAGAGGAGGCCGAAATCAATCCGGTTTTCGTGCTTCCAAAGGGTGAAGGCGTCCGTGCGGGAGATGCCCTCGTGGTGCTCAGCTAGCGCCACAATGGGTCCGCTCAGATCAGGTCTTTGCCGGGGCGATCGATTGTCACTGTCCTCGTATTCTGGAGACGTTTAACGATGTCTAATGTCTACCTTTGCGACTATATTCGAACCCCTATTGGCCGGTTTGGTGGAACACTTGCTTCAATCCGCCCCGACGATCTCGGCGCGGTGGTCCTGAAAGCGCTTATGGTGCGTCATTCTTCGCTGGATTGGCAGGCAGTCGATGAAGTGGTATTTGGCTGTGCCAATCAGGCGGGAGAGGACAATCGAAACGTTGCGCGCATGTCTCTACTTCTGGCCGGACTTCCTGAGGAAGTACCGGGCACGACAATCAACAGGCTTTGTGGCTCGGGCATGGATGCAGTCATCGCCGGTGCACGCGCCATCAAGGCAGGCGAGGTTGACCTGATCATTGCCGGCGGCGTCGAAAGCATGAGCCGCGCCCCTTTTGTGATGCCGAAGGCTGAATCCGCCTTCAGCCGCGAAGCGTCTATTGAAGACACGACCATCGGCTGGCGGTTCATCAATCCGCTGATGAAGGCACAATACGGTGTCGATTCCATGCCGGAGACGGCCGAGAATGTGGCGGAGGCGTTCGGCGTTTCCAGGCTTGATCAGGACACATTCGCCTACCGTTCGCAACAGAAGGCTGCAGCTGCGCAGGCCAGCGGACGGTTTTCCGAGGAGATTGTCCCTGTCGAGGTTCCGCAACGCAAAGGTCAGCCCATCCTATTCAGCCGGGACGAACATCCGCGCGAGACAACGCTCGAAATTCTCGGCAATCTCAAGGCACCCTTCCGGCTGGGCGGCAGCGTGACAGCGGGCAATGCCAGTGGCGTGAATGACGGAGCGGCTGCACTGATACTTGCCGGTGATGAGGCGGTGAAACGGCATGGCCTGACGCCTATCGCACGTATTTTGGGCGGCGCCGCGGCGGGCGTCGCGCCGCGTATCATGGGTATCGGCCCGGTCCCCGCTTGTAAAAAGCTGATGACACGTCTGGGGCTGAAGCAGACTGCCTTCGACATCATCGAACTGAACGAGGCCTTTGCAAGCCAAGGCCTCGCGTGTTTGCGGGAACTGGGCATTGATGACGATGACCCACGTGTGAATCCGAACGGGGGCGCGATCGCCCTTGGCCATCCGCTTGGAATGTCCGGTGTGCGCATCGCGGGAACGGCCGCCCTTGAGCTTGCAAAGACGCGAGGTCGGTATGCGGCGGCCACCATGTGCGTCGGTGTAGGGCAAGGAATTGCCGTCGCAATGGCGCGGGCATGAGGGGCCTCTGGGCTGCTTTGACCAGCTTTGCACAGAAATCTCGTGCGCTATCATTGTCGCGACTAAAAAACCGACTATTGCGTGATTTTGACCGTTTTGTGCACGGAAGACAATGCCGTATGATCAAGTCATGAGTAATCCTATCCCTCCTCTCAATCCGCTGCGGACCTTCGAGGCCGCCGCTCGTCTCTTGAGCCTTACACATGCTGCACAAGAATTGAATGTGTCGCAAGTTGCTGTCAGCAGGCAAGTGAAAGTCTTGGAGGACTATCTTGGTGTAGTGCTGTTCAAGCGCCTACACCGTGGTATCGAGCTGACTGAAGAGGGTCGGCAACTCTACGATGGCGTAACCCGCGCCTTTGTCGAGATCGGCAATGCCGCAAGAAGGGTGTCCCGGCGCGGGAGGCGTGATATCCTCGCTATCCAATCCTATACAACGTTCTCGCAACGCTGGCTCATTCCGCGATTGACGCAATTTCATGAGACTTTTCCTCGGATCGAGGTACGTCTGAGTTCTTCCATCGCGCCGGTCGATTTTGAAACGCAAAATCTGGATGCCGCCATTCGGGCAGGGAAGGGAAACTGGCCGGATCTCCATAGTGAAAAACTGGTCGATGTTGAACTCATTCCGGTCTGTTCGCCAGCCTTTCAGGCGACGCACAAACTCAAGAGCCCGGATGATCTGAGCCGTGTCAGGCTGTTGCATTCCATGGCGCGTCCCACCGACTGGTCTGCTTGGCTGAAACGTGTTGGATCAACAGTTGATCCCGGCCCAGGGATTCGCTTCGAAAGCTCCGCACTTGCATACGAGGCCGCCTCTTTAGATATTGGCATTGCTATTGCGACCAAAGTCTTCGTAAACCGGCATCTCCAGACCGGGAGCTTCGTGGCACCTTTTGGTATGACTTGCTACAGTGGTGAAGGCTACTATTTGACGTGGCCTAAAAATATAGCACCGTCATTACCACTTCAGAAATTTCTGGTCTGGATGCGCCAGCAGATCAACGATGAGGATAACGTCCAGTAGATGTTGAACCAATCTACTATACTCCTTTCTGACTTGAATGTTTTGGGGCGGAATTGTCCAGCGGAACGACAAGCTACAGTCTGCGGGTCATAGATGTTGTGAAACTCGGCCCGTTTCCGCATCGATTTTATGTTTTCCGACTGGACGTGCGCCGACAGCGAGGCAGTGGAAGAGGCACTTGAACGTGCCTAGATGACGGCCAAGTGCGGCGAGTGTTGGCAAGGCCTCCCAGACGATGAAAACAGCGGGCCCGCGTCATCGCACTGAGGCCGAAAGAACTTACACTCGGCGAGCCAATCAGCCATCTCGACATCCAACATCAAATCGGGCTGACGTGCCTCGTCTGTGTTCTGCCGATCGCGACCATCATTGCGCTCCATAGTCTCAACCGTCCGGTAGCGGTATGCGAGGCGCAGATCATCGTTGTGCCCGACGTATCGCCCTACCACGCATGATCGCAGAATTCAGGGAAATCGCTACGTGATGGAGTTGGCTTAGGATTCCAAGGAAGATAGACTTGCCGAGGCAAGCGCCGCAAAAGGTGAAAATGTCGCTGTTGACGAGTTTACACTGCGACATGCCGTTTGGTCAGGCTATCGCCGCGTGGGATTTTCATTTCAGATTTATCGTGAGCTGGACAGCGTTTTCAAGGGAGGCAACATGAGCGAAGTGGCCAGAAACTAGAGTATCGTCCTGAAGCATCGTCACTCCACGCTGGCATATCTCAGCCCCTGATGCATTTGAAAACAAGGTGGATTGGCTTAACTCAGCGTCCAAAACACCGGCAGCAGGCTACCATTCATGAAGATTAAGCTGATGCGGAAACGGAAGCCGAGACACTCCTGCTTCGGTTCCCGCATATCGGTGCCTACCACAAGTCCTTAGTGCGCAGCTATTCGCTGAATGCTTCTTCCCGCTTCGCGCGGATGCCAGGCAACACCACCACAACAATGAGCGCGAGGGCAGCGACCAGGAGTGTCAAGCTAAGTGGATGTGTAACGAAGACAAGGGGGTCGCCGCGACTAAGAAGCATCGCCCTGCGCAGATTTTCCTCCAGCATCGGCCCAAGTACAAAACCAAGCAGCAGTGGCGCCGGCTCAAAGTCGAGTTTGATGAGCAGATAGCCCACAAAGCCGAACATAGCCATGATGTAGACGTCGAAATTACTGTTGCTGACGCTGTAAGCGCCGATGCAGCAGAAAGCGATGATTGCTGGGAATAGCAGGTGGTAGGGGATCGCAAGAACTCGCACCCATAACCCAATTAACGGCAGGTTCAACAGAACGAGCATTACATTACCGATCCACATCGACGCGATCATGCCCCAGAATAATTCAGGTTCGTCTGTCACTACATTCGGCCCAGGGGTGATGCCCTGGATAATCATTGCGCCGATCATCAGAGCCATCACGGGGTTCGACGGGATACCGAGTGTCAGCATTGGGATGAACGAGGTTTGCGCGCCTGCATTGTTCGCCGATTCCGGCGCCGCTACGCCCTCGATTGCTCCTTGACCGAACTCCGCGCTGTTTGGGGAGACACGCTTCTCAAGTGCATAGGCAGCAAATGAAGAAAGCATTGCGCCGCCACCGGGAAGAATACCCAGGATGGAGCCGAGCCCGGTACCCCGCAATATAGGCCCAACTATTCTTTTGAACTCCTCCTTGGTTAGCATAAGCCCACTCACCCGCTTCACCATGACGCTGCGAGTACGTTCGTGCTCGATATTGCGCAGAATTTCTCCAATGCCGAAAACGCCCATGCTGAGCGCGACGAAATTCATCCCGTCCATAAGTTCAGGGGTATCAAAGGTAAAGCGCTGCGCACCGCTCTCAACGTCGGTGCCCACGAGGCCAAGGAGCAGGCCGACGACGATCATGGCGATCGCCTTGAGAAGCGATCCGCTTGCGAGAGCGACTGAGGCGACAAGGCCTAAAACCATGAGGGAGAAGTATTCCGCGGGTCCGAACTGCAGCGCGACGGAAGCCAATGGCGGTGCGGCTATTGCGAGCAAGATGGTTGCAGCGGTACCGGCGAAAAACGAGCCGAGAGCAGCGGTGGCGAGAGCGGCGCCAGCCCGGCCCTTTTTTGCCATTTGGTACCCATCGATGGCGGTGACCACCGAAGAACTCTCTCCCGGCAGGTTGATAAGAATCGCGGTGGTAGAGCCACCGTATTGCGCCCCATAATAGATACCGGCGAGCATAATAAGCGCTGAGACCGGGTCGAGCCCGAAGGTAAGCGGCAGCAGCATGGCGATCGTTGCCACTGGGCCAAGTCCGGGCAGCACGCCGATCGCGGTGCCGAGTAGCACGCCCACAAAGCAGTAGAGCAAATTGAAGGGATCAAGGGCCGTGGAAAACCCAATTGAGAGGTCGCTGAGCAGATCCATGATGGGTGTCCTAGCGGCTATGGGTGGAAGTTGCGGACCACCAGAATTCGACGGTGAGCCAAGGGCCTGCCACTGGAAGCGGCAGACCAAGACCCTTGATGAACACCAGACAACAGAAAGCAGCCAGACAAATCGCCAGGGGGAGTGCCGTCCGGACGCGAGCATAGTGGCTAGCTGAGGCGGATATGAGGATGATGATCGCGACAGTTGGGGCGATGCCCAGGCCGCGTATCGTCAGACCGAAGAGGATGGTGGAACCCAAGACAAGCAAGACCCCTCGCCAAGCGACCTTGCCAAACGCATTTCCGTTGTATGGATGACGAAGGGCGAGCAGGGTGATGCCAATGCCTAGCAGCATCAATAGGACACTGAGTATGGTCGGGAAGTATCCTGGCCCCATGCGGATCGCTGTCCCAAACGCAAGGCTTTGTGAGGATAAGAAGAACCCAGCCCCGAGGGCGAAGATCACCATCCCGGCGACAAGATCCCTCGGCTTTTCAATATGGGTGTTCAATGTTCCTCCTCCTTCTTTTTAGGTTGCATGCCTGGATGCTATGCTACAGACACGCACAGTGTTTTTTTGCTGGACATATCAAATCTTGAGCGGGACCTTAGGCTGCCTCGCAGTTGACCCTGGCGCGCCGGTGGAGGCCGCGCGATTATGTTCGTGGGATTTGCGTTGGGTGCCACTTTTTACGTCGCCAGTTTTCCATTCGCTGGCGACGAGTGAGATCAATCGGCCTTTATGCCTTGGGCGCTGATCACCTCTTTCCAACGGGCCCCCTGGCTGTCAACGAAGGCCTTGAGGTCCTCCGGGGTACCTGGAACGAAGACAAGCCCTTCCATCTTCTCCAGCTTTTTGAAGGCCTCGGACCGAATGGCTTTTTCGACGGATATATTGAGCTTGGAAATTACCTCGGGTGGAGTGCCAACTGGCGCGTAGAGGCCATACCAAGCGTCAGAGACGTAGCCTGGCACGCCCGCTTCAGCGAGAGTCGGGATGTCGGGGAATGCGGCAGACCGCTCGAAAGAAGTAACCGCGAGCGGACGCAGGGTACCTGCCGCTATATGGCCGGTGACGCTCGCCACACTGGTGAAGACCATCTGGACCTGTCCGGCGAGCAAATCCGTTAGCGCGGGGGCCGCACCCTTGTAGGAAATGTGGGTGATATCCGACCGCGTCAGGTACTTGAACAGTTCGGCAGAGAGATGCGCCGAGGTGCCGTTTCCGAATGAGCCGTAATTGAGCACACCCGGATTCGCCTTGGCGTAGGTGACCAGGTCCTGTACCGTTTTGAACGGCGAGTCCGCTTTGACGACCAGAATGTTGTACGATTTGGCGACCAAGGCGACGGGGGCGAACGCTGTCGCCGTATCATATTTGATATTCGCGTTCATATACGGGTTGACGGCATGAGCAAAGCTCGCCATCAGCAGCTTGTAGCCGTCGGGCGCACTGTCGGCGACAATCTTCGAGCCAATCATCGTGCTAGCGCCGGGGCGGTTGTCAATGATAAGTGATTGGCCAAGATCCTTCGACATTTCCTGGGCAAGGATACGCGAAATGGTGTCGGTGCCACCGCCCGGCGCGAAGGGAACGACAATCTCGATCACCTTGTTGGGATACTCCGCGAATGCAATTGAGGGCAAAGTCGTGAGGCTCGCAAGACCTACCAGAGCAACCGCTGCGCCTTTCAACAACGAGCGCCCCACGTTCGCCTGCCGGGCCTTCCAGTAGGACAGAGCCCCGGGTAGGTAGCTAAATAATTCCATTTGACGATCCTCCATCGTTCAATTGTGAACGGCTTTACCGTCAGATCTTCAAACCGACCGCCCGCTTGGCCTGTCTCAGGCGTTGCGAAAAATGACAGGGCTGTCTGAGACCTGAGGTTCCTCCGACCCTTTGGAAGCTTGTTTGCATGATCCTTGTGCGGCGGCAGACCTGACTGCATCACTGCAGTCACTTGATATCCTCCGGGCCTGCGCTCTTCGCCAACGGTCCCTTGCCATTTTGCTCCCGATATCAGGGTAGGAGTTCGTCTCGACGAGAACCACTATTAATACGGGCATGGTTGCCCAACGATTGGTTATGTCTGTAACCGGAGTGCCCCGTTTCGTAGTCATCCGGTAAAGGCCGCTATCATTTCGCGTGATAGAATGCCCACGTTCAGCGAACGCGCTGTTGAGCCGGATTGGGAGATTTGGATTGAAAGCTGCGCCTTCGGCGTCCAGTTCCACGGGAGCAATTGCTCCAGCTTTGTGATTGTGTGTCAGCGATGCCGGCAAGTACATCGGCCAGCCCCTCCGGATCGATACCGTTGAGCTTGGCGCTCATGATCAGCGTTGCTTGAAGGCGGCGCGATCGGCACCACGATCCGAACCCGCAAACAACCACGACTTTCTGCCAAGGGCAAAACCGCGCAAGGCCCGCCCGGCTGCGTTGTTCGTCAGGCAAATCCTGCCGTCGTCGAAGAAGGTCGTGAAGTCATCCCAGCGCTTTAGAATGTAGTCGAGAGGTTCGGTGACTGGAGAACCGCGTGACAGTTTTGACCGTTCGGCCCGCGTCCAGGCCTCAGCTCATCGACGAGAGGAAGGCTGTCCCGCTGGTATCGCGCCAGTCTTTCTCTTGCAGCGAGACCATTGATGTCACGCTCGATGTCGAACAGCGCATTGATCCGCTTTACCGCCTCGAGCGCCGCCGGCGAGATCGGTGTGGAGTTCTTTCCACGTTTTGCGTTCGTGGCTATGCCGGCAAGCACGAAAAACTTCCGACGCGAGTGTGCCCAGCAGAGAGCTTGGACCAGCGGCCCCGTCTGACGATCCGCCTTGAACAGCGGGTTGTAGCCGCCATAGGCGTCAGCCTGCAGAATGCCGGTGAAGGTCTTGAGATGGCGCGCTCGGGATGTTCCTGCCGTCGATCGAGGGAGGAATAGCAGAGTGGCCGGCGGCGACGTTCCGCCGAAGGCCGATCGTCCCTGACATAGGTCCGAATCCGCCCGGTATGCTCTGAGCCTATTCCGATACACAGGTATTGATGATGGTTTCGCGGACTAGCGATCGGAGCCAGGAACGTGCCGGGTCCCGATAACTCCGCCTATGCCAGGCCAATTTGTAAAGAATCTTTTCGTGCTCGAACGGAAGATCGGCGATTTCAAGGGTCTTAGCGCCGAGAGTACTTTGAGCAAAACTGAAGGGTACGGCCGCTACAAGGTCAGTTTCCCTGACGATGCTGATCGCCTCCTCCGCGCGGTTGACGACGAGCCTGACGGTGCGCTTGTAACCTTTGAGGCTCAGCCAATTATCGACGATGCCAAGCTGCCGGGTTGCTTGTTTGACAAGGATATGTTCGGCGTCAATGAACGCTTTCAATGAAAGCGGCGTGGTCAGCGAGCCGTGACCGCGCCGGAAGACGCAGACATACCTGTCGGAGAAAACTCCCTCCAACTGCAAGTCGGCCTCCACATTCGGAAACATCCCGACCGCACAATCGAGTCCGCCTCTTTGCAGAGCGTCGATCGATGTCGGGTTGGAATGCAGATGAAACTGTAACTTGGCGAAAGGAGCCTCCTCTACGAACCTGACGGCCAAGGCAGACGCAACGCGAGAGACCAGTGTGTCTGTTATCGCGACATTGAAGGTGAGGTTCGTCTGACTCGCCTGAAATTCAAGTGGCAAGGCGATCGCCCGGATCTGCTCCATGGCTTGTTGCAGATCCGGCCAAATCTCCAGCGCCCTTTCGGTTGGCCTGAACCCGCCGGAGACCTTAATGAAAAGCTCATCCTTCATGATATAGCGCAACCTGCCCAAGGCGTTGGATACTGCAGGCTGGCTCATGGAAAGGCGCTGGGCCGCTCTGGTGACGCTGCCTTCCGCAAGCACGGTGTAAAGCACGTTCATCAGATTGAGGTCAATTCGTGTCTCTGGGGCTGGCGGCTTCATCGCATCATTTCGCCCTTGTGCCCCGCGGTGGCTGTCAGAATTCATCGTCTCCGTTTATCTCGGTTGTCGAGTTCTTCCGGGATCGTAGCGACTCTGCCTTCGAAAGAACTGTGGAGGTACACCTCTTGGGCTTCGTTGATCCAAGCTTAAGGCCGGCCTCTTGCCCTGTCCAGAAGGGCTGATCATTAGTGATATATCACTTCTTGCGCAACATCACCTCAGGGATCGGAGCGCCCGCATTGATCGCCGTTTGGCGGAGGGCCTCGCTGTCGGCAATCTTGCGTGCATGGCTAAGCACCTGCTCGGCCCGTTCGATTGGGACGAAGCACACACCTACATCATCCGCCAGGACAAGATCGCCTGGATTGACAGCTACACCGCAAATAGTAACGGGCACATTTATGCCGATTGTTCGGATGCGCCATTTGCCGGTAATCGGGCTGACGCTGCGCGACCAAATAGGATAACCGATTTCGCGGGAGTGATTGATGTCGCGCACTGCGCCATCAACGATAGCGCCGAGCTCACCCTGTCGTTTGGCGATGCTGGCAAGAAGGCCTCCCATATTGGAAATCGTATCCACGCCTTGCAGTACCAGCACGTCGCCGGGTTCTGCCAAATTATGTGCCTCCACGTCGGCAAGCATGGAAATGCCCATGCCGACAGCCACAGCGGGCGTATCGTCGCGCGGTACGTTGAGAACGGTAAGGGCACGCCCGACCATTCGCGCGCCCGGGGTCGTGGGTTTGAGAAAACCGCCAGCCACCGCACCGAAAATACAAAGCTCGTCCATGGCGTCGGAAGTCATGCCTGTCAAATCAGGCAGAGAACGGAACCCAGCAAGCAGTTCCGGCTTGATCGGCGGCAGTGTCATAGTACCGAATGCTTCAGCCGGAAGCCGGCCAAGCGTCGTCTTGACGACTCCGGGAAGTTTCTGATCAGTCTTCATAATTTACCTTTTTAGCCTAAAATCGGGCTCGGCGTTAGACGGCGAACGAACGGGTGGCAACCGAGATCGGCGAGTACGCTTTCGAACATACCCGTCGGCGTCACCCGAGGAACTCGGGCTCGGGCAGGCCGACGACGCCGGCGTGAATTGCAAAGACACCTCCGGCATAAGGCTGCGCAGCGAGATCAGCTTCGCCCAGTCGCTGCGTGGCCGATGTAACATACAGAATGTCGAGGTTTGGGCCGCCAAACGAACAACTCGTAGGCGACGACACCGGCAACTCAATGACCCGATCCACGCGTCCGTCCGGCGTATAGCGCACGACGCGCCAGCCATCATATTCCGCGTTCCATAAGAATCCCTCGGCATCGACGGTGGAGCCATCTGGCCGGCCCTTGCGGTCGCGCGTTTCGGCGAAGAGTGTCTCGTCTGAGATCCTGCCGTTGTTTGCGTCGAATTTGAATGACCGGATTTGCATGCGATAAGTATCAGCGAAATACATGATCCGATCATCGGGACTCCAGCAAATGCTGTTCGGAACGATGATATCGCCCAGCATCTTCGTGGCCTGTCCATCCGGATCGAAACGGTAAAGAGATCCGGTCGGATCGCGCCGGACGTCGTTCATCGTGCCGCTCCAGAATCTGCCACGGCGGTCACAACGTCCATCATTGAACCGGTTTTCCGATTCATCTTCCTCCGGATCCGACAGGAACGTCAGTGCGCCGGTATCGAAATCAAACTTGTGAAGCCCGTTGCGCAAGGCAACAATCAGCTTTCCGGCGCCTGCGCTCCGTAAGCCGATGCTACCAACGAGACTCGGCATTGCGCGCGTTTCGGTCAGGCCCGTCACAGGATCATGACGAAAGGTGGCAGGAGCGCGGCTATCGACCCAATAGAGCTTTTGCTCTCGCGCGCTCCAGACAGGACTCTCACCGAGCTTGTTTCCGCCGTTAATAATACAATTTATACTGATTGCAGCCACTTGTTCTCCTCGCAAAGCCTTCTCGGGCTGAAGAAACGTTGACTCGACAGGCAACGTGTATGCTTGCGGAAGCTACACTTTCGGTTCGGCGTGGCAATTTCAAAGCCGTAATGCTCCCCATAACCCAGAATGATGTCGGGTATGCCGTACGCAAATTTGACGTCAGTGCGGGAGTTTCCCAAAGTGGCTCTGCATCGTCGGGCCGGTATTGATGGAAATGAGGCGGCAGGCAGGTGGAACCAATTCGGCGTCGTGTCGCCGTGGCACAGGTAGGGCAAGATGATCAAGACACTGACAATTCTAGCGAGGCGTGACGATTGGACTCATGAGGAGTTTGCCGAATACTGGCAAGAGATCCACGGTCCTATCGCACGCGACGTCAAGCAGATCAGGCGGTATGTGCAGTCCGAATTCCTGGAAGAGGTGATCCGCAAGGATATCGAGGAGATCGACCTGTCAGTCGATGGCATAGCTGAGGTCTGGTATGACAGTATCGAGAGCATGTGGGAGGCGCGCCAATCTCCGGAAGGCAAAGCGCTTCTGGCCGATGGAGCGAAATTCATCGGCCGCGCCCGCACGCTGGTCCTTCGCGAGCGGGAATTTATCCCGGGCGAGGGATCTGTGGAAAAGCGCTGAACATGAGCGGGGTCGCGGAAATCCCTGCCGTGAGCGCAGCGGAGCTGGATGCACTGCTGGAGCGCGCAGGCCTAAAAATCCGACCAGAATGGCAGCCGCAAATGTTGATCGAATACGCTCAACTGCGGATGAACATGAACGTCATTCACGAGCTTGCAAATTCATGCCCGGATCCGGTGAACATTCGGCAGCCAATAACCTTCGGCAGGGTTGAGGAATGAATTTTTCGGCGCTTTCTATCTCGGAACTCGGTGCACGGCTTCGCCGGCGGGAATTCTCCTCGGTTGAACTGACGCGGTGGACGCTGGAAAAGGCAGACAAAGTTGACGGAAGCATCCATGCTTTCATCCGAATCCTGCCGGAAAAAGCCTTAATGGACGCCGTAAAGGCGGACCGGGCGTTTGCTGCCGGGATAGATCTTGGCCCCATGCAGGGAATCCCCTACGCCGCCAAGGACCTGTTCGATGTCCGGAACGTTGCGACCACCTGCCATTCCAAATTCGGGCTGGGCGCCGTCGCGGATGCTGACGCCGGCGCCATCGAACGGTTGCAGAATGGCGGCGCAGTCCTTATCGGTAAGACGGCGACCTTCGAATATGCGCTCTACGGACCAGATCCGGAACTGCCATTTCCTCTGGCCAGAAATCCATGGAACCTCATGCACTATACCGGAGGCTCCTCGAGCGGGTCCGCGGCGGCAATTGCAGGCGGCGTGCTCAGGATGGCGCTGGGCACCGATACGGGAGGCTCTATCCGCACCCCTTCTTCCTGGTGCGGGACCGTGGGCTTGAAGCCGACTTTCGGCAGAGTGACAAGACGCGGCTGCTTTCCTCTGTCTGGCTCGCTCGATCACTGCGGTCCTCTGGCTCGCAGTGTCTCTGACGCCGCGATAGCCCTTCTGGTCCTGGCAGGACACGATCCGGCCGACCCCGACTGTCATGACGGTCCGGTTGCCGACTATATCAGCGGGCTGGACAAGCCGGTTTCGGGGCTACGTATCGGGATTGCCCGCCAACTTCTAGAGACCGCGTCCCAGGAAACGCTTGCGGGCGTCGAGAGAACGGCAATGCTCCTACAATCCGAAGGCGCGGAGATTTTCGAGGTCGAGACACCAACGCTGCTGCAATTTGGCTCCGTCGTCCGCGCGCTGCTGATCATCGAAGGATTTCACGTTCATGAACAGAGGATGCGCGGTCGCATAGACGATTTCGGCCCCCTTTCGGCGCGCCGGCTGGCGCTTGCGGCCGGCTATACGGCCGCGGACTATTTGGCCGTCCTGAAAGCCCGCCGCCTTCTCGCCGAAGCAATCTCGTCGGTCATGCGAAAATGCGATGTGTTGTTGTGCGCGACGACGCCGGGTACAGCGCCTGCCCTGACGCAGACGGCAACTCCTTTCGATCCCTTGACCCCCTCGATGACTAACCCTCAAAATGTCATGGGCAATCCGGCGATCAGTGTCCCGATTGGACTGGACATTAAGGGCCTTCCCTTGGCCGTACAATTGGTCGGGCGGCTGTTCGGCGAGGCAAGTCTCCTTCAGGTGGCAAACGCTGTGGAACGTTTGTCAGGATGGCGCACGACGGAATTGCCGGCGTTGGAAGATCAGAAGCAATCGCCGCCATGATGGAGATGAATCGATGAACGGTATCCACGATATGGGAGGTATGCACGGCTTCGGAAAAATCCCGGGCATTGATGGACCAGAGCCATTCCATCATGATTGGGAACGCCGGATGTTTGCCCTCAATTTCGCAGTTGGTGGCCTAGGCCTTTGGAACATCGATATGTCCCGAGCAGAAATGGAGGCAACACCGCCGGAAGAATATCTTGCGGGCGACGATTATTTCCGGAGGTTCCTTCTCCGGCTCGAGAGGCTCGTGGTCAAGCACGCGTTGGTGTCGCAAGAGGAACTGACTGCGGGTTTAGAAAGGGAGCCAGCCCGGACAGGATTGAACACCCTTAGGCCCCAGCAGGTTGAGACAATGGTCCGCAACGGTAGTTCCTCGATGCGGCCATCCACGCGGCAAGCCAGGTTCCAAGTGGGGGATCGCGTCCGCGCGCTGCGGATCAATCCGGCAACGCATACCCGCTTGCCACGCTACATTCGCGGTTGCGAAGGTGTGATCAAGCTCATGCAGGGCGTCCATGTCTTTCCCGATGCCAGCGCCCTGGGCAACCAGGATCAGCAATGGCTCTACTCAGTTCTTTTCGACGGCGTCGACGTCTGGGGCAAGGATGCCGCGCCGGGCCTCGAAATCGTCGTTGATGCATTCGAACCCTATCTGGAACCAGCCTGAACCGGGGACACAGACGCCCTCCATTTGAAATCTCACCCTGACCGAGACGAGCGACATGACCGACCACGATGACGAGTACCACCATAACCACGACGACGATCATTCGCATCTTTCCGAGACAGAGCTTCGTGTCCGCGCGCTGGAGAGCATTCTGGTCGAAAAGGGTTACGTCGATCCGCAGACCCTCGAGGCGATCCTTCAGACCTACGAAGAAAAGATCGGGCCGAGAAACGGCGCCCGCGTTGTGGCCCGCGCATGGTCGGATCCGGAGTTCATGGAATGGTTGCTGCGGGACAGCACTGCGGCCATCGCATCGATGGGTTACACGGGCAGACAGGGAGAGCATATAGTCGCTTTGCTCAACACGCCGGAGGTGCACAATGTCGTCGTCTGTACCTTGTGCTCCTGCTATCCGTGGCCGATCCTCGGCCTGCCTCCCGCTTGGTACAAATCCGCAGCTTACCGCTCGCGGGTCGTGATCGAACCCAGAAATGTGCTAGCCGAATTCGGCTTGACCCTTCCCGAGGAGACCAAGGTCCGCGTTTGGGACTCAACTGCTGAGATGCGCTACATCGTCATCCCCATGCGGCCAGTTGGAACCGAGGGCTGGAGCCCGGAACAGCTGGAAGAGCTCGTCATCAGGGATTCTATGATCGGCGTCCGCCGGGCGCGGCCCCCAGGGAAGCCTTCCAACACAACGACGGACAGGAGCGCGTCAAATGCCCGGTAAAGACTGCAAGGCAGCGGAAGCTGCGGTGAAACCTATCGTTTGGGACAACGAAGGTCAGGTGGTTTTCGGCGCGCCTTGGCAGGCCCAGATCTTCAGCATGACGGTCGCCCTCCACGAAGCCGGCCTCTTCAGCTGGAGCGCGTGGACCGATGTCTTTTCGGCCCGACGCCGCGCCAGCAGCGCTTCGGGCAAACCGGACACTAGCCAGACCTACTACGAAGACTGGCTGGACGCCCTGGAAACGCTCACCGCCAGCCTGAACCTCGCACCCCAGGGAGATCAGGTTCGATACAGGAGCGCCTGGCGTGACGCGGCGCAGCGCACTAGGCACGGTCATCCGATCGAACTGCAGTCTGCAGATTTCAAGGATTCCGGCCATCACCAGCCTTAGGCCCATGTTACCTCATTTCACGACCGAAGACGAAAGTCTTCACCCTGATGCAACCCCGTTTCGGTGGACCACGACATGATCATCGACCATCGCACCTACACCGTCAAACATGGACTCATGGAAGACTATCTGATGCGCTTCGAACGGGACGCATTGCCCGTGCAATTGCGCCACCTCGGCCGCTACATCGGCACCTTCAAGTCGGATATCGGCCCGCAGAACCAGGTCATACACCTCTGGGCATACGAGGATATCGGCGACAGGGAGGCCCGAAGGGCCGCCATGGCCGCCGATCCGGAGTGGCAGGCCTTTCTGGTCAGCAACCGCGGAACGTTTGTCGAGCAGGAAAACAAGATTTTGAAGCCGACCGCCTTTTCATTGCTCCGTTAGGAAACCTGTCTCGCTGAAAACGGTCCGGCCATCCGGACATTTAAAGCGCCCAAGCGCGCGCAAAGATGTGGTCTCCAAATGGCACGCGCTTGCGCATTGTTGTGTTTGCCCAATCCCGTCGCCTAACTATCTCGCCAACCATAACCCCGGGTGATGACGCCCATAATGCTTGCCAATTTGACGATTTCGACCCCGCCCATACACTGTTTGACCATAAGGATCGCCGAGCGGAACACAGGTCGCAGGGCCGGAAGACTAGCTTTCAGCCATTCGTGACGGCGCGAATTATCGCTCGAAACAGCAAGATCCACTCGCACACCAGCCTGCGAGACGTTCAACAGGGAACCGTAATTCAATGACCGGGAGCAGAATGTGGAAACGTGTGACGGACTGATCGTCGTGTGGATGAACGTAGCTGCGCAGCACGACGAAGAACTGAACGACTGGTATGAAGGCGAACATGTCGCGGAGGTTGCCGGCATCAATCGCATTCACAACGTCCAGCGTTTCTTCGATGCATCGCACCCCCTGCGCTTCATGGCAATGTTCGAATGCGCCGACGAGTTCGTCGAGACCGAGGCCGGCTTTCAGGCCATGGTGGAGAACGCGACCCCGTGGACCCGGCGGATCAGAAAGCTCTTCGGCGAGCAAAGGCGACGCGGCAATTACCGCAGGCTAAAGGTCGAGGGAGACGCCAAGGCTCCCGCCGCGCTCCTCGTGGTCCAGGCGCAGGATGCTCCCGCCGAGAGCGCATTCGAACGCGTGCGGCCACTCGGCTGCCTGCGCTACCGCGCATTTGCTCAGATGCCTCCCGCAAATTCGTTCAGGCCCGAAAACAGATATCTCGAGGTCTATGATTTCGACTCAGTTGCAGCAGCGGAGGCGGCTCGCTCACAGCCAACATTCGACACCCGCGCTGACATCTCGGTGCGGACAAGTATCGGCACGCCGAAATTCGCATCGCGTTGACGCGGACAGATGGCGAGCGGTCGGCTGCGGACACCGGCTCTGCCAAACGGTCTCATGAGCCAGACAATACCAGCGAAGATCAATAACATAAAAAGGGAACCACCCATGTCTTATCATCAGAAGCTTCAAAAGATCAGTTTGGCAGCGGCGCTTGCGTTTGCAGGGAGCACGGTTGCATCGGCCCAGGAGGTCAAGGAAGTCCGGCTTCTCGAAATGGGAGGCATCTCCGGCGATGCCGTTCAGGCAGCCTATATCGAACCGTTCACCCGGAAGACAGGAATCCAGGTTGTCCGCGAAAACCCTGCCTCCCTGGGAAAGATCAAGGCAATGGTGAGCTCAGGCAAGCCGACGAGCGACATGGTACTGGTGACCGACGGCTGGCTCGCCCAAGCCAAGCAGGAGGGGCTGCTGGAACCGCTCGACTGGAAGGCAATCGATCCGCAACCGATCATGCCCGGTGCGCGGGACGATTACGCCATCGGCTGGTCCTACGCCTCGGCGGTCATGGCGTGGAACAAGGAAGCCAAGCCGCTCAAGACCTGGGCCGACTTCTGGAACGTCAAGGACTTCCCCGGCAAGCGCAGCCTTCCGGACAACCCTTCGATCGTCATTCCCGCCGCACTGCTTGCCGACGGCGTTGCGAAGGACAAGCTTTATCCTCTCGATCTCGACCGGGCGTTCAAGAAACTGAAGGAGATCCGTCCGGCGATATCAGTCTGGTGGACCTCGACAGGGCAATCGGCCCAGCTCCTGATCGACAAGGAAGTGACATACGGCGTTACCTATAACGGACGCGTCTACGGCAAGCCGGGTATAGATTTCACCTTCAACGAGGCCTATCTTGAGCTGTCGTGGTGGGGCGTGCCCAAAGGAACATCGCCCGAACGCAAGGCTGCGGCCATGAAGTTCTTCCATGAAATCTCCGTTCCCGAAAACGAAGCGGTATTCATGAAGATGGTCCCCTATTCCGGCGCGAGCACCATGCTCGATGAACTGTTGCCGGCCGACAAGCGCGCCGACTATCCGACCACCGCAGGCAACGCCAGCCTGCAGTGGACCGCCAACCGCGACGAGTGGCAGAAGGTCGCTTCCTCAGCGGAAAAGCGCTGGCAACAATTCAAGCTGGGTCTGTGATCTTGTTGATCTTTCCAACATGGACGAGGCGGTGGGGGTATCTCCTGCCGCTTGTCGCCTTCATCCTGTTCGCCTTCGACCTGCCGGTCGTGCGAATGCTCCTGGTGAGCTTCGAAAATCCCGACGATCGACTGAGGGCGTTCCGGGAGTTGCTGGAAACGCCTGTCTACCTCGGCGTTGTCCTGGTAACCTTCGAAATCGCCTTTGCAACCGCCGTTCTGACCGGGGTTTTGGGCTATATTCTGGCCTACTGGATATACACGATCAGGTCAGCCAGATGGCGCATGTTCCTGCTGGGCACAGTGGGCATGACCTTCTGGATCAGCATCCTGGCGAGGACTTACGCCTGGATCGTCGTTCTGGGTAACAACGGTATCGTCAACCGTATTCTTCTTGACCTTCGATTCGTGGACCAGCCTGTTTCGATGATCTACAACGAGTTGGGAATTCTGGTTGGCACCGTCAACGTACTTCTTCCTATCGCGGTTCTCCCGTTGTATGCGGCAATGAACAATGTCGATATTCGTCTTATGTCCGCCGCGCGCAGCCTTGGTGCGAGCGAGTTACGCATATTCTGGCAGATATTCTTTCCATTGACTGTCCCAGCCCTCGCCGCCGGCTCGATGCTCGTCTTCATCTTGACACTTGGCTTCTTTGTCACACCGGCCATCCTCGGAGGTAACCGCGTTCCCATGGTGGCGACTGTTCTCGACAGCCTGATCAACGTCGTATCGGACTGGCAGCTTGCCGCCGCATTATCAAGCGTCCTGCTCCTTGTTACGGTTGTGCTTTATCTCGTTTACAAGAAGCTGCTGGACCTTTCAGCGACACAGGCGAAAGCTGGAAAACTATGAACAATCCCCGTGGCAAGACAAGGATTCTCGTTCCGCTTTGCGGCGCTCTGATCTTCTTGTTTCTTTGCATGCCGATCTTGATCACCTTGCCCATGTCCTTTTCGGACTCCGACACATTGCAGTTTCCGCCTTCCGGGTTTTCACTGCGGTGGTATGAGAATTTTGTCCAAAGCCCGGTCTGGGTACAGGCAATGTCCACTTCCTTGCAGCTCGCAGCGGTGTCCAGCGTGATTGCCCTTACTCTTGGCTCGCTGGCCGCCTACGGTCTTGTGAGGGGCAATCTCGTCGGTTCGATCGGCCTGGAAGCCCATTTTATGGCCCCGATGATCATCCCCAACATCATAACGGCGATCGCCTTGTATTTTGCTTTCGCCAAGCTGGACATGCTGGGCACGTTCGCAGGACTGGTGATCGCTCATGCCCTGGTTGCAATTCCCTTCGTCATAACGGTTGTGACCGGAGCGTTACGCGCCTTCGATGTACGTATCGAGCAAAGCGCACGATCGCTTGGCGCCAAATGGCCTCGAATCCTGCTGTCGATTGTCATTCCCAATATCTATCCGGCCCTCTTCGTCGCCTGGATATTTTCCTTCGTCATCAGTTTCGACGAAGTTATTCTGACATACTTCCTCTCCGGGACATATGTGACGATCCCCAAGGAAATGTTCACCCAACTTCAAGAGCAGGTTGATCCGACCATTACCGCAGTCTCCTCGTTGCTGATCGCCGGCAGCCTGCTGTTGTTGCTTGCCACCGCGCGACTTTCGGTACGCCTGGCGTCGGAAAACCGCGGGTGACGTCTGCGTACCTCACAGGAACAAAAAAATGGCACAAGTGGAAATCAAATCGATCACCAAGAATTATAGCAACGTGGTGGCCTTGGATGATATCAATCTGACAGTGTCAGAAGGCGAATTCCTGACACTGCTCGGGCCAAGCGGCTCGGGGAAGACGACCCTTTTGAATATGATTGCGGGTCTCGGCACACCAGATACTGGACGCATCCTCATTGGAGGCTCGGACATTACCCATGTCGCAAGCTCGAATCGTAACATCGGGATCGTGTTTCAAAGCTATGCCCTTTTCCCACACATGACTGTCTTTGATAACGTCGCATTCCCGCTTCGGGTGCGCCGCAAGCCCGCGGAGGTTATTCGCAGCGAGGTGGAAACTGTCCTGAAGCGGGTGAAGCTGCAAGATTTTGCAGCGCGCAAGCCTTCCGAACTGTCGGGTGGCCAGCAGCAGCGCGTAGCGCTTGCGCGAGCGATCGTCTTCCAGCCGTCCATACTCCTTCTCGATGAGCCGTTGGGAGCGCTGGACAAGAATCTCCGTGAGGAGCTTCAGTTCGAACTGCGCCAATTGCAAAAGTCGATCGGAATCACGACGATCATGGTGACGCACGATCAGGAAGAAGCAATGTCGCTCTCGGACAGGATCGCAGTCTTCAAATCCGGAAGGATCGAACAGGTGGGAGAGCCGCGAGACATCTACATGCGGCCCGCAAACGAATTCATCGCCAACTTCTTCGGCTCCAACAATATATTTAGTGGAACTGTAATGCTTCGATGCGGCAAGACTGTGCTGACATCCGAGGATGGATTTGACATAGCCATCATCAAACCCGGAGCTGCTGCCGGCAAGTCGATGGAAGTGATGTTACGGCCCGAGAGCATTGCGATCGGCCCTCCGGGCCAGCCGGGCTCCCTGTCGGGTGTCGTCATCGGCAGCGTTTATCTAGGTTCGACCGTGCGGTATCGCGTCAGCCTTTCCGGAGGCAGGGTTGTTTCGGTGCAGGCTTCTGCCAAGGATTGTGTTTTCTTGGAAAACGATCCGGTGTGCATTTGGTGGAATGCACACGAGGTACGCGTTCTTTCCGCCCAAATGGAGGCGGCGCTCGTAGTCTGATCGACCAAAACCCGCATTGGACACGAAATTGGAATTTTCCGAAACCTAAACCGACACGGCGATGTGTTTAAGCATCCAGCAAAGTCGCAGAGACTTCGGTTCTGGCGCATCGCTATGATGAGCTGAAATGGCGCTCAATGTTGATCCTCTATTTTGACCCTGACGCGGGATTGCTGCTGTTGCAGGCGACGAACCGGCTGATTCTGGGGGAAGGATCAGCATATCGAAGGTCCGATCTGGCGAACGTTCAGAGCTTGGGCGTCAACCATGCTTCAACTATGAAAATTCGTCCGCTCTTCTTTGGACCGAGGGTCATAGGGTGGCGGTGTCCATCCTTCGGATGCCCCTTCTTTGCCCGCCAAGATCGTGAGAGCCTTATTGGGGTGAACCGACGCTTGCCCGGTAACTGGACGCCATTTTCTTTGTCAACCTCATCATGGGCTGCTGGCCATACCATCATGATTATCGTGGACCACGACTGGTTGCGACAGGCCCAATGTCAGATTAGCCAAAGGCCAACCAAGAGTCTCCATCAACGCCAGTGAAGATGTCTGTATTAATCGTTTTAATTCTTATTGCTAGGATGATGCAAAGGAGGTGCATGTGAAACACTGGTTGTACGCAACGGTTGCCGCATGGGGGCTGGTCACTGCTACCGCTGCTGAGGCTACCGAGCTGGAGGTAACGCACTGGTGGACGTCCGGTAGTGAAGCCGCGGCCGTTCGGGTGCTTGCAGAGGCATTCAACGCAACGGGTAATGTCTGGAAGGATGGCGCGATCGCCGGAGCGGGCGGTGTCGCCAGACCGCTCATCACCAGCCGCATCACCGGCGGAGATCCGATGGGTGCAACACAGTTCACGCATGGCAAAGCCATGAAGGAGCTGGTTCAGGCCGGCTTGATGCGTGATGTCACCGATCTCGCAAAACGCGAAGGCTGGCTCGATAAAATTCGCCCGCAGTCGCTGCTGGAAGATTGCACCTATGAGGGGCGCGTCTATTGCGTGCCGTCCAATATCCATTCACAGCAGTGGCTTTGGCTCGGACACAAGGCGTTCGAAACGGCGGGAATCCCGGTGCCCAGGGACTGGAACGAGTTCGTCGCGGCCGCGCCCGCCCTTGAAGAAAAGGGAATCGTTCCTCTCGCAACGGGGCGGCAGCCCTGGCAGATTCAGCTTCTCTTCAATGTGCTGATGGTTTCGATTGGCGGTCCCGAACTCTTCGAAAAGGTTTACGGGGATAAGGACACCGGCATCGCTGCCGGTCCGGATGTTGCGAAGGTCTTTGCGGCCGCTGCGGATGCACGACGCTTGTCGAAAAAGTCGAATGTTCAGGAATGGAACACGGCGGCGCAGATGGTTATTGATGGCCGTGCGGCTGGACAGATTATGGGCGACTGGGTTCAGGGCGAATTTGAGCAGGCCGGGCTGACGGCTGGGAAGGATTATGATTGCCTCGCAGGACTGGGCGTTCATCCCTACATCACGACGGCAGGCGATGCGTTTTATTTCCCCAAGGTGAAGAGCAAGGATATTGAGGCGGCTCAAGAGGCGCTGGCGTCCACGATTGTCGACGCTGCCGTCCAGGTGAAATTCAGCCTGATCAAGGGCGCCCTGCCAGTGCGCGGTGACGTAGAGGTCAAGGATGCCAGCGTCTGTATGAAGAAGGGACTGGACATCTTGGCGAAGGGGCAGGTTATCCGCAGCGTCAATAGTCTGCTCTCGCCGGACTCGGTGGGACGCATCACTGACCTTGTCGTGGAGTTCTTCAGTGATGACAGCTTTACAGCAGAACGGGCGCAAAGCGAGTTCGTTGCAATCATCGCAGACGCCGACTGACGGGATCTAGCCGTGGGTCTCCACGGCACCTGCATTCGCTCCAAATTATGAGAAGAATTATGTCCAAGGTTGCTTTCAGGCGATGGCGGCTCGGCAACGCGAGCGCTCTCGCCGCTTCAATTCCCATGGTGTTAACGGCTTTGGTCGTGTACCTCGGCTGTACGCTGTGGACCATCGGTTATTCATTTACAAATTCGAGACTTCTTCCCAATGCAGAATGGGTGGGGCTTAGCCAGTATCAAAGGCTCTGGAACTCGCGCCGCTGGTTAATATCGATCGAAAATCTCGCCATCTACGGCGCGATGATGCTCGTTCTTTCGCTGGTGCTGGGTTTTGCACTGGCGGCGATGCTGGATCGAAAAATCCGTTTCGAGAATACCTTTCGGGCCATCTTTCTCTATCCCTATGCACTTAGCTTCATCGTTACCGGACTTGTGTGGCAATGGCTGCTCAATCCGGAATTCGGCATGCAGCGCTTTGTCCGGGAGCTTGGTTTCCCGAACTTCTCCTTCGATCCGCTTTATGACCCGCAACTGGTGCTGTTCGGCGTCATTGCCGCTGCACTCTGGCATGGTGTCGGGCTGGTAATGTGCCTGATGCTGGCAGGCCTACGCGGCATCGATGAAGATATCTGGAAGGCGACGCGGGTGGACGGAATTCCCACCTGGAAGACCTATCTTTTCGTTGTTCTGCCGATGATGCGTAACGTCTTCGTCACCGCACTCGTTCTCATTACCTCGGGTATCATCAAACTCTACGACCTCATCATTGCCCAAACGGGGGGAGGTCCCGGCCTTTCGTCTGAAGTGCCCGCGAAATACGTTTTCGACTATCTTTTCCAGTCGCAAAATCTCGGACAGGCATTCGCAGCTTCCACGATGATGCTGGTCGCCGTCACTTTTGTGATCATACCCTGGGCCATTCTCGAATTTGGAGGAAAAAAACGTGCCTGACTATCCGATTTCGCGCGTTGAGCCTCGCGGACCCAGGCCACAGCGGTTTATTTCGAAAGACAAGGTATTGCTTTATGGTGCCCTGATTGTCTTCGCCATTTACTATCTTCTTCCTCTCTATGTGATGGTCGTCACATCCTTGAAGGGAATGCCCGAAATCCGGCTTGGGAACATCTTTGCCCCGCCTGTCGAAATCACGTTTCAGCCTTGGGTCGAGGCCTGGTCGTCAACTTGTACGGGTCTAACCTGCGAAGGTCTTTCAAGAGGATTTTTCAACTCGTTGAAAATCACCATCCCGTCGGTGATCCTTTCGATCCTGGTCGCTTCCATCAATGGTTACGCTCTGGCCAACTGGCGTATCAAAGGAGCGGACGTCTTCTTTACGATCCTGATAGTCGGTGCATTCATTCCCTATCAGGTGATGATCTATCCGATCGTGATCCTGCTGAGGGAGATCGGTCTCTATGGTTCTCTGACGGGCCTGACGCTTGTCCACACCGTCTTCGGGATGCCGATCCTCACACTTCTTTTCCGGAATTACTTCAGCGCCATTCCCGAAGAACTTTTTAAGGCCGCCCGCGTTGATGGCGCCGGCTTCTGGGGGATCTATCTGAAAATCATGCTGCCGATGGCACTGCCCATCTTCACGGTCGCGGTTATTCTCCAGGTGACCGGCATCTGGAATGACTTCCTCTTCGGCGTGATATTCACCCGGCCCGAGAATTATCCCATGACCGTTCAGTTGAATAACATCGTCAACTCGGTGCAGGGCGTCAAGGAATACAACATCAATATGGCTGCAACCCTCCTCACAGGGCTTGTTCCTTTGTCGATCTACTTTCTCTCGGGAAAACTGTTCGTTCGCGGGATCGCAGCAGGCGCAGTCAAGGGATAAAGCCATGAACCAGAGCATCTCAATTCGCGAACTCAAGCTTAACTACGGCACCGTCGAGGTTCTGAAGAACCTCGATCTCGATATCGGTGAAGGGGAATTTCTTGTCCTTCTTGGCTCATCTGGCTGCGGAAAGTCGACTCTTCTCAACTGCATTGCAGGCCTCATTGAGCCGACCGATGGGCAAATCTTCATTAACGGTCGCAACGTGACCTGGGAGGAGCCCAGCAAGCGGGGTATCGGCATGGTATTCCAGTCATACGCGCTTTATCCGCAAATGACCGTTGCCGGAAATCTGTCCTTTGGCCTGAAAAATGCCGGTGTCGCGAAGGACATTATCGCAGAGCGGGTCAAAAGCGCAGCGTCAGTCTTGCAGATCGAACCTCTACTTGACCGCAAGCCATCCGCACTCTCGGGAGGCCAGCGTCAGCGCGTCGCGATCGGCCGCGCCCTTGTCAGAGACGTCGACGTTTTCCTGTTCGATGAGCCCTTATCCAACCTGGACGCAAAACTGCGTGCGGATCTGCGAGTGGAAATCAAACGTCTCCACCAAAAGCTGGGTAACACAATGATCTACGTCACGCATGACCAGGTGGAAGCGATGACGCTTGCTGACCGTATTGCTGTGATGAAGGGCGGCTCGGTGATGCAACTCGCAAGTCCGCAGGAAATTTACAATGCGCCAGCCAACAAATACGTGGCAGATTTCATTGGTTCGCCGTCGATGAATTTCTTCCAGGTCACTCTTGATGGAACGGCCCTGCATTTCGGTGGCTTACGCGTTCCGCTCGATGGCTACTCATTCTGTAGCGATCTGCGGCCGAAAAGTGCCTGGCTCGGTGTTCGCCCGGAGCACTTCACCGTTGGTGCTGCCTCTGATGGTGCGGATGTCCGGTTCGACACCGTCATTGAACTGGTAGAACCGATGGGAGCCGATACGCTCGTCTGGGCTAACTTTGCCGGCCAGACCTTAAGGTTCCGCATGGACGGACAGGCTGAAGTTTCCCGTGGAGCGACAATGCCCGTCGGTTTTTACCTGCAACGGGCGTCTCTTTTCGACTTCGACACTGAACAGCGACTGTAAAGGGAGGATCCGGAATGCGCCTTGCCGGACCTGATCTGGACAATCTGGATACTGAACAGAAGCGGGTTTACGACCTTATCGCCGGTGGCCCGCGTGGCCGTGTGCGGGGGCCTCTTGCCCTTTGGCTGCACAGGCCTCTCCTGGCTGAAGCCGCACAGAGCATGGGGCAATATTGTCGCTATGACTCTTCTGTAGCACCACGTCTGTCGGAGATCGCCATCCTCGCACTCGTCCGCTTGTGGAATGCGGAGCTTCCCTGGTATGCCCACAAGGCAGATGCTCTCAAGGCCGGGGTCGAGCCCGAGGTGATCGAGGCTATTCGCCTGGGTCGGGAGCCGCAGATCGCCGATGCCGCGGGCCGGGCCGTCTATCGCTTTGCGGTGGAAATCATCAATGAGCGCAAGGTTTCGGACAAAACCTACGCGGCTGCGCTTGAAGCCCTCGGAAGCGATGGTGTCGTCGATCTGGTCGGGATCATCGGCTATTATTCGCTGGTGGCAATGACGGTCAACACATTCGAACTCCCTCTCCCCGAGGGAGTACATCCCGACTTTCCGGGGTGAGGCCCGATAATCCGGTTCTCTTCAGGAACTCCAAACAATGATGCTACAGGAAATTGTCATGACGCAAAAATTATCCCGATCTTTCGTTCTGGTTCCCGGCGCCGGCCATGGTGGCTGGGTATGGCGGGATCTGGTGGCCTTGCTTGTCGCTGCAGGACACCGTGTCTTCACACCAACGCTGACGGGGCTGGGCGAACGCTCCCATCTGATCAGCGGCTCGATCACCCTTTCGACACATATCGACGATGTTGTGAATGTGTTTGAGTGGGAAGACCTGGACGACGTTGTCCTGGTAGGCCACTCCTATGCCGGTTGGGTTGTTTCCGGTGCGATGGAGAAGCTTGAAGGGCGTGTCAGCGGTCTCGTTTATCTGGATGCTTTCCTGCCTGACGATGGCCAGCGCGGGTTTGATTTCTTGAATGAACAGCAGAAAGCTGCGTTTCTGTCCGCGCAGGAGAGCGGGGAGATTTCGCGTCCGGGTCCAACCTCCACCGCGCTGAAAATTCAGGATAAAGCGAATGCGGCCTGGGTCGATTCCAAGATCACGCGGCAGCCGATCGGTGTCTCGCTGGAACCGCTTCACCTGACCGGCGCCCGCGATCGCGTGGCAACGAAAATATACGTGAGGACGCCGCTTTTCCCGCAACCGCTGTTCGACGATGCCCTTCTTCGTTGCGAAAAGGATCCCAGCTGGCAAACCGTAATCATGGAAGGATGTGGCCACGACCCAATGGTGGATCGGCCAGACGCGGTAGCGGATATTCTGACGAACATTCCGTAATCGCGATCTTGGGAAACCAGAAGGCGGATACGCACCGATGTAACGGCGAGGACATGAATGGCGAACGACGTAACAACCCTCTTGGGAAAGCTGCGCGAGAAGCCCTTTTATCTCGACACGGCTGGGCTTGCCTGGGTTGAAGAGACCTTTTTGTCGTTAAGCAAGGAGGAAAAAGTCGGGCAAATCCTCCTTCCGGTCAGCCGGGATCTTTCTGAACCAGCGCTTGATGGTCTCCTTGCCCATAACGTCGGCGGGCTTCATCGCATGATTAGGCGCGAAGAGGGAGATTTGCGCCGCAGCGCGCAATATGCCCAGTCACGGACCAAAGTGCCGCTTCTCATGGCGGGCGACATCGAATTCTCGGAAAAAAGCAGTCCCGCCGCGGGTACGGCATTCCCAAACCAGATGGCGGTGGGTGCAACCGGAGATGCTATTCACGCGCACCGAATGGGAACCATTGCCGCCAGGGAGGGCTCGTATCTGGGGTTCAACATCAGTTGGACCCCGGTGGGTGACCTCGCGATTAATTTTCGTTCGAGCGTCGTTAATACCCGCGCTTTTAGTGACGATGCTGATGCGGTCAACTCGTATGTCCGTGCCTATCATGAAGGTGTGCGGGCGGCGGGGTTGGCAACCTGCCTGAAACACTGGCCTGGTGATGGCGTAGATGAGCGTGACCAGCATTTCGTGACGACGGACAATACCATGGATATGGGCTGTTGGCGGAACAGCTTCGGCCGAATTTTCGCCGAGGCTGTTGCCAACGGCGTCCAAACCATCATGGCAGGCCACATCACCTTACCTGCCTACGCCGCTGAATTGGGCGCTCGGGCTTCGTGTAAAGGCTCCGTGCCCGCCTCCCTCAACCGCGACCTCAATGTCGGACTGCTGCGCGGCGAGTTGGGATTCAACGGACTGATCGTCTCCGACGCAACAGGCATGGTGGGCTTCGGGTCTCAGGGAAAACGGAACAAGATCGTTCCGCTCTGTATTGAAAACGGATGTGATGTTCTCCTGTTTCCGACCAACCTTGCCGACGACTTTCGCTTCCTGATGGCGGGACTGGACGATGGAACACTCAGCCACAATCGTCTCGACGAAGCCGTGCTCCGTATCCTTGGCTTAAAGGCATCGCTCGGACTTCATCTCGACTGCGGTGCCGTGCCGGACGAGGAGTGGAAAGCAAACTTGCTTGCCTCCGGCCAACATGCCGCGTGGGCTGAAGAAGCCGCACGAGATGCCGTGACGTTGGTCAAGGATACACAGCATATCCTGCCCTTGAAGCCTGAGAGGCATCGTAGAATTCTCCTGTCGTGGCTGGAAAACAGGGCAACGCCTTCCGGTCCGATGCCACAACTTCAGTTCGACCGGCTTTTAAGAGAGGCGGGATTCGAGGTGACGATTCTTCGGCCTGGTGGAGAGGTTGAACCAACGCGATACGATATTGGCATGTATGTCCTGGCTGATGAAGGTATGTCCGCTCGGGAGCATCTTGGCCCGCGTTGGGGGGATTTGCACGGGCCGTTTCCTGCTTCCATGGAGAGGTTATGGTACTATCTTCCCACGATTTACGTCTCGTTCGGCTCTCCATTTCTCCTTTACCACATGCCGGAATGTGAGACCTTCGTGAATGCCTATTCTCCAATACTGTCGATACAACGTGCGGCTGTTGCGGCATTGACCGGAGAAATTCCATTCTCGGGCAAAAGTCCCGTGGATCCTTTCTGTGGATTAGCAGACACTTTTCCGAGCCAGATATGGTCGGGATGAATGAACCTGCTGGCGATCTGTCCCCGATAACCCCGCACCTAGGTCATCCCATCCACCCTGCATCCGAAAGTGAGTTCGCCATAAACAGCAGGCCGGCACGCAACTCCTCACGCTGAATAATACCGCCAAGGCATACCCGAACGTGTTCGTCGGGCGTTCCCAATACCGTAAACGCATCAGAAGGCATTAGTCCCACATGTCGCCCGGCCATGCGTCCCATAAGCTCGGCCCTGCTTGCTCCGATCGGCAGCTTCAGCCAGATATTGAATGCCTCGGGTTCGCCGCGAAAGTCATGACCCACCAGTGTGTCAGCCACGATTTTCTGGCGGGCTGCGCTCTCCGTCCGGACAAAATGGCGGATGGCGTCAGCTGTCCCGTCCTCAATCCATCGTGTGGCGAGCGCCATGCAGATAGGTGAGGGCATGACATTAGTTGCGCGTAGCGCCTGCGCCAGCGAATATGCCGCTCTGGCGTTCGGAGCAACGGTGTATGCGAGACGAAGACCTGCGCCAAGGCATTTCGCGAGCCCGCCGATGTGCCAGGTCAGGTTTGGTGCCAGTGTTGCGAATGGCGCGGGCGCGACAGCCGGAATGAACCCGTAGGCGTCGTCCTCGATAAGCGGCAGTCTATGGCGGATAAGCACCTCTGCGATTTCCATCCGGCGCGCCTGCGGGATCGTGAGTGTTGTCGGGTTCTGAACCGTTGGATTAAGATATAGGGCCTTGGGCTGATATAGATGGATTGCGGCATCAAGAGCATCGGGCAAAACGCCGGAGCCATCCATTGGCAGGCCAATCAGTTGAAGCCCCATGCGCGCCGCAATGGCGCGCAGGCCGGGATAGGTGACCCCCTCGCATAAAACCACATCGCCCTGTCGGGTCATCGTCGACAATATTGCCGTGATTGTTGCATGAGCCCCAGGAGTGATCGCGATACGCTCAAGGCTCGGCACCATTCCACGTTTGGAGAGCCAGGATGATGCGGCTGTCTTGTCCTGTACCCCACCCGTGGTCGATTGATAGCGAAGCAACGATATGAGATTTGCCGATACAGTCCGTAAGCCTTCCTGCATTCGCTCCAGGAGATCGGGATCCTGAGGTTCGGGCGGCATGTTCATTGAAAGATCCTCATCGCGGGCGCGGCGAGGATCAATTTCGTGACGGGTATGTGCGGGGGCGTTGGCGAAGGTTCCGCGTCCGACATGGCTTTCGACCAGGCGACGTGCATGAGCTTCTGTGTAGGCGCGACTGACCGTTGTGAAATCGATGCCAAGACGCTCAGCGAGTTTGCGTTGGGGCGGCAATCTTTCTCCCGTTGCGATCTCTCCGCTCTTGATGGCTGTCTCGATCGCATCCGCGATCTGAAGGTAGCGCGGTTTGCCGTCGGGCTTGAGTACCGGAAGCCATTTCGTCATGTCGTTTTGATTCCTGGAAATTGTAGATTGTTTCATATTGTATGGATTCATTCTGCCGTGCGCAAGCCCGTTCTTCGGGTGCATCCTATAATCGAAAAATGCCAAAATTCGAGCTTCGCTTGCCTTTCCCAAGGCATTCTGGTGAGAAATAGTGCATCTTTATCCATTTTTTTGACGATTCGAGTTTTTATTGTATGTAGATTACACTTGCTATTGATTCATACAATTTCTATCGTACGCTTGGCCATCCCAACCGCAATAGGAGCGACGGAAATGCCCCAAGTCATGCAGGAACCCCACAAGGATGGCGACTTCTTCGTTGATTACGAATCAAAGGTTTTCGAGGACGTGAAAGCCGACCCTGGCGAGAAAGCCCTGGTGACGTTTCATACCGTCGCATTCGAAGGCTCTATCGGTCTGGTCAACATTCTCAACGCCATCCGTTTGCAGCGCAAAGGCTACGAGACGTCCATTCTGCTTTACGGCCCCGGCGTGACGCTCGGCATCCAGCGAGGCTTTCCCAAGCTCGGCGATGAAGCATTTCCGGGTCATCTGAATTTCAACAAGAACCTCGAGCGCTTCATGAAGGAAGGCGGCAAGGTCTATGCTTGTCGCTTTGCCCTGCAGGCGCTCTACGGCCACGGCGAGCCATCGCTCATTCCCGGCATTATTCCGATTCTACCGCAGGACGTGTTGGACTGTGTGCTGCTGCACAAGAAAGCCAACGCACTGATCATTGATACCTGGACGGTCTGATCCGCCCCGGGTGCTCCGGCAGGTCACTTTGCCGGGGCGCCCAGTTCCAGGTCGTTGCAAGGAAGCTTACCATGTCCAGAACCATCCGTGCCGCCGCCGTCCAGATCGCGCCCGACCTCAGTTCGCGCGCGGGGACTGTCGAGCGGGTGCTGAATGCGATCGCAGAGGCCGCCGAAAAAGGCGCTGAGCTGATTGTCTTTCCAGAGACCTTTGTGCCTTGGTATCCTTATTTCAGTTTCGTGCTGCCACCTGTCCAGCAGGGGCCAGAGCATCTGCGCCTGTATGAGGAAGCCGTCACTGTTCCCTCGGCGGAAACTCGAGCGGTGTCCGAAGCGGCGCGCAAGCGCAACGTCGTGATTGTGCTTGGCGTGAATGAACGCGATCACGGTTCTCTCTATAACACACAACTGATTTTCGACGCCGATGGCAGTTTGAAGCTCAAGCGCCGCAAGATTACACCAACCTATCATGAGCGCATGATCTGGGGACAGGGCGATGGTGCCGGACTGAAAGTGGTGGAGACGGCTGTGGGCCGAGTGGGCGCACTCGCTTGCTGGGAGCATTACAATCCGCTCGCCCGTTATGCACTGATGGCGCAACACGAAGAAATTCACGCGTCGCATTTTCCCGGATCTCTTGTCGGTCCGATCTTCGGGGAGCAGATCGAGGTTACAATGCGCCATCACGCGTTGGAATCGGGATGTTTCATCGTAAATGCAACGGGCTGGCTGAGTGAAGAGCAGATTGCCTCGATCCACCCCGATCCAGCGCTGCAAAAAGGTCTGCGGGACGGCTGCATGACCTGCATCATCACCCCGGAAGGCCGCCATGTCGTCCCGCCGCTGACGTCAGGCGAGGGGATTTTGATCGGCGATCTGGACATGAGGCTCATCGCCAAACGCAAGAGGATGATGGATTCTGTCGGTCATTATGCACGGCCTGAGCTTCTGCATCTCGTCCATGACGCACGTCCCGCCCAGCCGCACGAACGAGTGGGCGGGTATCATCCCACAAGTGAAGAGGCCGAAAACGCCCTCGCCCAGGAGGCTCATGATGCTTGAATTGCAGCCAGTGGCCAATCCCGACCTCATCAACGATCTTCAGACAAAAGGCATGCGGCTTGTCGATCCGCGTGCGGGTCATGAAAGCCGGCGCGGCGGAGCCGGTCCCTCTGATCACAAGGCCGTCAGTTTTGGCGATACGACGGTGATGGTTCCCGTTCATACGGCCCCTGCCTTCGATAGCCCGTATCTGGTGGAAGCACCTGACACTGATGGTCGTGCACGCATCACAAAGGAAGGGACTGAGGTTGCCCGCATCCGTTTCCCCAGCCGCCCGAAATTCTACGATCTGACGACGGCGGACGGCATACCTTACAACAAGATCGCCGTACTGCACTCACGCGACGTTCTCGCCACCACGATCCTGCAAACCTGCATCCGCTATGAGAGCCGCAAGAAAACCTGTCAGTTCTGTTCGATTGGGCAGAGCCTTGCCGCCGGCCGGACAATTGCACACAAGACGCCCGAGCAACTTGCGGAGGTTGCCAAAGCGGCTGTCGAGCTTGACGGCGTCAGGCATATGGTGATGACCACCGGAACACCAGCGGGCAGCGATCGTGGCGCTTCTGTTCTCGTCGAGAGTGCTCGTGCTGTGAAGTCGGCTGTCGACTTGCCGATCCAGGTTCAGTGCGAACCGCCGGAAGACGATATCTGGCATCAGCGCATGAAGGAGGCGGGAGCAGATGCGCTTGGCATGCATCTTGAGGCAGTTACGCCGCAGGTGCGTGAGAGAATCATGCCAGGCAAGGCAAGTGTTCCGCTGGAAAAATACTTCTCCAGCTTCGAGGCTGCGGTGAGGGTGTTCGGACGCGGGCAGGTTTCGACCTACATTCTGGCCGGCCTTGGCGATACTCGAGAGGCGGTACTTGAGATGTCCGAGCGCCTTGTGGCGATGGGGGTCTACCCATTCGTCGTGCCCTTCGTGCCGATTTCGGGAACACCTCTGGAAAGCCATCCTGCGCCGACGTCGGAATTCATGGCTGGCATCCTGCAACCCCTGTCAAGGATTGTCATCGATGGCGGGCTCAAGGCTTCCGACATCAAGGCGGGTTGCGGCAAGTGCGGAGCCTGCTCGGCGCTGTCAACCTACGAGAAGCTGAGGGTTCCGGGATGAGCCTTATGGAACAGTCTTCGTTTGTCAGCCCCGAATTCATCATCCGGGCCGCCACCGAAAATTGGGAATTGGCGGGGGCGGCGCAGCTTCGCCATCAGGTTTTCGTGGAGGAGCAAAACATCTTCAACGACAACGACCGCGATTTGATCGACAAGGCGGCAATCTCCCTCGTCGCAATCGCCACATTGGTCGCGGAACCGGCCGATGTCGTCGGCACAGTCCGGATTCATCAACCGTCGCCGGGTGTCTGGTGGGGGTCCCGGCTTGCCGTTGCTCCGGCATATCGCAAGGTCGGACAACTGGGAGCTGAATTGATCCGGCTTGCCGTCAGGACAGCCAATGGCTGCGGATGCCATGAGTTCAATGCCCATGTGCAGCTTCAAAACGTTCCTCTCTTCCGCCGGCTGCATTGGGATCCGATGGCAGAGATAGAGCTCCATGGCGTACCGCATATGCATATGCAGGCATCCCTCGCTCACTACCCAGCTATATACGATCCCGCTACCGGCTGGTCGTCCAGAGCGCGGAGGGGATGATGAATCTGCACGCTATCGCAACCGCACTTGCAGCGCATCCCTCCATTCGTGGCAAACTCGACATTGCAGCGTCAACCGCTGTCCTTCAATTGTCCGCCAGAGCGACCGGGCAACCGGGCGACGATGCTGCAGCGATCAAGCGTCCAGAGGGTGGCTGGGATCTGTTTGCAGGAGAGGGGTTCATGCCCCAGTTCGTGCAGGACGATCCCTGGTTTGCGGGTTGGTGCGGAGTAATGGTCAATTTATCCGACATTGCTGCAATGGGAGGACGTGCCGTCGCATTGCTGGATGCGATCTGGGCTCCAGATGCCGCCGCCGCGAGTGCCGTGCTCACAGGCATACGGGACGCTGCAGCGGCGTATGGCGTCCCCATAGTTGGTGGTCATACCAATCTCCGTAGCCCCGAGCTGAATCTTTCCGTTTCGGTCACAGGGCGAGCAACGCGGCTGATCTCAAGCTTTGTGGCAGAGCCCGGTGACGTGCTCATTGCTGCGGTCGATCACCGCGGGCACTACCGACCACGTTTCGACAACTGGTGTGCAGCACTTGATGCCCCCCATGCTCGTTTGCGAGGGGACTACGAACTCTTGCCGGAGCTGGCGGAAAGCGGTCTCGTCGACGCGGGCAAGGACATCAGTCAGGGTGGCATCGTTGGCACAGCCCTGATGCTCGCTGAATGCTCACGTTGCGGTTTTGATCTCGATCTTTCGGCCATACCGGTACCGCCCGGTGTTGATCTTGTGCGTTGGTTGAGGAGCTTCCCAAGTTTCGGTTTTCTTCTTTCGGTTCGGCCAGAGCGCGCGGCCAAAGTGTGCGCGTTGTTTGCGCAGCGCGGTATCAGTGCGGCTGTTTGCGGGGCAGTTACCTCGAGGCCGAAAGTCGATCTGATACTCGGCGGTGCACGGGCAACGTTCTGGGACTACGCCGCCGTCCCCTATCTCTCATTATCCAAGGAAATCACTTATGCCTGAGGTTCGTTTTACCATTCGCTGGCCCGATGGCGCTGAAGAAAGCTGCTACTCACCTTCAACGGCAATCCGGCGCCATTTTGAAGCGGGTCAGACCTATTCGCTCCCAGATTTTCTGGAACGAGCCCGCGCCGGACTTAACGAGGCATCAGACAGAGTGACGGCCAAGTTTGGTTTCACTTGTTCTTCCGCGATGGACCAACTGGCGCGGATCGAGGCCACAGCACGAAGCCAACCCTCCGACGGGCAGGTTGCCTGCCTGTCTTTGTCTTGAAAGGGTCTGTCATGAACGACACCGCTATTCCTCATATTCCTGTCCTGATCATTGGAGGAGGCCAAGCCGGACTTTCCGTGAGCTGGTACCTGATGCGCGAGGGCGTCGAGCATGTCGTGCTCGAGCGCCATCGCCGGTTCGAAAGCTGGCGCAATAATCGCTGGGACAGTTTCTGTCTGGTCACGCCAAACTGGCAGTGCCGTCTGCCTGGCTGGACTTATAAGGGAAATGATCCTGACGGCTTCATGTTGAAGGACGAAATCGTCGATTATCTCGACGGGTTCGCTCAGAGTTTCAGTCCGCCTCTACGCGAAGGTGTGGATGTCACCCGTGTTTCACCGTCTGACGAGGGCGGATACCGGATCGAAACGACGGCCGGAAGCTGGATAGCGGATCAGGTGGTAATCGCCACCGGGGGCTACGACAACCCGATCGTTCCGTCTTATGCAGCCAATCTCGATCCTTCCATTGTACAGATCCATTCGCGAGAGTATCGACGCCCATCGCAATTGCCCGAAGGTGGCGCGTTGATCGTGGGAACCGGACAATCAGGTGTTCAGATCATGGATGACTTCCATCTGGAAGGGCGGCCTGTGCATCTCGCTGTTGGCCCGGCTCCCCGCAGCCCACGCAAGTATCGTGGTCGCGACGCAACGGACTGGCTGTACGACGCGGGCACCTACGCGGTGACGATTGATCGCCATCCTGATCCGGCGAAGGCGCTCACCCAGACCAATCACTACATGTCGGGACGCGACGGTGGTAAGGAGATCGACCTGCGCAAATACGCACTGGAAGGCGTCCAGCTTTATGGGTCTGTGGCTGGGGGCGACGGAACCACAATGAGCTTCCTACCGGATCTGGAAAAAAATCTTGATGATGCCGACCGAAGCTATCTGGGCATTCGGAAGCAGATAGACACATGGATTGCTGCGCAGGAGATCGACGCGCCGGATGAGCCTCCCTTTGAGAAGGTCTGGAAACCCGGAGAGGTGATCACGGAAGTGGACCTGGTATCGGCTGGCATCTCCTCGATCATCTGGGCCATCGGGTTTCGTCCAGACTACTCATGGCTGGAGGTCGATTGCCTTGATGAACGCGGAAAGCCCAAATTCCGCCGCGGCGTAACCGATGTTCCTGGATTGTATTTCATCGGGCTCGGCTGGCTGAATACGTGGGGTTCAGGGCGTTTCCTCGGCATCGACGAAGATAGCCGCTATCTGGTCGAACAGATCGTTTCGCGACAAAAGAATGTTCTCGCCGCATGAGCCAGTTCGCCTTGTCTGCTATCGTTGAACCAGCGTTGATCGAGCACCATCGCCTTGGGATGGCCGAGATGGGCTACCGTGGCCTCTCCGAGCAATGGCTACTGCGCCGGGCAGGTGACCTGCACTGGCGGCTCATTGCCCGCGCAATGGGCCAAAAAGATGCCGTTTTCACCTGCGCAGCTGGGGAGCCTCTCTACGCCGCATTTTGCGCGACGAGCCTGAGTTTTAGCAGACCGGAGCTTCCGCAGCTTGGTGCCATGCTCACCCTTGGAGCAGACCTTTACCGGATGGGACACGGCCGGCTGGCATCTCTCCAGCGGATTGCTGTGGGGGCCCAGGAAATCGGACGCGTGGTTTTGATCTCGACTTTTGTGGGACGCTTGAAGTCAGGTAGCAACCGGTCGATCGTTCGGCGTGCGCCCACTGTGCTGGCAATACCGCCGGAAGCTCCTTTTTCGGTAAAGCGTATGGCGCACTGGGCTGGGGTCGTTACGCGGTGTGCTATGAACGAAACCTTTGATTGGCCGGATCAGGAGGGCATTCGCAGAATCTTGCCTTGCCCTTCGGTTGATTTCAATGCCGCCGGGCTTTTGTATTTCCCCAGTTTCAGTGCGCTTGCGGAGCGCGCACTGTTCGAAGCAGGTGAGACGGCGCACACCACGGCATCGCGACATGTTGTGTATATGGGCAATGTTGAACCGGGAGAGGGCATCAAAGTCGGCTTCCGTCGGCTGGCCAGCGGCAAAGATATCGTGCTGCGTGGCGAAGATGACCGGTTTTTGGCATTCATACGCGCTAGGCAATACTGATTATCTTCGCGACCGCCCCGTTCAGCATCGCCATGGGCGGTGTTATCTGATCCACCGTCGGTGTTTCAGATGTCAGAAGTGTCGATAGTGGCCGTGTCATATCTCGGGTGGAATTTCGAGATCGGAGATACGAAAGTCTCACGCAACACTTGGGCCGCGCCCCGGAATCGGGGCTGCCCATATATGTGAATGTCGCTGATATGCCGTGATTGCGGTGTGTCGGGGACCTAGCTTATCTGCGTTGAGCGCCACCGGTTCAGGTCCCTTCAACAGCAAAAAGGGCATTTGACAGCGATCTCAATGTCGGACGGCGTCACAGGAGTTTGCGACCCCAAATATCATTCTGACTGTCGTTGGCGGTGTTTAGCGAATATGATCGGTGGTGCATTAGCGGTCTCGGCCGTCTCGATTTGTTGAAAAATGCATTGATTGAGGGGGGTAGATGTCAAACACTGATAAGGAGCAACACGAGGGCCAAGCCGAGCTCCGCTTTCCGCAACTGGAGGCCGACATAGAAGCTGCGCAGCACGGGCATAGTGCAGCAGCATTTCTGGCCGCAATCGTCGAATCCTCCGACGATGCGATTGTCAGCAAGAGCCTCAGCGGAGTCATTACGACCTGGAACAAGGGCGCTGAGCGCCTTTTCGGCTATACCGCAGATGAGGCTATCGGCAACCCGATCACGATCCTCATTCCACCTGATCGCCTCGACGAGGAACCGGCCATCCTCGCCCGCATCCAGGCCGGTGAGCGCGTCGATCACTTCGAAACAATACGACGACGTAAAGACGGGTCCTTGGTCGATATTTCGCTGACCATCTCGCCTATTCGGGACGCCAACGGAAAGATCATTGGCGCATCGAAAATCGCCCGCGACATCTCGGAGCGCAAGCGAGCCGCCGAGCGTCAAGACCTTCTGCTCCGGGAAATGCATCATCGAGTAAAAAACCTGTTCGCCATCACCAGCAGCATAATCACCCTTGCCGCGAAGACGGCAAAGACGACTAGCGATCTGGCTGCGGGAGTGAAGGATAGGCTGATGGCCCTCTCGCGGGCACATGAGATGACATTGCCAAATCTGAATGGCGAGGCTGCGACCGGCGGTCCACGGACCAAGCTGTTTCAGCTTCTGTCGACCATTCTCGCGCCCTATGAGCGGGAGGGCTCCGATCGGTGGCAGCTCGTTGGAGATGACATCGACGTCAATGGCAACAAGATCACAAATCTCGCGCTGTTGTTCCATGAATTCGCGACCAATGCCGCAAAATATGGCGCCCTCTCTGTCGAAGAGGGGAAGCTGGATATCGCAGCGAAGGTGACGGGCGAGGTCTTAGAGATCGTCTGGCTCGAGAGTAGCGGCCCGCGACAGGCGGCGCCGGAGACACGTTCGATCGGTTTTGGAAGCAGGCTCGAGCATATCGTTAGTCGGAGCCTCGGGGTCGATATCTCGCGCCAGTGGATGTCGAATGGTCTGGCGATCCGCCTCTCCATCCCCCGCCACGCCATCAGTGAGCAATGAGGCGACGCAACGGCCAGTGCCTCAACCGGCCGGACCGAAGTGGAGGGCGTTGGCGCCAATCGATGCGCAGGTAATCCTTTCAAGGCGTGCATATATGCCGATCAGTTTAGTAGTGGCGGTTTCGCTGTGGAGTTTCAGGTAGATTTGCGCCGCTTTTTCATTTCGCGTCGTGCCGACTAATTGCATTTATGATGTTGATCGAAGACGTTTTCTCGCAGTGTGGGCGGATCCGTCCGAAATTAAAAAGTGGATCAAATTCGTGCGATTCAACACGGCGCCCTCATCGCGCGCACCGCCTCCGGAAGACAGGCGACAACGGTGCGGGTCTGGAGCCGGGCGCGGCGCCGATCGGGTCCTCGCAATTACCATCAGGAGTTCGTCGACCGCCTCACCTTCGCGCATTGGGCTGAGCTTGACATGATCGCTTGCAGGCTGGCGATGAATGAGACGGTCAGCGGCGGTTCCCAACCTCGCGTTCATGAGCCTGTGCATCATCCGGCGACATAGGCTGACCTCAAACGAAGGCGCTGGTGCTGGACTTGCCGGGCTTCGATGTCATCGGCATTACTGGGCTTGGCCATAAACCGTTTCTTGCCCCTCGAGACAGAAATCCGGCCCGTGCCGGACTGCCCTTCTTCTTCGCTGCGGTCTGAACCGGCGACCGGTCGTTTCAAGGCCGCTGTCGCGCCGCATTGCGGCCGATCCAACCTCACTGCGCGACGGCAGGCTCGCGGTCTGCTCAGGTCAGAACCTGCTGGCCCGCAAACCTGCCCTGCTGGTTCAGCCGGACCGGACCTGTGAAGCCGCCCGTCCCTTGCCGGTTCTGGTCGTCCGCATCGAAGGGCAGACCGGCACGGGCCGGAACCGCTTCGGCAGCCAAGGAAGGAACAGACATGGCCAAGCCCGCAACTCGCAACCGCTCCACCGCACGGATCTCGCAACTCCGCAAAAGAGCCACCCTCGAAATGGTGCGCCTCACATGCCCCGATGCGGCCCAGGCACTCAAGATCGCCGAAAGCTTCGGCACCACGGTCGTCGACAGCGATGGCATCCGCAGCCTGCATGAGCGGCTGATCGTCGAGACCGCCGACAGCCTTTCGGAGGGCTTGGGCGAGAGGGCCATGCAGATCCATCTGCAGCGCATCGTCGGGGCCTTCGTCGGATCGGCGCACGGCGCCGGCCAGTTTTACTCGCGCGCCGTCACTGAGGCACGCGACGCAACCGCGAAGGCATCAAACGATGCCCGCGATGAGGATCTTGACGGCCCTGTCGGCTACGATAGCGCCGCCCAGCGCAAGCGGGAATTCGCGGCTGACATGGGTGTCCAGTCCCACGCACTTCGTATGGCCGCAGAAGGCACGGTGGCGGCCTACGAACAGGTCGTTGGCGAGACCTGGAAGCCATTCGACCGGCCGGTCGAAAACCCGGGCGCATCGCTCGACCGCAAAGCGGCCGACGTTCAGATGGCTGCATTCGGATGACACACTCGGCGGGGTCGCACCCCGCCTTCTTTTTCTGAACCGAGGCCGGCGCCTGCAGCGCTGGCTTTGCTCATGTCGAAAAGGAAAACTGGAGACGCGCCATCGCGTCCCGTCCCGTTCGGCGGTCCTGCAGGGGCCGGGCGCCCAAGCAACGGCTTTGCCGTCCTCCACGCTGTTGCGGCCGTTCCGGTGCATGGCCACATCATCGGCTCCTGACTTCGGACCTCCGCGACGGACCGCGATCGGCGCGGTCCTAAGAAAAGGAGATAGAAGTCATGGCAAAGAAATTAGAATCGGACCGTAGCGACATTTACACGCGGATCACCGATCGGATCGTCGAGGAGCTTGAATATGGAGTGCGTCCCTGGATGAGACCGTGGAGCGCCGCCAACACGCACAGTCGCATCAGTCGGCCCGTGCGCCACAACGGTCAGCCCTATTCGGGCATGAACGTGCTGCTCCTGTGGTCGGAGCAGATATCGCGCGGCTTCGTCTCGTCAATGTGGATGACGTTCAAGCAGGCGCTTGAATTGGGAGGGGCTGTGCGCAAAGGCGAGACCGGCTCGACCGTTGTTATCGCCAGACGTTTCATCAGGTCTGAGGTGGACGGGAACGGTAACGAGGTCGATCGGGAGATCCCGTTCCTGAAGGCCTATTCAGTGTTCAACGTCGAGCAGATCGACGGTTTGCCCGAGAGCTATTATGCACCGCCCGCCAAGGTCCTTGATCCGATCGAGCGGATCGAAAGCGCTGATCGCTTCTTTCGCAATACAGGCGCGGTCATCCGGCATGGTGGCAACCAGGCCTACTATTTCCCGGTGATGGACTATATCCAGATGCCACCCTTCGAGGCGTTTCGCGATGCCGCCGGGTACGCGGCCGTCCTCAGTTATGAGGCGACTCACTGGACGGCGGCGGAGCATCGCGTCGGACGAGACTTGTCGTGCTATGCGAAAGACCGGACAGAGCGGGCGCGGGAAGAACTCATTGCAGAACTTGGCAGTTGCTTCCTCTGCGCCGACCTTGGCATCGCGCCGGAGCTCGAGCCGCGGCCAGATCACGCCTCCTATCTGCAGTCGTGGCTCTCGGTCCTGGCCAACGACAAGCGGGCGATTTTTCAGGCGGCAGCCCATGCGCAGCGGGCGGTCAATTATCTCCACGGTCTTCAGCCGCAGGCGGACGCCCGCGAAACGAGGAAGGTAGCGTGATCGCGCTCGTCTCTTTTTGGGCGTTCTTTGGTTCGAGCAAAACAATGGCCGTCTGCGGACCAATGCGCCACATTGTAAATGCGCCCTGCAATCTGGACATTCCGGACAATCTGTACTATCTATCGTCGCAGATGATAGGAGCAGGAACATGGTCACATCCGTCAGAAAATCGTCAGCAACCTCCCTGTCGGGGTTGAACCCGGCGGCCATCGCCGATGTCGTTGAGGTCCTCGCCCGTCATAATCCACGTCTTTCCAAGACGGCGCTTGCCGCGACGGGGCGTGTCGTCGCCGCAGTCACCGCGGCAACCGCACGTCTTGCCGCCGACCAGCAACGCCGGCTCGTTGCCGACGAACGCGAGCTGGCGCAAGCCGTCGAGGTCGCGGTCGCTGGCCTCGTCGCGGAAGCGGACGTCCGCCTCGCGCCGCTTGCGGTTGGCAAGTCCGTCGAGGTCAGTCAGGGCGCCGGTCTTCCCGCGCCCATCGATCTCGATGAAGGAAGGCGCAGACTTGCAGCTTTTGCAGAGCCGACGCGTCTCGAGGACTGGGCCGGTCCTGTCGCGGGACCGGCCGAGATCGAAAAGACATTTGGCACGAAACGGTCGACCCTGCACGACTGGCAGAGGCGTGGCGCGGTGATTGGTCTGCTGAAGGGCGAACGCAAGCATGTCTTTCCATTGGCGCAGTTCGTCGATGGACGCCCGGTAGAGGGCATGGCTCAGGTGACGCGGATCATCGCCAATCCTCGTGTCGCATGGCAATGGTTAATCTGGACGAAGCCCGATATCGGCGGCTCGCCGTTGGATCTCATGAAAAATGGCCGTCTGGACGAGGTCCTTGCTGCGGCCGAGCATGATTTCGGCTGATACTGTGAAGCTCGATCCCAAAACAGTTGCCGATCTCGCACTAGCGTTTCGGCCGAATGCCTGGCTGCGCGTTTTGCCGCGCGCCCACATGGCGACGCCACTCGGCATGGGCTTTGGCAATAGCCGCTTTTCCAGCCCTCACAGGAGATTCCGCCTGGCCTACATCGCACAGGATCTGCCGACGGCGATTGCGGAAACGATCGTGCGTGACCGCTTCGAGGGCAGCGCCGACCGGGTGCTTGATGAAACAGAGTTCGAAGACTGGGCGATTGCCGAGGTTTCCGCTGTCGATCCCTTGGCCGTCCTCGACCTGAGAACCACCGGTTTGCTCAAGCTAGGAGTCAGCACCGATGCTGCCCGTGCGAAAGCCCACAACGATGGGCAGGCGCTGAGCGAGGCCGTCTACGGGACCTTCGATGCCGACGGGTTATTATACGCATCGCGGTTGACAGGCGCCCATTGTCTGGCGGTCTACGACCGTGCGGTGACGCGCAAGCTCGCAACGACGCCGGCAATCGAGCTTCTTCGACACCCAGGCCTCGTTCCCGCGCTGAAGAAAATCGGTGTCTCGGTCCGGAGCGCCCGCTCTCCATGACAGGCGTTCGGCCGAGGCGCTTATGGCCGCGGCAGGGATGCGTGGACACCCGCCGTCGACCGAGGGGGGGCGGGATCAATCAGCTGCGATTGAGTGCAAGTCAGAATATGCTGCTCGCGAATTCTGAACCGGACAGTGCGGCTTGTCCGGTCCGGTGTCAGCGGACGCGATCTTACGTCATGCGGCTACTAAGCAGTGTTGCTGCGACTGGCCCCCTGCGTCCTGCCAACAACGGATCATTCTTGGCGAACAAGAACAAACATGGATGACTTCTGCCCGATCGGACACCGGAAGCCGTCATCGAGGCAGAGAGTCCGACGACATTTCCAGGACTTGCCGCATTCGATCGGCAAATTCCCTGACGATTGATGTGGCCATTGGTGTCATCCATTCGGACATAGCACGCGGGCGCGGCCAACGCGGCCTCGATTTGACATGTCTGATCGAAGAGCGGCTGCGCCTCGATCGTCCTCCCGCAACGGCATCGCCAACTTTCTTCCCCTGCAAACTGCGTTCGCATTCCTCGCGGTCCAAGAAAGCCGTCTCGTGCCGCCCTCCATTGTATTCCGGTCCCTTGGGGATGCGGTCCGATCGTCCCCGATCAATTCGACAGTCATCGAGGACGCGATGGTCGCGGCCCGATCAACCCGAAAGGATCACGACAATGGCAGTCATCGGCGAATTCACCACCAGCGGCAACACCATCACTGGCAACGTCCGCACCCTCACCGTCTCCCTGAAGGCCCGCCTGAACCCGATCGAGCGTACCTCGCGCGACGCTCCCGACTTCCGCATCACCGCCGGCCCCGGCGTTGAAATCGGCGCAGGCTGGAGCCAGGTCTCCAACGACGGCGAGCCCTACATCTCCGTCAAGCTCGATGACCCGAGCTTCAACGCTCCGATCAACGCCGCCCTGTGGCCTGCCGAGAAGGATGGCGACCACACCCTGGTCTGGAACCGCCCGAAGCGTGACGCCTGATCGAAAACACCGCCCCGCCGGAAACGGCGGGGCTTACCCCGCGCTCAGTACAAAGAAGAAACCGGGCATCGAGCCCGCTTTTTTCTTCCGGTCGCGATACGGAGAGGTGGGGTCTGCTCAGAATGACCAATGGTGCCGTGAGGAAGTACCGGCTTCAAGAACTTCGCGGCCCCCTCCAATTTTCAGGAGCCGCCCTGAAGGGCGCCACCAGAAAATCGGTTCCTCCGCTTGCCGCCTCCGGCGGTCGCTGGCGCGATCCTTGACCCCGCCATTTTCTCCCGCCCCGCGGCGTCATCTTTCCCAAACGTCAAGGAGACGACGATGCTGCTGGAACAACACATCGAAGAACTGCGCCGCGAACTGAATCACTGCCATCCTGACGAACGTCACGAGATTGCCGTCGAACTCGAACTTGCTCAGGCTGAGCTGGCTGTCATCATGGCCGAGCAGGAAGGTTCCACTGACGCCGTGCCGCCCTTCTAAGGGCGGTTGTCGCAGAACGTCGTGCCACCGCTCCCGTCGCGGTGAGGCGCGACGCTTTCACCTTCTCCTTTTGAGGACGGTCATCGACTATCGGGGATCGTGCGTCCCGCACAGTCAGTCAGCAACTTTTCGCGGCCAGAATTTTCCCCGCCGTAAACAGCTCCTCGCGGTCCAAAATTCCGGCAGCGCAAGGTCCTCCACGTTGCTCCGGCCTGACGGTGCAGCCGGACTTTCCGGTCCGCATTCGCTCCCCGGGATAACCGCAATCGACAAGGAGAGATTTCAATGAAACGCCTCGCTCAATTCCTCAACCGCACAGGTCGCCGGCTCCGTATACTGGGCAAAGTCATCTCTCACGTCTTCCGGGACGGCAAGCTCGGCCTGAAGCTCGCGATCAAGATCCCGTTCTTCGTCGAAATCGAGATCAGCTATGAACGTAGCCCCGAGCGAGGCCGATAATGGCCCCAGGTAGCCGCTTACGCGGCTACTTCTTGGCATTCGTTTCTTCTGCGTCGGCTCATTTGTTGAGCGTATCCTTCAATGCCTTCGCGGGCTGGAAGGTAAGTTTCCGCGCAGCTGCAACCTTGATGGTCGCACCCGTTCCTGGATTGCGGGCCTCGCGCTCCGGCGTGTTCTTGATTTTAAACTTGCCGAACCCCGATATCGATGTTTCCGCGCCGGATGTAGCAGTCGCCATGATGGATGCGAAGACGGTCTCGACAATCGTCTTCGCCTGCGCTTTGGTCAGGCCCTGTTGATCTTATCGGCGATTTCATTGGTTGTGGTCATGATGGTTTCCTCGTTAAAGACGGAAAACCTTTTCAGCCGGCCCCGCGATTGTCACGTGCCGATGCTCTCCGAATTGGTGGCCCCGACGGTGTTTCCACAACTTCTTACGGGGCGATAACCTCGTTTTCTTTTCTGAAGCATCAGCTCGAGAAAACGGGAAATCGCCTCCTTCTCCGTACCGAACACTTCTGTCATCTCTCCACCTGCCTTGCCGATCCGTCCCCATGTCCGTACCAACGCGGTTTCTCCGAACAGGGTTTGCTGGATCGCAAGCGAGTAATATCGGGCCATGTTCCGGCTGACGTCAATCCTCTGGCAATAGAGCTGGTAGTGGTGAATACTCATGCCCAATGATCGTCGATGTTCACGCTATGGTCCAACGACACTTCTGAATCGAAGGGCCGCTTTCGATTCATTTTCGTGATGGATATCGGTGATCGATCATGCTCCGCTCGGGCGAGACGACTTCGCCGCCCGGCTCTTCTCGCTACGCTCACCAAACCCGCTGCGCAGTTTCGACCGTCGCGTTTCTGTCTCGCATGGCCGGCCATGCCGACGGATGATAATGCAGGAATGGCCTGGTTGCGGTGGCGGAGGCGCGCGACGGCTCGATCCCTCCCAACGGCGCGCTCGTAGGACAACTTACCGCCAACCACGACCACCGTAGCGCTCATCGCCCGATGCATCAGGTACTGACCGTTCTGGCATTTGCCGCAGTTTCTCGTTCGTCGTCCTGCTGCCTACGCTTACCGGTTTTTGAACGAAGCCTGTTCAATATCGGTGGCAGGAATGGAACATCCTCCCATACCCCATTACCTTCGAAGAGCATCTCGGTATTGCGATTGCGCCATCTCACCTCTTCTTTTGTCACGAATGGCGGTGCAATTTCGGCAAGGATCGCCAAGGGCACAAAACCGGCCGTGCAGATCAAAGCAACGATCCTCAGCATCAAACCCCCATGAGGTAGGAATACCCCAAGGCTGATGATCGCTTCGACAACGATGATCGGCGTCAACGCCATGAATGCCGCCCAAATGTTCAGCGGTCCCATCAGGGAATACCAGTCATTTTTCCATTGCATCTTTAGTGTTCCTCCTGACTCCGTGGTTGCCGGGAAAGGTTCAAAGCGTCCAACGCCACGTTACATCTACTATTCACTACGATGAAACCTGTTCGTGCCGACACAGGCCTTCATGTCCTCGCGGCGGAACCAGACGGCTCGCCCGCATCGAAGGGGTGCATTGCCCGAGGTGAAGACGATCTGCTCGTCGGCGCGCATGCGCAGAACCTCATGCGGAAGGATCAACGGCCGGCGGTTCAGCTGCTTCGATCGTGATCGCGACGATCCCTTCATTCCAGACGAGCGATTGGTTTGGTCTACCTCGACCGTCGTGTCGCCACATCGCTTCGAGATGTAGTCGGCGGTATCGGGATCATTGATCGCCGAGAAAGAAATCCACGATACGGATTCGAACCATTTGCTCGTCGCATCACGCCCGCCATACGCATCGCGCATCTGGCCGAGCGACTGGAAGATCATCGTCAGCGTGATGCCGTACTTTCGGCCTGCGTCTCGGGCGGTTTCAAGGATGCGCAGATAGCCGAGGCGCGCCACCTCGTCGAGCAGGAAAAGGGTGCGACCCTTCACATTGCCCTTGTGATTATAGATTGCGTTCAGGAGCGAACCGATGACGACGCGTGCGAAGCCCGGATGGGCTTCCAGCACTTTCAGATCGAGCGCTATAAAAATGTCGGTCTCGCCGTTCGCGAGATCGTCAGTCGAGAAACTGTCGCCGGAGACCAGACCGGCATAGTTGGGATAAGACAGCCAGTGTGTTTCTTTGACAGCATTGGCATAGACACCCGAAAACGTCTCCGGCGTCATGTTGACGAAGACGGCGACATTTTCCTTCACAAAGTCGGACTCTGACCCTTCGTAGATTTTCGTCAGGCGTGCCCGAAGCTGCGGCTCGGGTTCGGACAGATTGGCCCGGACGCGGCGCAAAGTCTGGTCCTTTTCAGCCGTGTGCCCCGACAGGCAGACGTCGGCGATCAGCGCCGTCAAAAGCTGCATCGCCGAGGCTCTGAAGAAGTCGTCTCGAGCGGACGCCGTGCGCGCATTGTCGGTCATGATCCATGTTGCGAGGGCGACGATGTCCTCTTCCTTGGTATTGCCATGGCGACCGATCCAGTCCAGCGCGTTGAACCCGACAGCCGACGCGGTCGGATCGAGCACGATCACCTTTCGGCCAGCCTGACGTCGGTGCTCGCTGACCATCGGTGCAACCTCGCTTGACGGATCCAGCACAACGAGACCGCCTCCCCATTTGAGCGCAGTCGGTATTGTTACCGAGGTCGTCTTGAAGCCACCGGAACCGGCGAAGACGATCCCGTGCGACGAGCCGAACGATCCATCGAAGCAGAGCAGTGGTGACTTGCCTCCGGCACCCCAGCTCTGCGGATCATCGGCACGAAAAGGCAAGGTGGCCACGCTGTCCTTTTCAACCCGGTATCGCTCGCCAATGACGATGCCGCCCGTGTCGGGAAAAAGCTTTGCCGCCTCCTGCAACTTCATCCAGTCCGCTTCGCCGTGCACCGCCCGCTTTCCGCCGATCCGCTTTGGTCCTGTTTGAGCAAAAGCGGCGTTGCCCTTGATCGCGACGCGCAGCGCAAACATTGCGCCGATGAAGGCGACGCCCGCACCGACCATCGTCGTTGGATCGGTATAGATGAGAACGGATTGTCCTGCCGGTACGTTGCTCGCGATGCCGGCCAGGCGGACAGTCTCGCGTGCTATGGCGATAATGATGACCGCAGCACTTCCAGCCAGTACGCTCAAACCGGCAGCCTTGATATTCGTCGAACCATTGGCGGCAAAGAGCGCGACGACGCCGATGGCGGCTGCCGCGACATAGGGCAGGGCGAGGCCGACGCGACCCAGCGTCAGCTTAGCCTGCGCTGATGTTCCAAGCGCCGCCAGCCGATGTTCCATGCTTGACGTCAGGATTATGGCTGCGACCATGATTGCCGCGGGCAGGATCGCCAGAAGCAACCTATTCGTCGTCATTGCCAAAGGCCTCCGCGCCAATTGCCGCCAGTCGGGCCTTCTCCGTCTCGTCACCCCTGATCCGCCTGTTGGCCTCGATCAGCAGGCCGAGCAGCAGAGAACGCTTCTCGTAGCGCAGTCCTGCCTTGACGATCAGGCCGCCGAGTTCGATTTTTTCGCGCGTGTCCTTTTTGCGCGCCTCTGTCGTCGTTGATTTCGCCATTCGCTCAAGCCTCACCAGACCCGCCCGCATCCGCGCCAGCCGGCTGCGTCGCGGAGGTCCCGCTTGCGTTTCGACCGTCTCCGGTATCCTTCTTTCCGGTCGCAGCACCCTTGCCTCCGCGAAACCGTTTGGCGACTTCCTCGAAGGCCGCTTGAAGCTCTGCCTCGTCGATTTCGATCTCGCCAAGTCCCGCCCTAAGCGCGATACGTCCGATGCGTTCGGCCTCACGGGTCTCGGCCTGCTTTAGCTGGTCCTGCAATCTTGCGATTTCTTCTCTGATCTTCGATGACGGCTTCTTCACTCCGGGTCCTCCTTGAGGTCTGGGCGTTGCACTTGCGACGCCCAGATTCTCCCGGATGAACCCAAAATGACATCTGCAGATCTGCAGATCGCCAATGGCGATGCTTTGGTGAATGATCCCGGCCGTTCCGAAGGAATGGCTCCAAGGGCGCAATTATACGTCGAGGTGCGACGTGCTTGCTTTTCGGTCCGGTGCGACCGAGCTCTGCCGCCACTCCCGACGAACTTGGTTCTAACCGGGAGCAATCTTCGCCTTGGCCATCGCCCATTTCTCAGCCAGCATCGTCAGCCGGGGCTCCGGCCGCAGCGTCGTGCTGTCTGCGGCCTACCGGCACTGTGCAAAGATGGAATACGAGCGTGAGGCCCGCACAATTGATTACACCCGCAAGCACGGCTTGCTGCACGAGGAGTTCGTATTACCCACCGGCGCCCCGAAATGGGTTAGCTCACTGACCGCTGATCGTTCAGTCGCCGGAGCCTCGGAAGTCTTCTGGAACAAGGTCGAAGCTTTCGAGAAGCGTGCCGATGCGCAGCTTGCCCGTGACCTGACGATTGCCTTGCCCCTGGAACTGTCAGCGGAGCAGAACATCGCCCTGGTCCGGGATTTTGTCGAGAAACATATCCTGGCGAAAGGCATGGTCGCTGATTGGGTCTACCACGACAATCTCGGCAATCCGCATATTCATCTGATGACGACGTTGCGGCCGCTCTCCGACGACGGGTTCGGTTCGAAGAAGGTTGCTGTCATCGGTGAGGATGGCCAGCCGGTGCGAACGAAGTCCGGCAAAATTCTCTACGAGCTATGGGCCGGTTCGACGGATTATTTCAATGCGCTACGCGATGGATGGTTCGAACGGCTGAACCATCATCTGGCGCTCGGCGGCATCGATCTCCGCGTCGATGGCCGCTCCTACGAAAAGCAGGGTATCGATCTTGAGCCGACCATCCATCTCGGCGTCGGCACCAAGGCGGTCGAGCGCAAGGCGGAGCAACAGGGTGTTCGCCCCGAGCTGGAGCGGACCGGGTTGAACGAAGAGCGCCGATCCGAAAACACCCGCAGGATCCTGCGCAATCCCGCCATCGTGCTCGACCTAATCACGCGAGAAAAGAGCGTTTTCGATGAACGCGATGTCGCTAAAATCCTGCATCGCTATGTCGACGATCCCGCCGTTTTCCAGCAGCTGATGATCAGGGTCGTCCTGAACCCGGAGGTGCTGCGGCTGCAGCGCGACACGATCGATTTTGCCACCGGAGAGAAAGTGCCGGCGCGTTATTCGACGCTGTCGATGATCCGGCTGGAAGCGACGATGGCGCGCCAGGCAACGTGGTTGTCGAACCGGGAGGGAAGGGGTGTTTCACAGGCCGCTCTTGATGCCACTTTCCGACGGCATGAGCGGCTGTTCGACGAGCAGAAAACGGCGATCGAGCGCATTGCCGGACCTGCCCGTATCGCCGCGGTGGTCGGACGCGCCGGGGCCGGCAAGACCACGATGATGAAGGCGGCCCGTGAGGCTTGGGAACTGGCCGGATATCGTGTTGTTGGCGGTGCCCTTGCGGGAAAGGCAGCTGAGGGTCTGGAGAAGGAAGCGGGCATCGAAAGCCGGACGCTTGCGTCATGGGAGCTGCGCTGGAAGGGCGGCCGTGACGTCCTGGACGACAAGACGATCTTCGTCATGGACGAGGCCGGCATGGTTGCGTCGAAGCAGATGGTCGGGTTCGTCGATGCCGTGGTCAAGGCCGGTGCGAAGATCGTGCTGGTCGGCGATCCCGAACAGCTTCAACCTATCGAGGCGGGTGCTGCCTTCCGCGCCATTGTGGATCGCACTGGCTATGCCGAGCTCGAAACCATCTATCGCCAGCGCGAGGACTGGATGCGGAAGGCGTCGCTCGATCTTGCGCGAGGCAATGTCGACAAAGCCCTTGCTGCGTATCAAGGTGAGGGCAGGGTGCTCGGCTCGCGCCTGAAGGCCGAAGCAATCGAGAGGCTGATCGCCGACTGGGACCAGGATTATGACCAGTCGAAGACGACGCTGATCCTAGCCCATCTGCGTCGCGACGTGCGCATGCTCAATGTCATGGCCCGCGAGAAACTCGTTGAGCGCGGCATTGTCGGAGAGGGCAAGATCTTCAAAACGGCCGATGGCGAACGCCGTTTCGATGCCGGCGACCAGATCGTCTTCCTTAAGAACGAAGGATCGCTCGGCGTCAAGAATGGCATGATCGGTCAAGTCGTAGAGGCCGCAGCAAACCGCATCGTCGCAACGGTGGGAGATGGCGATCAACGCCGACAGGTAATCGTCGAACAGCGGTTCTACAACAATCTCGATCACGGCTACGCCACGACGATTCACAAGTCCCAAGGCGCCACGGTCGACCGGGTCAAGGTGCTGGCGTCGCTGTCACTCGATCGCCATCTTACCTACGTGGCGATGACCCGTCACCGGGAGGATCTCCAGCTCTATTACGGGACGAGATCCTTCTCCTTCAACGGCGGTCTGGCCAAGGTTCTTTCCCGAAGGAACGCCAAGGAGACCACGCTCGATTACGAGCGCGGTCAGCTCTATCGCGAGGCGCTACGTTTCGCAGAAAACCGTGGCCTGTCCATCGTCCAGGTCGCTCGCACGATGGTACGCGACCGGCTCGACTGGACGCTGCGCCAGAAGGCAAAACTTGTCGATCTCAGTCAGCGCCTTGCTGCCTTTGCCGCGCGCCTCGGCTTCACCCACTTCCCGAAAACCCAAACGATGAAGGAGGCCGCACCCATGGTCGCAGGAATCAAGATATTCTCCGGCTCGGTTGCCGATACGGTCGGTGACAAGCTCGGCACAGATCCCGCCCTGAAGCGGCAATGGGAGGAGGTCTCGGCACGTTTTGCTTACGTCTTCGCCGATCCCGAAACCGCCTTCCGTGCGATGAACTTCGATGCGGTTCTCGTGGACAAGGAGACGGCGAAACAGATCCTCCAGAAACTCGAGGCGGAGCCGGCATCGATCGGCGCGCTGAAGGGCAAGACCGGCATTCTCACCACCAAGGCGGAGCGTGAGGCCCGTCGCGTCGCCGAGGTCAATGTTCCGGCCTTGAAGCGGGATCTCGAGCAATATCTTAAGACGCGCGAGACCGCCATAACGAGGCTCCAGGCGGATGAGCAAGCGCTACGCCAGCGGGTCTCGATCGACATTCCGGCGCTGTCGCCGGCGGCGCGTGTCTTGCTGGAGCGGGTGCGTGACGCCATCGACCGCAACGATCTGCCAGCGGCGATGGCCTACGCACTCAGCAATCGCGAAACGAAGCTCGAAATCGACGGGTTCAACAAGGCCGTTACCGAGCGGTTCGGGGAACGCACCCTGTTGAGCAACGCCGCCCGTGAGCCCACTGGAACGCTGTACGAAAAGCTTTCCGAGGGTATGAAGCCGGAGCAAAAGGAAGAGCTGAAACAAGCCTGGCCGGTCATGCGGACGGCGCAACAGCTTGCCGCCCATGAGCGCACCGCACAGTCACTGAGACAAGCCGAGGAACAACGTCTTGCCCAGCGCCAGACGCCGGTGCTGAAGCAATGAGGCGGAGACGGGTTCTCCTGTTTCTGACGGGTGCCGTCGTCATGTCTGCACTGGCGGCGACTGCGTTCACGGGTGGTTATCGACTCAACCTGACCCCAAGCGAGCCGCTCGGACTCTGGCGTATCGAGGAGCTTCAGCGTCCGGTCGCCGTCGGCGATCTGGTATTTTTTTGCCCGCCCGCGACATCGATGTTCGCGGAGGGGTGGCGGCGTGGATATCTGCGGCGAGGGCCTTGCGCCGGCGGAGTTGCGCCGCTGATCAAGACGGTCGCAGCTCTTACTGGACAGCGTATCGAAATCACCGATCACGTGCTCATCGATGGTCGCCCGCTTCCCGCATCGTCCGTGCGGGGCAGGGACGGCGAGGGCAGGACGCTCACACCTTCCCCCGGCGGGATCGTACCGCCGCATCATCTGTTCCTTCACTCATCCTTCGCGAGCTCCTATGATAGTCGATATTTTGGCCCGGTTCCGGATTCCGGTCTTCTCGGTCTGGCGCGACCCGTCTTCACCTTCGACCCGTGATCGCAGTGACGATCATCTGACTGATCGCTGGAAACCCATCTTCCTGATCATGGCTTCAATTGCCTCTGGGAGGATCGGCTGGAGCGGGCAGGTGCTTCTTCTTCCGGCCGCCATGATCTTTCCTGTTCTATGGGCAATGGCGCCGTCACGCTCGATCGCTGCACTCGTGTCTGCAGGGTATTTCCTGGCGGCCTCCCGCAGTTTGCCGCAGGGCGTGGCCAACTTCTACGCTTCCGATCTCTGGCCTGGTCTTCTGCTTTGGGTTACGGCTTCAGTGTCATTCGTTGGCGTCCATGCCGCACTCTGGATGAGGCACCGTGGCGAATTCGCACCCGGGACTGGGGGCGCGGATTCGGTGAGGGCGATCCGTTATCCGCTCGCCATGGTGCTGACCGGGCTGCCGCCCTTTGGCATCACCGGTTGGGCGCATCCACTGACAGCTGCCGGAGTGCTGTTTCCTGGCTGGGGATGGTGGGGACTGCTCGCGATGGCGACCGGCCTCACCCTCATGACGACGAGGCTTTGGCCGGCCGCCGCCATCATCCTCGCAGGATTCTGGCTCTGGTCCGCCGCAACGTGGACGGAAATGAATCTACCCGATGCGTGGAAAGGCGTCGACCTTCACGAAGGACAAAACCTCGGCCGCCATGGATCGCTTCCGTATCACCGTGACTTGATCGCAACAGCGCGCCGGAGCATTGCGGGGCATCTGGACACGCATGTCCTGGTGCTGCCGGAAAGCACGCTCGGCTTCTGGACGCCGACGGTCGCGCGTGTCTGGCGGGAAGGTTTGCAGGGCTCCGGTCTCACCGTTATCACAGGTGCCGCCGTCATCGATCCCAAAGGCTACGACAATGTGATGGTGGTGATCTCGGCCACCGCAGCGAACATCCTCTATCGCGAGCGCATGCCGGTTCCAGGCTCCATGTGGCAACCATGGTTGCGATGGACCGGGCAAGGCGGCGGCGCACGGGCCGACTTCTTCGGCAATCCGGTGGTCGAGGTTGACGGAGTAAGGATCGCGCTGCTGATCTGCTATGAGCAACTCATTCTCTGGCCAGTCCTGCAATCGATGCTGCACTCGCCCGAGGTGGTCGTTGCCGTTGGCAACGGCTGGTGGACCGAAAACACCTCGATCGTCGCCATTCAGAAAGCGAGCGTCGCAGCTTGGGCAAGGCTCTTCGGCCTGCCCATTGTTCTAGCCTTCAACACATAAGAGATCCCTACGATGCTAGATGCCGTCCTTATTCAGCAATGCGCCGATCCTTCCCTGAAGCCCGCGATCGTTGAGCAGTTCATCGCGAAGGCGGGATCGCAGGACCCTCTCGCCATCACCGTGCGCTCTGGCAGCCGCGTGGTGCTGGCGCCGAAGCCGACATCGCCGGAAGAGGCACTGGCTCTGATCCGCGACAATCTTGGTCGCAACACGGTTCGCGTTGGCATCACACAGTATCCGGCCGGCCTCGGCATCGTCGAGGTAGGTCAGTTGAAGTCGGATATGGTCGAGCCTTGCGAGAATATCCGCATGGGGACGGCGCTATTTGCCAAGGTGTTTCGCATCGTCATGAAATGGTATGGCAATCCCACGGCGAAGGAAGTCCTGCCACAGGTCTTCGATGATGCGATCATTGCCTGGCAGACGGGGTATTTCGAGGGGATCGCGGTGTTTCGCGCGGAGGATCGCAGGATGGAGGAGGCGACTCGGTCTGAAACGACCGACCGCGAGAATTCCGATAAAAATTCGGCTCTCCGTGGCGCGGTGGAAACCGCGACCGACGCGGTAGCAACCGATCCGAACACGGCAGGCATCAGGATCGACCTTTCCGGGATCGGTTCAAGGCCCTAATCGGGATCACTTTGCAGATCTGCAAAGCGATTGTTTTTCCAACGCACTAGCGTAAACAGTCTGGACCTTTTATAAGGCGGGGCAGGGCAGTACGCGCTGCCCGGGGGTGTGGAAACTCCTGTCTAGCGGTTGGTGTCGGCCGATGCGGCATCAGAATCCTCTGGCCATTGGCCGGTGGGCCTGCGACGTATGTCCAGGTGCTCCGGTGCTAAAGGTCGCAGGGCTGTCTAGACACAGTTTCCAACCCCCGGCTTCGGATCAGGGATTAACGTTTGCGGGGGCGAACCGCAGACAATATCTAAGGGTTGGATCCCAAATGGATTTGAAAGATTTGACAGTGTCGGACACATGTGAGTTTCGTCCGGTGATAGGGCTCACGCGTGGACTTCCAAGCTCGGACATCGACACGTTGACGGTGAACGCCATTCGGTTGCACAGGCAGCTCGTCGAAAAGGCGGATCAACTGTTCCAGGCGTTGCCGGAGGATCACCAGATGGGGAAATCTGTCGGTGGCAAGCAGCATCTCGAATACATCGAAGCGATGATCGAGATGCATGCGCAGATGAGCGTGGTTAACACGCTGGTCGGCCTTCTGGGCTACATCCCGAAGGTGTCGGTCAACTGAGCACTGCGCCTAGATGAGCCCGGCTCGGATGGCCAGTGCCACCAGGTGCGGCATTGTATGGATCTCTAACCGCTTACGGGTCTCTTCGAGCTTGCTCTTCACCGAATTGTATTTAACCCCTTCCAAATCGGCAGCTTCTTCCATCGTCTTGCCGACCGAGATCCAGTTGAGATAGGCGGCCTCCTTTGGGTCGAGCCATGCCGGGTGCTGTGCAATCGGCGTGAGGGGCAATAAGGACATGCGGGTATGAAGCTGCCCAACAGCGGCGGCGGCGGCGACAGGATCGATATCGCGTTTGAGGTCAACAGCGGGTTTATCGGAGGCGAGCGTGAACATGGAAGTCGATCCGTTGGCAGCTCTGATGGGTATGGTGATTCCAGAACGGATCCCGAAATCCGCTGCCTGGCTGAAGAACGCCCGTTCTTCCTTGGAAAGGTACCGCCTTTCAGCCTCTCCGCTCCATGTAAACACCCGCTTCAGCGACTTTGCGCGGTTTACGATCGGGTCGATGGCCTCGAATTTTCGCTTGAAATAGATCGACCGCCATTCGGGAGGGTAGTTTGATGAGGCGATCGTGTGCCCCGGACGGATGTAGAGATAGGCGTAACCGAAAAAGCCCGCTTGTTGGGCAAGATGGGTGAGAGCATCCTTGAGAACATTCTCGTCGCCCCGAAGCGCAGCAAGATCGATTAGCTTGTCCAGCCAATGTTGCATATTTTACTCCGTAAATTGTCAGGTGGGACAGGTCAAAAGGCGCTCCTTGCTAAGGGAAACTAGCCGGGCACGCAATCCTAGATTGCATAACTCATTTTATGGAACTTCGCTATGCGACGCGCAAGCTCCAAAGTAAGAATCAATTCTGCCGAAGTAGCGCTAATGCATCTCAAAGAATGAAGTTGAACGGTCGTACGCTGGCCATTGTGAACAGTTATTGGCTCTTGAAGGAATTTGAACCTTGGATCTACGCTTCAATTTACCTAACCCAATGAATATACTAAGAGGCATCCGTCCTTCTTCCGCAGGTCTAGCGAAAGAAGCTTCGAAAACGGTCATTATCGGAGATGACTGTCTTTGCGGGAAAAGGCGCCTCGTTGGAGCCGAACGGCATCTGCGCGCGTAATCTCCAGGTCTCAGGTATGTTCCAATGCCTTTTGATCTTTGCGTCAACCAGCGGGTTATAATGCTGCAGACTAGCTCCAATTCCGATGCCCGCGAGCGCGATCCAGACCGAAAGTTGAGCCATTCCAGAGGCTTGCTCTGACCAATCTGGGAAGTGATCAGCGTAAAGGGGCCACTGATCTTGTAAGATCCTGATCACATTCCGGTCCTCGAAGAAAAGAACAGCTCCTGCCCCAGCTGCGAAGCTGTCGATCTTTCTAAAGGAGTGCTTCTTAGCTTCTCCTTCGACGATATGACTTAACTCCGACTTCACAATATCCCAGAGTTTTTGATTTTCATCGCGATGCAGGATCACAACCCGCGAACTCTGCGAGTTAAACGCCGAGGGTGATAGGCGAACCGCCTCGCGAATAAGTGCATCGATCTCCTCGTCGGGAAGCGCGATGTTTTTGCCAAGTGAATACTGCGTCCGACGTTTTGCAAGAAGTTGCGCCACCATAATGCTGCTAGCGGATTTTTCGTTTGGCAGCTCCAATTTAATCTCCTAGTTTTCTGTCGAAACAAGCATGAGGCCTGGATCGCCGACGCAATAGCCCGTCTAGGTGAAACCCGTCGTTGCGGAATTACGAACGACGTCGGCACGCCCTTACTGCGTGGATAAAGTTCGGGCGGCTAATGCGGCAGAGTTCCGAGGCGGAGGGCCATCCTCCCTTCCCAAAGTCGACCATAATGCCGGATCAACCTCGTCTCCTATCGCGGCGGTTGAGGGTGATATTCACCAGGGACTTGCGTGGTCCGTTAATTCAGCTCGGCCCTCTCATGTTGCTGAAGTTCATTAGTGCGACCGCAGAGCGAATTGGGAACTTGACAATATGTCATGCCCAGTGTTGCAGTAGCTGCAATTACTGGAGGGGGGTGTTGTTAATGGCGGAACCCGAGTCTGTTGAGATCTTGGATCTAATCTCTTTCATTCGGGTGGTTGAAACCGGTAGTATCGCGGGTGCGGCCAGCCGTTTGGGGATTGCCAAATCGATCGTCAGTCGCCGCATCAGTCGTCTAGAAAATTTTCTAGGTGCAACACTCCTCACACGTTCCCAAAAGGGAACAGCTCTCACAGATGTTGGCCGCGAGTATCATGTGCGAGCAGCTTCTGGGCTGGCCGAGTTAGAGTCCGCGCAGGAAATGGTTGTGAGGTCAACGACGGAAGCATCCGGTCAGGTCAGAGTTTCCGTTCCCGTGGCTTTCGGGGAGTTCTGTCTCGCTCCACTGCTGGCAGAGTTCGCCCTGCTCCATCCGCGGATTCACTTTGATGTACGCTTTGAAGATCGTCAGCCGGATCTTGTAGCCGAGGCGTATGACTTGGCGGTAAGGATCGGAAGTATCCCTGATTCCGTGCTAATTACGCGGAAGCTTGCAAAGGTCCGCTGGGCTGTCGTCGCCAGTCCTTCCTATCTGGAAGCAAGAGGGCGCCCCTCAAAGCCTGCTGAACTGGCGACGCATAACGCGATCCTCTACTCCTTTGATACGCTCGGCTGGCGTTTTCAAGGTCCGGATGGATGGGAACAAGTCCGCGTGAACTCACAATTCCGCTCAGACAATGGTCAAATGATGCTTTCCGCTGCGCGCGCCGGACTTGGTATCGTGGTCCTGCCCGTCTTCATGGTTCAAGAGTCGCTCGCCAGCGGCGACCTCGAAGAGGTGGTCCCTGGCTATAGTCACGCGGGAGCAGATTTGCACATATTGATGCCGCCAGCCCGCGCGGGTATCGCTCGAGTGCGCGCGCTGGTGAACTTCTTGTATGAGAAGTTCGAACGTGAAATCTGATGCGTTTGCGGTCCTTCAAGGTCGATATGGCGACGGGATGCTAAAGACGAGGCACTCTTTCGAGCGACGAGCCTGAGCCTCAGAAAGCGTTTGGCGCTGCCATGGATCCGAGCGTTTCGCTGCTAATAGTGGCCACGATAGCACGCCTTTACGGTCATTTGCCCAGAAGGCGACCGGCGGCGATCCTGTCGCCGTTCTCTAAAGGTCACGACCTGCGATAAGAACCGCAAGGCCAGATGCGGTCATTGGAGAGTGGGGCCAACTGCAACGTATTGCAGAAGGTTTTCAAGTCACTTTTCCGATAAGGCGGGCGAGCGAAACCTTAGCCAAATCGGCGAATTCCTGCTCAACTTGCGAAAGTGGATCGGCGGTGCTGAACCGCTCTTCAATCGTGGCCAGCAGGCGATCACGCAGGTCCGGGTCGGAAATGCTCGCATGTTCGATCAGCGCGCGAATGGCAGTTTCGGTTACGACCTTCTGAGCGCTTTGCGTATGAGCAGATTTCTCGCGTCTCTCCCTTTCGAGCTCCGCATGGCTCTCTGCCTTTCGGCGCCTCGACCGAATTCCTTGTTCTTTTTCCCAATAGCGGGCTGTACCGCGCCCCACATAGAGTATGTCCCAGGCATGCTCTGGATCACCACCCTTGGCCGTATCCGCATCAGCACCACACAGGTGCAAAAATAGCCGACGCATGGCGACGTCCGCGAAGTAAGTGTGGGTGGTGGTGCGCGGTCCAAGTGACTGAAATGCAGCCTCCGATTCCTTTGCCGCCTGGGTGATAGCTGCATGTATCGCATCCATCATAGTTCTTTCCGCCTGCTTCACGGCGTCGACCTTGTCCTGCAAATTACTAGCCTTTCGAAGGGTGCTGCATCCAACTCGAGGAGATGCCAACCGGTTTGATCGGATATCTCCATTGGTCAGCCAGACTGGATTGGTAACATTAAGTGGGAATTACGTCCCAAGACCGCACGCAAATTTCCGTTTAACGTCCAGTAATCCCGGCCGCGAGGAACACCTTAAGACCAACTGGCTCCTTTTATCGCAACAAACCCGGCTTAAGAGCGATGTGCTTATACTCGATAAAGTCCTCGATGGCGGCAACGCCGTTCAGCCTCCCGAGACCGGATTGCTTGAAGCCACCCTCCTCCGTCCCGTCGTACACCTTGGCCCAGTCGTTGACGAACACGCTTCCCACTTCAAGCGCCTGTGCGACCCGTAACGAGCGATCCAGGTCCCGCGTCCAGACCGAGGCCGACAGGCCATAGTCGTTATCGTTTGCCAGCACGACGGCTTCCCGCTCATCTGAGAACCGCTGGATTGTTATGACGGGACCGAATGTTTCCTGCTGCACGATCGGCAGGCTGTTGTCGAATACCTCGAGCATCGAAGGACGGAAAAAAGCACCTTTCGCCAAAGGACCTTCTGGCACGGGACCGCCTCGAACGACCACAGTTGCACCATTTGACAGCGCATCTTTCACTACGTTGTCGACACGGGCGACGTTCTCCTTGTCAATGAGTGGCCCCATATCGCTCGCTGGGTCCGATGCCGGCCCGACTTTGACAGCACGCAGCCTTTCGGCGAGGCCGTCGCGCACCAGTTCATAGATTGAACTCTGCACCAGTAGCCGTGAGCCGGTCATGCAGAACTGACCAGCAAAGATGGTGAGAGCCTTTTCGAGAACAGGCAGCATGGCTTCAATGTCGGCATCGTCAAACACGATCATTGGGGTCTTGCCGCCGAGTTCGAGCCCGAACCGCTTCATTCTCTTCGCACCAATAGCCCCGATGGTTCGCCCGGTTTGTGTGCTTCCAGTGAAGCTGATCGTCGGCACATCGGGACTTTCAACCAGAAGGGCAGCGCCGTCCGCGCCGCTCTCGACGAACATGTTCACGACGCCTTCCGGCAGGTCTGTCGCTTCCGCCAGGACCTTGGTTAGAACACTGGCGATCTGCGCCGTCTGACCGGGCATCTTGACGACGACCGTGCAGCCGGCGGCGAGCGCTGGAGCGAATGAACGAACCGACAATATGACGGGAGAATTCCAAGGGACGATGATCCCTGCCACTCCCATCGGCTGGCGCAGAATCACGGAGAGGCTGCCGGGCTTGGGCGATGTCGCTCGCCCTGCCTCCGTACGCGCCATAGCAGCCCAGTATCGAAGCTTGCTCGGACTACCGTCGATCTCCAGCGCCGCCTCGCCGTGCAGTTTGCCGTTTTCAAGCGAGAGGATGTCGATCAGGCGTACGCGATTTCGCTCGATCGCCGATGCCATCTGATCGAGCACCCTTGCCCGAAGCTCAGCATCGTCGCGCCAAGCGGTTCCGCGGAATGCGCGTTTTGCGGCTTCGATGGCAGAGTGCGCGGCCGCTCCGCCATCGTCCGGATAATCTCCGATCGTCTCATATGTCGCCGGATCGATGGAGCGGCCGCGTTTGGAAGACGAGACAAAGGTGCCGTCGATCCAGTTGCTTGCGGAAAACGTCGTCATTGACTTGCCTTTCTGATGTTGCATGGGCGCGCGAGATCCGGCCCGCACTCACCGGCGGCCTCCGGACACAACGGGGTGATGCCCACTCGATTTCGAGTTGTGCCGGAGGACGATCCCGGTTCAGGTCAGGAACGGTGGGGGATTTTCACCCCTCAGGCGGTAGTTCGGCCGCGGCCTTTCCAGGCGGATCGACTCCAGCACGGTATAGGCGTGGTATTTCGTCTGGGTCGTCACGCCCGCAAGCCGCTCGGACCAGAGCTGGCCATTGCTACTTTTCTTTTCGAGGACATATTTCGTGGCAAAATTGGCCATCGAATTGATCCAGTTCTCGGTCCCGGAAAAAACCTGGTCCCAGCCGGCGCCCTCCAGGATGCTGACGAGCGCATCCGACCGGCTGAATCGATCCACGGCTGCCTGTGCTCCGTCGAGGACGTCCTGGAAATACTCGATTGAAGCTGCGACCGTTTCCGGCGTCCCGTATTTCATGTGATGGCCGGCCACGAGGAAATCGAAGTCATATTCCATCAGTTGCTTCTGGGCTTCGTACCAGCCGGTAATATTCTGCGATGCGTCGCAATGCATGAAGGTGGCGCTGCCGGGACTGACGATGTCGATGACGGTCAGCACCTTTTGGGCTGGCGCATAGATAAAGATGTTGCCGGGGCAGTGGTTCTCGCCTTTGTAGGACAGTTCGAGCGTCACCCCGCCGACGACAAGCAGATGATCCTTGTCGAATGTCACGGTAGGCACTGGTCGGTTCGGATCGGGAAACCGCTCGAGCAGTTCCCTGGTGATTTCGTGTGCGACGATCTCGACATTCGGTCCGAAAACAGAGGCGGCGCCGATGTGATCGGTGTGCCAATGGCTGTAGATCAAATGCGTTACCGGTTTGTCCGTGACGTCTTCGATCGCGGCCAGCATGTTTTCACCGATCGTCGGCGGTGCGTCGATGGCGACGACACCGTCGCTGGTCACGACGAAGGCCGCGTCATAGCCGCCGCTGGTGACCCAGTAGAAACCGCCCCGAAGCTCCTCGACATGGTAGCCGAGCCGCTGGAAGCGTTCGGAAGAGAAATACTCAGGATAGTATCCCGGCGGATCAGCGGGGTGTTCCCCGGCCTCCGGAAAGCCGTAATGGTCGATCCCGAAAAAGTTAGGCTCGTCGGTCGCTCTGATCAGCTTCTGGTGTCGGTCGCACATGTGATAAATTCTCCATGATGTTTGCGATATCGAAAGAAAAGTGGGTGGGTGGCTAAGCGGCTTGCGGGGGAAAGCGCAGGACGGCCTTGATCACGCGTCCTGCCGCGACATCGTCAAATGCCTCATTGATGTCGGCGAAGTCGTAGAAGGTGAGCAGCCTGTCGAACGGGAAACGACCGTTTCGATAGAGACCGACCAGTTCCGGAATCATCAGGCCGGAAATGGCATCGCCCTGGATAATCCCGATGAGGCTTTGCCCTACCGTGAGCCGGGATGCATCGACAACCGCGCCCGAATGGTCGTTGAAGGCGACGAAACCGAACTGCCCCATCGGAGCAAGGGCACCTATGCCGGCGTCGAGGTTCTCCTTCCGGCCGCTCGTGTCGAGGACGTATTCGACGCCGCGAGAGGTGATATCCCTGATCGCCGCGGCTACATCGGTTTGCTCACGCGGGTTGACGCAATGCGTCGCGCCGAGTTCGCAAGCGAGCTTCAGCCGTTCGGCATTGACATCGATGGCGATGATGATTGCAGCATCGGCGACCTTGGCAGCCATGATCGCAGCCAGTCCCACCGCCCCTACTCCGAAGATCGCGATCGAAGCGCCGACCGGCACTTTCAACGCTTTCAAGACCGAGCCGGCTCCGGTCTGGAACCCGCAACCGAGCGGCCCGAGCAGTTCGAGCGGAACATCGTCCGGGACCTTGACGGCGTTGCGCTGATGAGCGAGCGCATGAGTGGAGAATGAGGACTGACCAAAGAAGTGCGCATGGAGCCTGTTCCCATCAGGCGCTGCAACGCCGATCGTTCCATCGAGCCTGGCGCCGGCGAAATTCGTTTCCCAGACGTGGTCGCAGTAGGCCGCGTGGGAAGACATGCATGGCTTGCAGTGGCCGCAGGAGTGGTAGGAAAGAACGACATGATCGCCGGGCTTGAGATGCGATACGGTCGATCCGACACGTTCAACGATGCCGGCGCCTTCATGGCCCAAGATCGCTGGCAGCGGAGTTGGCATGAGCTGTTGCCTGACATGCGCATCGGTCGCGCAAATACCCGTAGCAACCATGCGAATGAGCACTTCGTCGGAGCGCGGCGCCTCAAGCTTCACTTCACGAAGAATGAAGGGCCCATTTTTTTCTTCCAGTACGGCTGCGGTGGCGGATTGGGTCATCTTTTCCTCCATGGGCTGATTTCGGATACCGGGACGAGTGATCCCGCTCACGGACCACGCGATCCATGTTCGGAAAGGCTTGATCCGATCCGCTTGAGTTTTGGACGAGCGGTGTGAAGCGGCTTGTTTTCTCAGCCCGTTCGCGGGCCTGCTCTTTGCGAACATATCCATGCTGTCGAACGGCTAAAGACAGCAATGGCGGAACGTCGGGTTGCTGATAACGAAACCCTTTGTGGCTTCATGGCAGCTTGATAGTCAGATCAGACAGGTCGCATCTCGCCGGCATTCGGGAATTTGCCTTGGCGGTATGTGGCATAGTAGCCGGCAAGCTCCTCTTTGGAGCCTGCGATAAATGGGCCTTGTGCCACGACATGGATGTTTTGCGGTTGGCCTGCATACAAAAGCACCCGAGCACCGTCCTTCCCCGCCTTCAGCCTCATAAAGCTGTCGCCGTGAACCGCCAACGGACTGGTCCAGCCGACTTTGTCCTCGGCGAGAACTGTCCTTCCTGCGCCCGCCTCAATCTCGCCGGCGATGACCACGACGAAACCATTGTAGGACGACGGCAACACCTGCTCGAACTCAGCTTCCGTCTCAAGGCGGATATCGACTAAGGTCACCGGCACGGCGTTCTTCGCTGGCGCGATGATCCCTGCCGAACGACCGCTGTAGACGGTCGCCTCGAAACCGTCGCCGCGGTGTACCGGCATTTCATCCCGTCTCAGGATCTGTACCCTTGGCGCCATGTTGCGGTCCCGCTCAGGGAGAACCAGCCATAGCTGAAACAGACGCATCCCTGTCGAAACCTGGGCATCTTCCGAATGCACGATGCCGCTTCCGGCAGTCATCCATTCCACGTCACCTTCGACCAGGCGTCCGCCGGCATCCTCCATGGTGCCGTGAAGCATGAACGTGACGGTCTCCAGGCCGGCATGAGGGTGGGCCTCACCGAATTGCCCCTCGCCGGTCACGTGATCGTCCGCCATCAAGAAGAACGGGTCGGTCGCGGAAAAATTTCCCGGTGCAACGACGAGGGCTGCTTTGTGTCTCTCGCCCGCAAAGCCGGGGCCGAGAGGCGGTGTGATTGTAATGCTGTCGATGGACCTTTGAAACATCTTTGCTGCCCTCGTGAAGTTGAGAGGTGAAACCTGTCCGCTCTGTCAACGGATGTGCAGTGATTTTGAACGAGGCACCGCTCGCAACAAGTCACGATCCCCCGAACCCTATGTTGCAAAACCAGCAACGCCTCAGGCCACCAAGGTTGCGTTACGGTGCTGCGGATTGATCCCGACAAACCAATGACGAGAGTACGATGATGAGACTGACGCAACGTGTTCGCAGCTTTTTCCGTGAGGAAGCATGGGACTTTCCCGAGCATGAAAGGCCCGTGGTCGCGGGGTCGCCGGCGACGCCAGAGCATGTCCTGACGCTGCGGATCGCCTATGCCCTCGTCGCAATTCTGGTCGGCCTGACAGGGGGACTGGGCAACGCCCTCGTCATGGTCAACGTTACGGAGCTAAAAACGAGCTTGGCGTTGAGCTCAGTTCAGGCGGCCTGGCTGCCAACGGCCTATGCCATGACCAATATTTCTGCCAATCTGCTGCTGATAAAGTTCCGCCAGCAGTATGGTCTGCGTGTATTCACGCTGGTTGCCCTCGGCCTGTATGCTCTCCTCTCCATTACCTATTTGTTGACCGCAGATCACTGGCTCACACTCGCCGTTAGAGCTGCAAGCGGCTTTGTTGCGGCGGCGTTAACGCCGTTGTCTTTGTTCTACGTGATGCAGGCCCTTCCGGGCCGTTGGCGCGTCAGGGGGCTGATACTTGGCCTTGGCATCTCGCAATGCGCGTTCTCTCTTGCGACCGTCATCTCGCCATGGCTGTCTATCAGCTCGCATTGGCAGTCGATATTTCTGTTCGAAGCCAGTCTCGCATTTTTCTCTTTCGCCGCCGTCGGGACATTCCGGCTGCCACCCGCCGAGCGAGAGCGAGTATTCGAACCTTTGGATTTCCTCACCTTCCTGCTTTTGGGGGGTAGCCTCGCTCTAATTGCAGCAGTGTTGGGGCTCGGACGACTGGAAGGATGGTTCGAGGCGCCTTGGATCATTTGGTTTCTGTCGCTCGCGCTTCCGATGATCATCACCGCGCTGATACTTGAGAACGTACGGACCGCACCTCTCGTCAACCTGCGCTGGCTCGGGAGCGCTGATATCGTCCGCTTTGCTTTTGCAATTCTCATGGCCAGGGTCGTCCTTGCCGAACAGAATGTTGCAAACAAGTTCCTGAACGCGCTAGGAGGCAGCGACGAACACCTCAGAGCACTTTCGATCGTCACCTTTGTCAGCGCTGTTGCCGGCGTGATCGTGAGCGCTATCACGGTAAATGTCGAAAAACTGGTGATGCCCATGATGCTGGCGGTCACTGCAATAGCTGCCGCGACACTTGCCGACAGCTCCGCCACGAGCCTTGAGCATCTGCCCTGGTTTTATTTGTCCCAAGCGGTGATCTCATTCGCGGCCATGTTCTTTCTCGGGCCGGCACTGGTGTTAGGCATCACGAGCGCGCTGCAGAAAGGCGGCCGAGAACTCTTGAGTTTTATCGTGCTGTTTGGGGCGATCAATTCGATTGGCGCCCTTACCGGCCAGGCTTTGTTCGGATCCTATATCGACGGCATCGCGACTGTTTCGCGAGATTGGATCCTTGCCCATCAGAACGCCTTGCGCTTGGCAGCGGTCTTGGCTTTCTTAACGGCGGCCTATCTGGCTGTGCTCCTCGCAATTCGTATCCGCCATAAGCTTATGGAAATCCGCCGGGAGAAAGAGGTGTCCACTAGCGGTGCAGCCCCTTTCGATCCGGTCGGTGCGACCAAGCCGCAGTCAGGAATGCCTTGGCACCCTCCGAGCCTTTCGTTTCAGGCACGCGCTGTCTTGAGCGCTATAGCTACAGCCGGGGCAATACTTCTTTTGGTCGCAGTGTCCCCGCAGGGGCGCTAGCCGATATCCATGGCGTGGATGTTCGCTCATACCACTTATCGATTTCGTCGCAGTGCCGGGGTCGATTAGATCTTGCTCAGGACGCAGGTAGCGTTCCGTAACGTGATTTGGAGCATTGCAGATGTCGGATAAGAAATTTCGTGTGGGTATTATTGGAGCAGACACTCACGCAAGTTGGGCAGGCGCATCGCATGTGCCAGCCCTGGCGTCACAAACTCACCTGACGCTGGCGGCAGTCGCGACCCGACGCGAGGAAAGCGCCAAGGCGGCGGCCGAAGCATTCGGCGCAGAACTCTGGTTTGCCGATCCCTACGCGATGATCAGCGACGAAACCATTGACGTCATCACGGTCGCCGTGAAGGTGCCGGCTCACAAGGATCTCGTGATGGCCGCCTTGCAGGCGGGTAAAGCCGTCTATTGCGAAGCGCCTCTGGGCGCAACGTTGGCGGAAACAAACGAGATGGCCGCAGCAGTCGGGTCTTTGCATACCGCGATCGGCCTGCAAGGCCGGCATAATCCTGCCGTCCGACGTGCGGCGGAACTGGTCGCGTCAGGAAAGCTCGGTCGCCTGATGTCCGCCCGTGTCGGCGCAACCACATTCGGCTACGGTCCGCAATCTCCGAGCATGTACGACTATTTCAACAAGGCCGCTTCTGGCGCCAGCTTCATGACGATCACGGCAGGCCACGTGCTGGACGTCATCGAGGCTGTGCTCGGCAACATTTTGGAGGTCGATGCGCGCACGGAGTTGCTCTGGCCGGAGATCGAGATCGTCGATACAGGCGAGACTTCACAGCGAGAAATTCCGGATCATCTCGATCTGATCGCCAAGACGGCAAGCGGTGCGCCTGTATCCGTACAGATTCTGGCGGGCGTGCCTGCAGATGAGGCGAGTTTTGTATTCGAGATCCGTGGTTCGCAGGGCTGGCTGAAGCTGACCGGCAATCATCTGGCGGGCGTACAGGTCGGAGACATTTTACTTTCATCGAGCGTGGAATTCGCTGCGCCCGATAGGCCGGTCGCCAACGGTGTCGGTCCGACTGCGGCCGAATTCTGGTCAGGCGCCGCTATCAATGTCGGGGAGGTCTATGCGTCCCTGGGGCGCGATCTGACGAACGGTACATACACCACTCCCGGTTTCGACCATGCCCGCCATAACAGCCGTTTGATCGCGGCCGTCGAGCTTGCGGCAAGAACTGGCGAACGGCAGCACATCGTGTAAGGCGCCGCAGAAAGGCTCGGCGTTCGCAACGAATGTCGAGCCGGCCGTGAACGCAATCAGTGCGGAAATACGCTCAACAAAAGCTACCGCCGCCCGCCAAACTCGAGAATTTCAAAAAGAAGGACGACATCATGCAAATGCGCAAGCTGGGTGAAAGCGGGTTGTTCGTGTCGGAATTGTGTTTCGGCGCCATGACATTCGGCGGAACTGACGGACTATGGGGAAAGGTGGGAAGACTTGGACAGGGGGATGCCGATGCACTGGTCAAGGCCGCTCTCGACGCCGGCATAAACCTGTTCGATACGGCAAACGTCTATGCGCACGGACGCAGCGAAGAAATACTGGGACGTTCGCTGAAGAACCTTGGAGTGTCGCGCAGCGATGCCGTGATCGCCACCAAAGTCGCCTCCGCCATGGGTGACGGACCAAACCATCGCGGCGCTTCTCGGGGACATATAATCTCCGAATGCCGGGCAAGCCTCGGCCGGCTGGGTCTGGACCACATCGATCTATACCAGATCCACGCATTCGATTCCGCGACACCGATCGAGGAAACGCTGGAGGCGCTCGACACACTCGTCCGGGCCGGCGATGTTCGCTACATCGGTCTTTCGAACTGGGCCGCGTGGCAGGTCATGAAGGCGATCGGGATAACGCGCGCCAGAGCCCTCGCACCTGTCACGTCGCTGCAGGCATACTATACGCTTGTCGGACGCGATCTGGAGCGGGAGATCAGCCCGCTGCTCTCATCGGAACGTGTTGGCCTCATGGTCTGGAGTCCGCTTGCCGGCGGCTATCTCACCGGAAAGTATTCTGCTGGTGGCAATGCCGCAGGCGGCCGACAGACGGAATTGGATTTTCCACCCATCGATCGCATCCGGGGAGAGCCCCTGATCGCGGTCCTGAAAGCTGTCGCGGAGAAACACCGCTCCAGCCCGGCGCAAATCGCGATCGCCTGGCTGCTGAAGCAAAGGGTCGTCTCGACCGTCATCATCGGTGCGAAGCGCGTCGAGCAATTGCAGGAAAACGTTCGGTCCGCATCGATTGACCTGGACGATGACGATATGGCGAAGCTCGACGCGGTCAGTCGTCTGCCCGTCGAATATCCGGGCTGGTTGCTGAATGACGGAAACGGACACTCGCGGTGACACGGAAAAGATGCTTGAGATTGATGAAGGATGGGCTTAATGATCCATTCCATGAATTTACATGGGATCGATCTCAATCTTCTCGTTGCCTTTGACGCTCTCAATTCCGAGCGCAATGTCACACGCGCCGGAAGCCGTATTGGCCGGACCCAGCCGGCCATGAGCGCCGCTTTGTCGAGATTGCGATTTCTGCTGCGTGACGAATTGTTCGTTCGCGGGCCGACCGGCCTTCAACCCACACCGCGAGCGGTAGAACTCGCCGAACCTATCTCGCTTGCTCTGCGAGAAATTCAGCGGACCTTGCAATTCACGCAGGGTTTTGATCCCGGCAAATCAACCATGTCTTTTTCCATTGCCGTTTCGGCGCATGCAGGTTCAGTCATATTGCCGCGCCTCCTGTCATTGCTTGAGGAAAAAGCCCCCGGCATTGATATCAAGGTCAGGGATTATAGCAGCCGCGATGACGCGATTTCCCTGCTTGACAGCGGCGGCGTCGATCTGACCGTCGGAATTCCTCCCACGCCTACGAGCCGGATCCTGAGTGCCCGTCTTTTCCAGGAGCGGTTTGTTTGTATCCTGAGGAAGGATCATCCAATCGTCGGCCGCCCTTTCGATCCCGAGACGTTTCTGTCTCTGACGCATATCCTGGTCGCGCCCGACAATGAGGGCCTGGATGTTGCAGATGCCGCATTGGCTTCGAAGAATTTCAAGAGGCGCGCGGCCGTGACCATTCCCCATATGCATGCCGCGCCGGCATTGGTTGCATCATCGGACATGGTTGCGACCGTCGTCGAAAGCGTGGTTGCTCATTCAGGCTTTGCAAAGCGCCTCGCTGTCTTCGATTTCCCGCTCCCCCTGAACCCGATCCCATTCGTGCTGTCCTGGCATCGTCGCAATGACGGGCACCCGGCACAGCAATGGCTGAGAAACGGTCTGCTCGCCGCGTTTCCCCACGTGTGGCTCGCTTCAGAAAACATCTGCAGCGATCTTGCCCGGCAGTACTATTAGGCGGCCATCCGTATCGCCGCCAAGCAGCTCAGAACGCGGAACGTTCAATTTGGCATCACACGGCCATCGGCGTCTGATGCACGACGATTGGCGCATGGAAAGGAACACGGTCGTAAAGATCAACGATGTCCTGGTTCATGAGGCGGACGCAGCCGGATGAAACAGCTTTGCCGATGGATTGCCATTCGGGGTTGCCGTGGAGACGATACAGCGTATCCTCTCCGTTCTGGAAAATATAAAGGGCGCGAGCGCCTAGCGGGTTACGGAGACCAGGATCCATCCCTCCGTTCGCAACAGAGTATTTTTCCAGTTCGGGTTGCCGGGCAATCATCTCGCTCGGCGGCTTCCATCTTGGCCAATGCTGACGCCAGTGGATATATCCGTTCCCCTCCCACGAAAATCCGTCCCGCCCGATGCCAACGCCGTATCGCAACGCGCTTCCGCCATTTTCCACCAAATAGAGAAATCGCCTTGGCGTATCGACGACAACAGTTCCCGGCGCTTCGCCGGTCGGGTCAGCAACGCGCTGCCTGAGATATTCCGGGTTCATTCGCTCAAAAGGAACTGCGGGAACGAAATGTCCGCCGTCTTCAAATGCAGCGTAACGGGAAGCGAGTTCCGGGTCGATCGGTGAAGGCATTGGATCGGTAATTCGCTGAGGCGAGTTTGAGGCCGATCTTTCTTGCACTGTTGTGCATCCGCCGAGTATTCCCGGCGCCGCCAGAGAGCCGAGTACAAACGTACGGCGAGATATGAAACTATTTGGATTCTGCATTATGGAAACTGACCTTCGGGTTGGGCCTGGCATACATTGCTTGAATCGCACAGTACCCCCCCGCCGACCGAACATTCCATATCTGCATGAGTGATAGCCCTCATAACCGTTGGCTATGTCGTGACCGCTACCGCTGCTCCGCGGAGATTCCTTCAATGGTTCTGAGGCGCGGCATGACGAAGTCCGTAAATGCTCTAACGACCGGTCGCATAAACTTTGTGGACGGATAAGCAAGGAAAGCTTCGGTAGATCGGAGCCAATATTCGGGCAGCACCCTTACAAGTTCGCCGCCGGCCAGCAACTCCGATACGAGGTTCTTCTGCACCAGTCCAACGCCGCGACCACGTAAAAGTGCTGCAATCATGACATGCGCATTGTTCGTTGTGAGTATTGGCCTGACGACGACGTCCTCAGCGCGCCCGCCTGGCCCCAACAGGGAAATGGTGCTGCGCTGAGCGAGCATCTTCGGGGTACCGATGACGTCAAGCTCCGAAAGCCGTTGTGTGTCTTCGATCCCCCCCACCTGTTTCAGGTAACGAGGGGACGCGACGAGAAATCGCTCCACCCACCCAATGCGGCGTGCGATGACCTCCTGATCCTCGATTTTTCCGTAGTGAAGCGACAAATCGAAGTTATCATAGACCAAGTCGATTGTGCGCTCGTCGAGAGCCAGTTCGACGGAAATCCCGCAATGCTCATCCTGAAATTCCCCGACTATCCGTTCGAGATGGCCAACACCAATGCAAGATGGGGCGTGAATTCTCAGATTGCCTTCAATCTCACCTGTGTTGATGCGAACGCCCTCCAGCGCCGCGTCAATCGATGCGATCGCAACGCGGCTGGCCTCGTACAATTCGAGCCCATGCGCCGTCGGGCGAACGATTTTCGACGAGCGCTCCAGAAGCCTGGCTTGGACGTGCCGTTCCAGGTTCGAGATATGCTTAGTAACCGCCGGCTGCGTTACCCCGAGGTCCCGTGCCGCAGCCGTAATCGAACCCTTCTCGACGGTGCGGATAAAAGCTTTCAAAGCAACGTTGATATCCATGATATTGCTCTTGGTTATAATCTTCTCCGGCCATAACCAAGAGTTTAGAATATGGCGTGATGATGTTTGGGAACGGCAAACCGCCAAAATTTAGTGCGCCTGCCCACCGCAATCGGTCAATCATCTTGCGAGTTGACCAGCCCAAAACGGCGATCAGCGGCTGGATGCCAGCCCCCTTCTTATTTCCGTCAGTAATCGTTTCTGCTGATTGTTCGTACTATCGAGGGCATGAAGCCAGAGCAGCGCTGCTGCTTGCTGTTTCCCACTTCTGCTTAGAGCGTTGTCGAAGTCTCTCATCCATGACCCGAGATGTGCGATGTAATCGTCGGCAAGCGCTGAAATCTCGTTGTCGCTGCTACTTGGCCCCAACGCATCGAAACGATGCCCCAGCTCTCTTACGGTAGCACCATGTTCGAGATCTGCCAGTTGGTCGTAGAGCCGGGCCAGTTCTGCGCGCTGCTCTTTATCCAAAAGGTGTGACAGGAGTACAAATTGCTCTCGACCGGCTCGCACGGCTACAGGCTCTCGTCCCGCCTCCAGCGCCACCAACGACGCGGCGAATTCCGGCGCCATGTCGGGCGGTCCTTTGCCGTCGCGCAACGCTGCCACAATTCGGCGTTGATGCTCGAGAAGTTCGATCTGCCGCGTCAGCCCGTCATGAAGAGCCTCTAAACTGCCTATGCTCATCCCGGTATGATCGTCGAGAAGCGTTGGGATTTGCGAGAGCGAAATACCGAGCGCGGTCAATCGAACGATACGCAGCAGCCGGATCAGATGCGGCAGGCCGTAAATGCGATATCCATTATTCGTCCTTGGCGGCTCCGGCAAAAGTCCGATCTGGTGGTAGTGCCGCAGCGTGCGGATACTCACGCCCGCCAGTCCTGCGATCTCCTTGCTGTGCATGAGCCCCCCTCAGTGCTCGCCCCTCAAATGCCTTGCCAGAAAGCGCTCGATCCTTTGGTAAAGCTCAATATTGCTATCCTCATTGATGAACCAGTGCCCTTCGCGCTCGTTCAGAAGATAGTCAACCTCCACTCCATTGGCGCGTACCGTTTCCACCACCAGATCCGCCTGTGCCTGTGCGACACGTACGTCGTTCGCGCCGTGGACCACCAAAAGCGGTTTATAGATGCAATTAAGCCGGCTTGCCGGCGAGCGCGCAAGCATGTCGCGGTTCTGCATCTCGATGTCTGGATCGCCCATGTAAGTAAGGTAGGTGTTGATCAGCGCAGGCCGCACGAATGGGACGGCCCCATCCACAAGCACGCGGAGATCGGACATGCCGGAATAGTCGATAGCGGCAGCGAAGCGCTCGGGCGTAAAGCTGGCGCCCACCAGCGCGGCATAACCGCCATAGGAACAACCGTAGATCGCCACCCGCGCCGGGTCAGCGATACCCTGCCCAATTAGCCAGTCGAGCCCGTCGATCAGGTCGTCATGCATACGGCCGGAGAACTCCCCGATCGCGGCTTGCATGAACGCTTTGCCGTAGCCGGTCGAGCCGCGAAAATTCACCTGCAGCACGGCATAGCCGCGGTTGGCGAGGAACTGCACTTCCGGATCATAAATGCAGGCATCGCGATACCACGGCCCGCCATGTACCAGAAGCACGGTCGGCAGCGCACACGGCTCATTCCTGGCATCGAACCCGACGGGCAGAGTGACATGGCACGGCAACGTCAATCCGTCGCGCGACGTCACATCGATGGGTCGTACGCTCGCCAGCCGCTCGGCTGAGAGCTCTGAAAATCGCTCGCCAAGCACATACGCTTCGCCGCTCTCATGTTCGTAAAACCATGTCGTGCCGGGATGTCGGTCATCCCAAAATTCGATCACCCATTTTCCCCCACCGACATCGCAGGAAATGTGTCCTATTTCCCCGGTTGACAGCCGCTGTAAGCTATCTAGCACGGCGGCAAAATGCGGGTTCAGCGGCCGTATCTTCTGTCTTTTGCCAAGGTACCGTAGTCCCAGCAGCTCGCCTGTCACAGGATTGGTGATCAGGCTGGACGGAAAGCGCGGATCGGCCTCAGGTCGCGGCGTATCGAGGCTGCAATCGGGTTGGCTGTCGATTACCCTTTGCCTGCCCGTCGCAAGGTCGATGGCGGCAAGATAGGTGTGGTCGCTCCCCGTATTGCAGCCGACGAAGATGCTCTTTCCATCCGCCGCAACCATCAGCGGCATCGGCCCGATTGGCTGGTCACGCCCCTTAAGTCTGGCCAACGTAATGAAAACCCCATTCTCGTAGCGAGCCAGTTCGTGGTCACCGGCGTCGTCGATGATGAAGGCATGCATCGGACTGTTCGGTGTAACGATCCAGCGTACGAAGCGATTAGGACTTTCTGCAGCGATCCTGATTTCGCCATTTTCGATATTGACCTCGTATAGGTCGATCAGGCCCGGACTTCTGAGGTTCATCTGCACGAAAGCCTTGCCTGGAAGCGCGGCGGAAAAGTCAAGACCCATCACCCGCACGCCTGGAAAGGGCGTCAAGTCGACGGTTCGCGCCTTCCCGCAAACCGTCTCTGCCCCGTCCACCTCTACGCGATGAAGGTGCCAGTTCTCGTCGCCCCGGCTGTTCTGCACGAAGAGAATGTAGCGAGCATCAGGCGTCCAACTAAAGCCGTCGATATTGCGCGTGTCATCACCCGTCAATCGCCGCGCCGCGCCTTGTCCGATAGGCCGCACCCAGATGTTCAACCGCCCACGCCAGGGCGCTAGATAGGCCACCACCCGGCCATCGGGAGAAATCTGCGCGCGCGAAAATTCTGGCGTTCCAAACAGCGTTTCAATCGGGATGAGATCAGGAGCAGTCATGTCGAACCTCACATCGTCGACGGACCGCGATACCTAACGGGCCGCCCACACTGAGACAATATCGACACACTGCCTAAACTATGACGTTACGTCGGAGTCAACGGTGAGAGCCGGCTTGGTCCGGCACTCACGTAATTTCTGCGTAACTGTGAAAATCCATAAGCGTCCGGCGGGAACGCGCTTCGCTCTCGCAACCGAATGAACTTATCGAGAAAGAAGGTACATCAAATGAGCAAAGCCTCCCCGGATCACGTTTTTATGCGACGCTTATCAGTCGCAACGGTGTTCGCAGGCCTCCTTATTCTCACCGGCTGCCAGACGCCGGAACAGGAGCGCTACGCCGACCTCGACACCTGCTCTGGAATGGGCGCGCGATACGGATCATCATCTCATACCGGATGCATGTTACAGCAGCAGCAGCGTCGTGACGACGCGCAATTGCGCACCCTCGAGGAAGCCAGGCTAAGCCAGATCATGGCAGAAGATGCGCGCCGGCAGCATGAGCGCATGAAAAGAGAGAGACGGCGGGACTAGTTTCGAGTTCGGTGGGAGGCTGAACTGATCGAAACCGATCTACTGGAGCGGCCGCCGGCTGATGAAGGCCGGTCTCGAGACGTTTGCCCTCAAGCCTCTCACCAATGATGCGCCCACTTCACGGAAACCGCATCTAATCGAATCCCGGAGCCGCTTCACTCCTCGAACTTCACACTTACGTGGCGGGAGGGCTGCCACTCCAGTTCCCTGCCGAAGTCAACGAGCAAAATTTCATAAGCTTCTATAAGAGCTTCATTCCGACCACCGAAATCGGCACCAGTCGCCTTTATTCGAATACTTCCATCGGACTGTCTGGCTATCTCGCGGCAAAGAGCGTCGGCGCTCCCTTTGCTTCGCTCCTTGATGAAAAGGTGATTAAGCCGCTGAACTTGTCGCATACCTTCCTTTCGGTCCCTAAAAATCGCTTTACCTCGTATGCGCAAGGCTACACGAGCTCCAATGCACCGGTACGGGTCAATCCCGGCGTATTCGACGATGAGGCTTACGGCATCAAGACAACCGCGGCCGACCTGCTTGGTTTTGTTGAGGCGTCGGGCAATCCCAATCGATTCGAAGGCTCGTTAAAAGCCGCTTTGATCGCGGCTCGCTCGCCGGTCTACCAAGTTCGTCGGATGTATCAGGGCTTGGGTTGGGAACTCTATCGCGCTCCAGCTCGACGCGTCGACCTACTTCAGGGGGTCGATCCCGATTTCGTCATGAAGGCCAATCAGATTGAACCTCCCAGCTTGCATGTGCCGGCGGAGATGGTTGCCACCGTATCAAAAACAGGCTCGACGGGCGGGTTCGGAGCTTATGCTCTCTTTCAGCCTGAGCGCGGGACCGGAATTGTAATCCTTGCGAATCGGTTCTGGCCAAACTCCGCTCGCATCGCAACTGCTTATTCCATACTCGGAAAACTCGACCCCGGGTTCTTTGCCGATTGACGCGCGGAGTTCGCGCATCGGACGACCGCATCCTCGCCCGAGTATGCCTCCGTTTCGAACAAATATTCCGCCTCATTAAAGGATTAGAAGATGAAGAAGATAGCGACATTTTTGATCGCAGTGATAACTGCTTTCTCCACTGCAATCCCCGGTCAGGCGGCCCCGGTTTTTGTCCCCTCGAACCCGGACACTCGCTACACCGTCGAGAACGTTCAATGGAATGGCGACCGAAGGTGGCGGCCCAACAGACACAATTGGAATGGCCATTATGGGCATCAACGCCCAAGCTATCATCGCCCTTGGCAGCATCACCGGCGTCACAACAGTTCCAATGCCGCAGCGGTTCGCGGAGGTCTTGCAGCTGGCGCCATAATTGGTGGCGCTATCGCTCAGTCCCAGCAACCCCATTACGCGTTGCCTCAGCGTGACTTACACGGCGATCGGCACGTCAGCTGGTGTTTCGCGCGATACCGCTCTTACCGCAGCTTCGACAACACCTTCCAACCATTCAATGGGCCTCGCCAGCAATGCTATTCACCCCACTGATACGCGAAAAGTCAAAGATAGGCCGGATCCCGGCAGCGATGTTCGCGCAGAGCGATATCAAGCCAGAGATGCATAGGTTATCTGGCACCCGCTCTATATTTTTGACATGGCAGAGGTCGCTCGTGTCAGGCAGCGACCTCGCCTTTGTCTTAATCGTTTGCGGCTAGGGCGCCGCCCTCGAGATGATAGACCGTCGGTTCCTCCGAGAAATATGCCTGTATGCCTCTCATGAACTCCTCATGGTCCTCGCTCGCTTCGAAAGCTGGAGTGTGATCCTCAAGCGAGCGCCATAGCACGATTAGGTTGAAGACCTTCGGCGTTTCGATCCCCCGAGCCAGAACGTGACCACGGTAACCCTGCGCACGCGTGAGCAGAGGAACAACGCTCTCGAACGCCTGCCTGAACTCTCTGATCTTGTCCTCATAGACGGGCAGCACGGCGATCTCATAAATCATGGTTGCACCTTTGTGTCGGCCGACGGGCCAATGGCGATGGCGATCTTGCCCCGCAAACCGTTATTGGGTTTCTCGAGCAGCGCATGGGCACGCGGAAGGTCGGCGAGCGAATAGACGGCGCCTACGTGCGGCCGCAGCTGACCGCGTTCCACCAGTGTGCTCAGCTCGTCAAGCTTGCCTTGGTTCTGCCTCGTGAAGACGAAGTGGTAGCTCGCGTTCTTACCCCATGCCTCAATGAGGTTCTGCGGCTGTGCAATGTCCACGATCGAGATAACGCGACCAAGTTGCGCGAGCACCTTCGGGCTGCGGGACAATGTGTCGCCGCCGAGTGTGTCAAACACGACGTCTACCCCAAGGCCTTCGGTTTCCCGCATGATGGCGTCGACATAATCCTCTTTCATGTAGTCGATAACGACATCTGCCCCGACACTTCGCGCAAACTCGAAGTTTTCTTCGCGCACGGTCGTGAAGACCTTCGCGCCGATGGCTTTCGCGACCTGGATGGCCACGTGCCCTACCCCTCCCGCGCCACCATGGATCAGGATGCTTTCTCCCACCCTGAGGGCAGCACGCGAGACAAGAGCTTCCCAGGCTGTTCCGCCGACCAGGCTGAGGCTGGCGGCTTCCAGATGGCTGAGCGCGCCGGGCTTCCTTCCAATGATATTCTCGTTTGCAACGTGGTACTCGGCGTAACTTCCCGGACCATCGAATATTTGCGGCGTGTACCAAACTTCGTCTCCAACCGAGAACATCGTCACGCCCGTTCCCACGGCTTCGATAACGCCCGACACGTCATGCCCCGTAATGGCCGGCAATGGCACATAGTCACAATAGTCGCCGCGCCGAACCTGATAATCCAAGGGGTTGACGGACGTGGCATGGACGCGAACCAGGACTTGTCCCGCCTGGGGACCTGGCTTCGGCACGTCGGAAAGTTCGAACGATTCCGGGCCACCGAAGCGAGTGAGGATGGCTGCTTTCATGGTCTTGGTCATGGTGATCCCTTTGATGGTGGCTTTGACTGGCTCGCCATACATGGCGCCGTCTTGGTGGGTTCTATTTGATCTCTCACGATTGCTTTCGGTAGCGCCTCGGTTTTAGGATCAGTTTCAACAAAAATTTGAAAGCCATCTCATGGACGTGGACGATTTGAGTCTCTTTGTGCGTATCGCCCAGCTGCACAGCATCAGTGCCGCAGCCCGCGACTTGGGTCTGACGCCTGCTGGCGCGAGCGCCAAACTCGCCGCTCTTGAGCGGAAACTCAGCGCCAGGCTTCTCCATCGCACCACGCGGCAAGCGACATTGACCGAGGACGGCCTCGCCTTCCTGCCACATGCGGAAAATGTTGTGCTCGCAGCGGAAGCTGCTCGAGCGGCGCTTGGTCGAGAGCAGGCTGCGCCTCGCGGCACCTTGCGAGTAGCCGCCCCCGCCTCGTTCGCGCGAATGCATATTGTGCCGGGTCTGGATGAATTCTGCAGGCAATATCCCGAACTGGCACTTGATTTGCGCATCTCGGACAGCATCGTCGATCTGGTCGAGGGTGCCTTCGATGTGGCGGTTCGTTATACCGAACTCAGCGACTCATCCTTTGTCGCGCGGCGGCTTGCTCCGGACAATCGGGTACTGGTCGCGTCGCCCAAATATCTCGAGAAACACGGCCAACCTAATACTCCCGACGACCTAGCGGAACATACCTGCCTCGTCGTCGGCACGCTCGACCTCTGGACGTTTCGAGGAAAAGGTTCGGAGGTGATCGAGCGGCGTGTCACGCCGAGCCTTCGCATCAATGACGGCACTGCAGTGCGCGACGCGGCTTCTGCCGGGCTTGGCATCGCTCTCATGGCGACGTGGTGCGCGTCGAACGAGCTGCGATCTGGCGCACTCGTTCCAGTCGTTTCAGAATATCCGCTAATCTCCACACAGACACTTTGGGCGTTGTATCCAAGTTCTCGCGAACTGGCACCGAAAGTGAGAGTGTTCATCGACTGGCTTGTCAATCGGTTCGGCAATCGACCCTACTGGGATAAAGGGCTAGAAGACATCCTCGATCACCGTCGATGATACGTGATTACTGTCCGGTTCCGGTGCGCGCGCGAACACGAGTTCTTAGCGGAGCAACGCGGTTCTTACTTGATGTCACGAACTGATGGATCATTGACGAGTTAAAAAGCATCTTGGGACGTAAACAGTTCGATCTAGCGGAATCCGAGGGACTTGGATCGGAGCAGGATCGCAACGAAGTGCTGCAGGTGCTTGAAGGGGAACCGGCTTCTCCATGCGCTCTCGCTTTCAAGAGCCTTCTTAATTTATCTGCCAATTGTTAACCCGTAGATCGACCCTCGTCACTCACTGCCCCTTGAACCCGAGGATGACCAACGCGCCAGTAAGGGCCGCCGAGGCCGCGTAAAGTGTTACACCAGTAGAGCCGAAGCCGTCGATGATGAGGCCGCCAAGACCTGATCCTGTCGCAATCGCGACCTGGAAAATCGACGCCAGAAGTGCCCCGGCACTTTCGGCGTGATCAGGTGCCGCGCGGGCATTCCAGATCGAGATCGCAACGGGGAAACTGCCGAAAGCAAATCCCCACAGAGCCGTCGCCGCGAACGCAACACCCGCGACGGCGCCGAGAAGGGTGAGCGCAAATGCGGCACTCGCTATCAGGAATGCGGACAAGGCGACAGCCCAACCAGGATTACGCTCGGCGATGACGCCCCCTGCGAAATTGCCCAGGAAGCCGGCAAGGCCGAAAACCAGGAGAGCAAGTGAGACGGTTGAAATGTTGAGGCGCGTAACCTCTTCCAAAAATGGGCGGACGAAAGTGAAACCGGCGAAGTGGCCTGATACGACGAGGAATGCCGTTCCAAAACCGATGGCTACCGAGCGGCGGGACAGCGCCGCTTTAAAGGAGCTCAGGCCGGGCGCGGCGGTGGGGGGTAGCTTGGGAAGCGTTAGTATCTGGATCACAAGCGCAACCAAGCCAATGCCGGACCCGGCAATGAAGGCGGCGCGCCATCCCCACAGTCCTCCAAGGAAAGTGCCAAGCGGTGCAGCAAAGACTGTAGCGACGGAGATACCCATGATGATGATCGAGATAGCCCGCGGCACCTTGTCGGCAGGGACCAAACGCAAAGCAAGCGCGGCCATCATGGCCCAAAAACTACCGAGAGCGAAGCCCAGAATCGCGCGAGCGGCCAGGAGTATTGTGATGCTGGGGGCATAGGCCGAAAGGACGTTGGAGATGATGAGCATCGCCGTCAGGCCAAAAACAATCTTCTGGCGGTCCAGCTCGCCTGACACCAGAATGAGAAATGGCCCGGCGATCGCAGCCACCGCGGCTGTAGCTGTGATAGCCTGGCCAACCACACCCATTGAAACTCCCAGTTCGCCCGCAATCGGCGTCAGCAGACTGATCGGCAAAAATTCCGCGGTGACGAGACCAAATGCCCCAAACGCAAGCGATACTACGGCTAGCCACGAAGCAGGTGGCGCTGTAGGCAAATCATCGCGCTCATTTGAATATGCTGTCTCAGACAAAGGAATTTCTCCGGATTAAGGCCCAAAGGTGGTTGTTTTCGGGGCGCGCCGAACTGTGATCCCTGCAGCGTCACCTCGCGCCCGTTCCGTCATTGCCCATACTGAATATCGGTAGATTGGTGAGGTGTTGGAACTGAAAAGGGTCGTTGGAGCGCGGTTTGCGCGTTACTCCGGGATATTTCAGGATGTGAAACCACCATCAGCCCGGATGTCGGCACCCGTTACAAATGAAGCCTCTGGACTTGCAAGGAATGCGACAACGCTCGCAATTTCCTGAGGCTTTCCGTAGCGGCCCACCGCGATGCGCGAGATTTGCATAGCGGCAAACTCACCATCGGCAGGATTCATGTCAGTGTCGGTTGGGCCCGGATGTACTGTGTTGACTGTAATGCCGCGTGGCCCCAGGTCATGAGCCAGGCTTCGGTTGAAGCCGGCGACAGCGCCCTTGGTAAGGCCATACGCTGAGAGCCCAGGAACCCCGGCATATTTCGTAATTGAACTGCCGATCTGTATGATCCGGCCGCCATCCTTCATATGACGTACGGCTTCCTGCGTAGCAACGAAAACGCCTGTTACGTTGACCGCGAGCATTGCCTGATAGTCATTAAATGCGATTTCGTCGATCGGGCCGGCGAAGGCGATCCCGGCATTATTTACAAGAATGTCGAGGCCTCCAAACCTGTCGACAGTCTCTGCGACGGCGGCTCGTATTGCATCCGGATTAGCGGCATCGGCTGCAATAGCCAGGGCGCGTCCCCCCGCTTTCTCGATGGCGAGGGAGACTTCCTCAGCCTTCGCATGTGATCCGCGATAGGTGAAGGCGACCTGAGCGCCGTCGGCTGCCAAACGATGGACGATTGATGCCCCAATCGACCGTGAGCCACCGGTAACGAGTGCGACCCTGCCACTTAATGGCAAGTTTCGAGAAAAGGATTCTTCAGTCATAATTCACTCCGTCCAATTCATGTATTTTGCGGAGTGATATTTGCGCAGTCCCTTTCTAGACCACTAGTGGCGAGTCGGTTGGATCACATTCAAGCGTCTGTTGAATATTGAGTAATTGATGCGATTCCGGTGCCAATCTTTTTTCGCGAGTGGCAAAGACGGTAAGCGTTACGTAAGACTTCCGGCAAGCCGAGCACTTAGGCGCTCGCGACGAAAATACTCCGTGTAGAAATCGATGAATGCGCGCGTCTTCAACGGTTGAAGCACGCGGCCCGAATAGTACAGCGATATAGACCCGGCATCGGCATACCACTTCGGAAGGACGCGTTCGAGCGCTCCACTTTCCATTTGCGGCAGCACGTCGGGTACCGCTAACAGTGCGATGCCTAACCCCGCGATCGCCGCCTGCGCCATGGCCGCCGCGTCGCTCATCACGATCGTCTCGTTGAGCAGCGCGCGCTCTTCGCGCCCTTGGGCGTCACGCATCATCCATTGCCGTATCCGGCCCGAATTCGAGGACCGCATCAAGATTCCGGCATGATCGGCCATATCAGCAGGGCTAATTGGCCGGCGACGTGCAGCAAAATAGGCGGGCGATGCGACCGCGATAACGTGAACCGGTGCGAGCGTTGTGGAAACGATGCCCGGATTGAGCTCAAAACCACCGCCGATCGCGGCGTCAAAGCCCTCGGCTATAAGATCGACCTTGCGGCTGTCAAAATGCCAGTCAGGTCTGATGCCTGGATAACGAGCCAGAAAGTCGGGCAATGCGGGGAGAACGTATCCCATCGCGAACGACAAACTCATGCTGAGCTTCAAAACGCCGACGGGCTCGCCCTTCGTTTGTGATGCCCCGTCGATTGCCCCCTGAAGGTGGTTCAGGCTGTCGCCGATGCTTACCAGAAACGACTCTCCCGCCTCGGTCAGGGTCAGCTTCCGCGTTGAGCGGTGAAACAGCCGTATACCGAGGTTCCTTTCCAGCATTGCAACATTCCGGCTGACTGCGGCCGGTGTGATCGAGAGACGCCGTGCAGCCCCAGAAAAACTGCTCGCTTCTGCACTTCGAACGAAGGCTTCGAGGTTTGCCAGTGTCTCCATAAACGTAACCTTCAAACGTTGATTGAAACTAAAACAATTCATTTATGACTTATGCTGCGTGTATTTGCCAGCCATATTCCAGCCAACAGCAGCACCGGTTTTCTGCAACGCCAACCGCATCAGGCCCAGGATGCAGCGGGAAAACCGACCGTCGCAGACAAAATTCTCACGAACCGCAAAGGGGTGGGTCATGACCGTAGGAATTATCGGAGCCGGCAATATAGGCGGTGCATTTGCCACTGCGCTCGCCAAGGCGGGAATCGAAGCCGTGATCGCAAACAGCCGAGGACCGGAAAGCCTCACGACGCTTGTTTCGAAGCTAGGCAGCACGATCCGGGCTGGAAGCCTGCAAGAAGCCGCGGCGCAAGACATCGTTCTCGTGGCGGTCCCGTGGTCGAAGATACCTGGTGCGCTCGCCGGTTTGAGGTTCGACGGTAAGATCGTAATTGATTCCAACAACTCTATCGAAGCGCCGCTTTACCGGCCGGCGGACCTTGGCGGCCGCACCTCTACGGATATCTTCACCGCCCTCGTGCCAGGCGCGCGCGTCGTCAAAGCGTTCAACCACCTGACGCCAAAGCAACTGTCGGGCGACCCCCGCTCTGAAGGAGGCAGGCGAGTCCTGTTTTACTCGGGCAACGATATGAGGGCGAAGGCTGAGGTCGCCGCCATCATTGATCGCCTCGGCTTCTTCGGGATCGATCTCGGCGGCCTCGCGGTCGGCAGCCAGCTGGTTCAGTTTCCCGGCGGCCCGCTGCCCGCACTCAACCTCGTCAAGTTCGATTGAACATCGCTGCGCTCCTTCCCTCTGCAATTGGAACGCCGCGCGCCATCTGGAATACGGAGACAAGATCATGACAAGATTCATTCAGATACAGTCGGCCGGCGGACCGTCGGTCTTGCAAGTCATCGAGAAAGAACTGCGCGCGCCTCGTGCCGGCGAGGTCAGACTCATTCAAGATGCGATCGGCCTCAACTTCGTCGATACTATGGTACGAAAAGGTGAGTATCCGATGGCGTTGCCAGCGGTCCCCGGTTTTGAAGCGGCCGGGACGATCACCGAGGTCGGATCCGGCGTCGAGGGGCTGTCGGTCGGCGATCGGGTCGCTTACTTCTTTTCGGAAGGTGCGTATGCCACCGAGAGGATCATTCCGATCGGGCCGCTCATCCGCCTGCCCGCCGATATCTCGAACGAGATCGCGGCGACCTACCTGGCAAAGGGCGGGACAGCTTGGATGGGGATGCGTGGTCTCCACAATCTCAAATCCACCGACACAGTGCTGGTACTTGGGGCATCGGGGAGCGTGGGTGCTATCCTGTCTCGCTGGGCGAAGTCGCTGGGTGCTACAGTGATTGGCGTCGCCGGATCGCCGGATAAGCTCGACAAGGTCGCGGCCGGTGCTACTCATGCCTTCCACGCTGGCGAGCCAGATATCGCAGCCAAGATCCGTGCGATCGCACCTGACGGTGTCGACGTCGTTTATGATTTCGTCGGCCGGGCGACTTTCTCGTTGGGCGTGTCAAGCGTCCGAGATGGTGGTGTAATTGCCGCGATCGGAGCCGCGACGGGTCAGCCAGCGCCGGCCCCCGATCTTGTGCGACGAGGCGTTGATGTCCGCAGCGGCGGCACCCCGCAATACGTCCGGGGACCGACAGTCGAGATCGCGACCTCTCAGCTATGGGATGCGCTGCGCTCAGGCATCTTCAGTGATCTCGAAACCGTCCGCTATCCGTTCGACGAGATAGCCCGCGCGCATGACGACATGGACAACCGCCGCTTGAGCGGTCTGCCGGTCCTGATCGCGTAATCCGAAAATTATTGTGCGGCGGCAGGCCGCACGGACGCCCGCCGCAAGGCGGCCGGGCGAGACATTTCCCCTGTCGATAACGAAAGGAATAAATCGATGAGTGAACTAGCAGGTAAACGTGCGCTTGTGACTGGTGCGTCCCGCGGCATTGGAGCCGCGATCGCAATCGCACTGGCCGAAAAAGGTGCTGATGTAGCGATCACATACGAACGCGCCGCTGATCGGGCAGCGCAAGTTGTGGCAACGATCGAAGGCAAAGGGCGCAAGGCGTTGGCTATCCAGGCTGACAGCATGGACCCCAATGCGGTCAAGCGGTCGGTTGATGAGGCGGCGCAGGCGTTGGGCGGCCTCGACATCTTGGTGAACAATGCGGCTATCGCGATCTACAAGGATGTGGCGGATTTCACCGTCGCCGAGATCGACGCCCTTTTTGCTGTCAACGCTCGCTCACCGATCCTGGCATCGCAAGCCGCGATGCCGTATCTTGGCAAAGGTGGCCGCATCGTCACGATCGGTTCCGCGGGCGCAGAACGCATTGTCGGACCATCGACGGTTTATTCGATGACTAAATCGGCACTCCAATCATTTACTCGCGGTCTCGCGCGAGAACTTGGTCCCCGTGACATTACCGTCAACCTCATTCAGCCGGGATCAACCAACACGGAAATGAACCCGGCCGAGGGCGAGTTCGGAGATTTCCAGCGTGCTCTGATTCCGCTCGGCCGGTACGGCGAGCCGCAGGATGTCGCGGCTGCAGTGGCATTCCTCGCATCTGGTGCGGCCCGGCAAATCACCGGAACCATCCTGACAGTTGATGGCGGCACGCTAACCTAAGACATGCCGACGGATCCTGGCTTGTAATGTAGGAGGTCTCAGAGTGGGGGCTAGCCCGGTATCATCAACTACTAGCTTTCCACTCTCTTTCCACGTGGTGGCTTTGGAGCATTGGATCAAATGCCGCTCCACATATGGGTCAGACCCAATATGTCATGTTGGAACATGAACTCGCACGGGGAGTGACACGCATGTTGGGTGGGTTCCTGAGATAGCAACGTAAGGTTCCTCAAATGTCGGCTTCTGCGACACCTGGGTATCAGTATCATCCTGACATCGATTATTTGGAGATCCCGACATGCCTGCAGTACTCGTCCATGGCGTACCTGACACCCACCGACTCTGGGACACCGTCCGCTCCCATCTTCAACGCAAGGATATCGTTACGATCGATCTCCCCGGCTTTGGCAATCCGTTGCCGCGGGACTTCAGGTCAACAAAGGAAGAGTATCTCGACTGGCTTATCCACCGGATCGCTGAGATCGGCGAGCCCGTAGATCTGGTCGGTCATGACTGGGGCTGCCTGCTGACAGGCCGTCTCACGTCAATCCGACCGGATCTGGTGCGGACCTGGACCGGCATCAGCGGGCCGATTGATCCGGAATATCCGTGGCACTATCTCGCCAAGATCTGGCAGACCCCAGGTGAGGGCGAGCAATGGATGAAGGATCTCGACCTCGAGGAATTTGCGGCGAAACTCGTCGAGGCCCAGATGCCGAAAGATGCGGCGGATGAATCGGTTCGGCATCTCGATGCCACTATGCGGGCAAGCATTCTCGCACTTTACCGTTCCGCAATCGAGGTCGGGGCGGAGTGGAAACCGGCTTTGAGTAGCATAACTGCGCCAGCGCTGGTGATCTGGGGCCTGAACGATCCGTTCCTGCCGCACCGCTTCGCTGACGAGCTCGGCAATGCCACACACGCACGCGCTGTCGTGAAGCTGCGCGCCTCGCATTGGCCGATGATAGAGCGCCCGGCCGATGTCGCGCGCGAACTCGAGGCCCATTGGACTCACGTTTAACTCCCTGCGCTTGCATCACGTGGGCTCAAACCCACGCAGCCGCAACGCGAACGGCGATGCTTGGTCACTCGCTAAGCACCGCGTTTGTCCGAAAACGAAACCATGGTGAAGCAGCACGGCGAGCATTGCCCCGGGGCTGCACCAGAAAGGAGCACGCCTACATGACAAACTCAGCAAACACCCGGGTTGGCGTCGGCATCATCGGTGCCAGTGCCGATCGAGGCTGGGGCGGAATTGCCCACGTCCCCGCGCTGCGGGCCCTCGATGCATTCCAGATCCGCGCCGTCAGCACGACCCGTATGGAGAGTGCGAACGCGACCGCTAGCCGACTGGGCGCCGATCTTGCCTTTGACACACATCAGGCGCTGGTCCTGCGACCGGAGGTCGACTTGGTGGTGGTTGCGGTCAAGGTGCCGGATCACAAGCAGATCGTTTCCGACGCGCTCGCCGCTGGCAAGATGGTCTACTGCGAATGGCCGCTCGGGCGAAACCTATCGGAAGCCGAAGCGCTGGAGGGGATCGCCCGCGAACGGCGGCTGCGCACAGTTATCGGGTTGCAGGGCGGCCTCCACCCGCCGATCCGCTATCTCCGCGACCTCGTCCGGCAAGGCGTGATCGGCATGCCGCTCAGCACGAGCGTTCGGGCACATCTGAACGACGAAATGTGGGTCGGCCGATATGACCCGCCATTCGAATACATGGCCCGCGCAGAGAATGGCGCCACGCTCCAAAGCATCATGCTCGGCCACGCGCTCCAACCGCTCGCGCACGTACTCGGCGCGTTCCAGACCCTGTCCGCCGTCGTGGCCAATCAGCGCGGCGACGGCGTCCGCCTCTCGGATGCTACGTCCCTCCTGAAGGACGCGCCGGACGAGATCATCGTCGCCGGCGTTCTCGAAGGCGGGATCGTCACTTCGCTGCACTATAGTGCCGGGCAGTCCTCCGGCTTGGTGTGGGAAATCCAGGGCACGGAAGGCAGTCTACACGTGGAGACTGCGTCGGGTTACATTCACTTCGGCGATGTGACTATCACATTGCGCCGCGGCAGCGAGCCTGTCGAGCAGCTACAGGTCCCGCCCGCATATGCGGCTCCGGACCTGCAACTCGCAGCGCCTGCGGCCGGCGTTGCCCGCCTCTACGCCCAGCTCGCCGCGGACCTCCGCGACGGAACCGCAGATGCGCCGGGCTTCGCGGTCGCACTCGATCGTCACCGGGTGCTCGAGGCGATCACAAAGGCCAGTGAAACGGGTCATCGCCAGCGTCTGTCCTATCCCGCCTAGTCAACACCAATCTCTGACAACCATGGAGGGGCCTGACCAGGGCAATCAACCGCCAGCAGATGGTTCTCGCTGGTGTCGGGATGGCGGGACAGCTGTCGAAATGGCCGCAAACTCAGCTCCGTGGCAAGCAACGATCGCTCCATTGCTGAAATGCTCGTAGAAGACGGCCTCGCTGGCGATAGAACGCACCGGAGGGCGACTGATGTTTGCTCGATTGACATAACGAGCCGACCAAATCTGGCCGCCCCCTGCGCCAAAAGCGCGACCGCATGCCGGCTTAATCGGCCTGCGAAAGGGGGCGTAACCGGAGGCAGAAACCGCTTGCGAGCTCCGTGAGCGACAGCGAATAGCAACCGGCCGGCTTCAGCCGGTTCGGCCTAACACTTCGCAATCTCCAACGGACATTCATCACGGAAATGAATCGGGGGCAGCGGCTCGATTCAGATGTGTCGTTTGACCATACTGTGAACACCGCCGATTACCAGGCCATGAACTCAGAAGCAGCCAGTTCTCCAGCTACTTGCGAGCCTGATTTCCAATCGGAACTCCCTTCACTAGGCCATCGCGCATGCTTTCCAGCCATTAGTCACGCGCTAGGGCCTCGATCGGGTCCAGCTTTGCCGCATTGCGAGCGGGAAGGAAGCCGAAGACGATTCCGATCAGGGTCGAGCAGGTGAAGGCCACCATGATGGAGCCCGAAGAGAAGATCATTTTGAAGTCGGGGCTCAGCAAATTGAAAAGAGCGCTGATCCCGAGGGCGAGCATCACTCCCATGAAGCCGCCGACAAGGCAGACCATGACGGCCTCGATCAGGAACTGGGAAAGGATGTCGCTGCGGCGCGCGCCGACAGCCACACGAACGCCGATCTCCTTGGTACGTTCGGTCACGGACACCAGCATGATATTCATCACGCCGATGCCGCCGACAATCAGCGAGATCACGGCGACTGACGAAATCAGCAGCGTCAGGGTTTGCGTGGTGGTCTCGATAGTCTCGCGAATGGTCGCCGAGTTGGTGAGGAAGAAGTCTTTCGCGCCATGCCGACGTTCGAGAAGGCGCGAAACCGCGGCCTCGACATTGCCCGGATCGACATCGTCTCTGATACGGACCGTTATGCCGTCGACGTTCGGACGACCCAGCATGCGGCCCATGACGGTTGTGTAAGGCGCATAAACGGTCAACGTATCAACCGCCGGGCCGAAGGAGTTTTCCCGTTTCGTCACACCCACAACCCTCGCCGGCATTGTGCCCAGAAGGATGACCTGTCCCACCGGGTTTACCCGGTCTGGAAACAGGTCTCGCGCGGCGTTTGCATCGATCACCACATTCTGGCTGTAAGCGGTAACGTCCTGGGCGTCGAACAGTTGTCCATACGCCAACTCAAGGCCCCGTACACGAAAGAAGTCGGCGCCAACTCCGGAGACTGACACATTGACGGCCACGGCGGCGCGCTTGACGGTTACGCTCGTCGTGACGGTTGGTGTCACGCTGTCGACATAGGGCTGGTTCACCAGCGCTTCGGCGTCGGCGGGAACCAGCGTCCGTATCTTGCCCGCTTCCAGGTCGCCAAAGCCTTTACCGGCCCGCACCTCGATCGTGTTGGTGCCGAGCGAACTGATACTACTCAGGATTTGTTGCTGCGAACCGGCTCCCAGTGCCGAGATTGCCGCTACCGAGGCGATACCGATGATGATACCGAGCATGGTCAGAAGCGAGCGCATCTTGTGCGCCCATATTGCCGCGCCCGCCATACGAAAGGCCTCAGTCATCCGGTCAATTGCGCCACGCCAGCCAGCGCCCGGCGCGTGTTCGCGGATGGGCCGAGCCGTCGCGGCGGATTTGGATATATTGCGCTCGTCGGAAATGATTACGCCGTCGCTGATCTCCACAACCCGATCCGCGTGTTCGGCGATCTTCTTGTCGTGAGTGACGAGAATGATGGTGTGCCCCTCGGCGTGAAGCTCGCGCAGGATCTTCATGACTTCGGCGCCACTGTGGGTATCCAGCGCTCCGGTCGGTTCGTCGGCCAGAATTATCTCGCCGCCATTCATCAGGGCGCGGGCGATCGACACACGCTGCTGCTGGCCGCCCGAAAGCTTGCCCGGGATATTGCCCGTCCGGTCGGCCAGGCCCAGCCGGGTCAACAAGGAGATCGCTCGCTTGTGCCGGTCGGATCGGCTGCGTCCGGCATAGATGGCCGGCACCTCGACGTTGCTGGCCGCGCTGAGATCGCCAAGCAGATGATAGCGCTGAAAGATGAAACCAAAACGCTCACGGCGTAGTGCCGCGAGTTCATCCACGGACATCTTCGAGGTCTCGCGTCCTTCGATCCAGTAGCTGCCGTCCGTCGGACGATCGAGGCAACCAAGGATGTTCATCAGCGTCGACTTACCGGAGCCAGAAGCACCGATGATGGCCATCATCTCGCCGGCCTCGATGTCGAGGTCGACGTCTTTCAGCACCTGCACCATCTCGTCGCCTGCGGGGAAAGCGCGGGATACCCCACGTACGCGGATCAGTGGTTCCGTCATGGCGCGCCCTACCGCTTCGCCGCGGCCAGTTGAGCCTGGCCATTCGTGCGTTCGTCCGTGGATGCTCCCAGGACGATGGTCTCGCCTGCCTGAAGACCGCTAAGGATCTGGATGTCCGCGCCGTTGTCGATACCGACCTGGACCTCCCGGATCTGGACCTCGCCCACCGCGTCCAGTATGCGGACACGCGCCGTATCGCCGGCCCGGGACGCCCCTTCCACTGCGCTGAGCGGGACAAGCACGACGCCGCTGACGCGGCTCAGAACGA
>NZ_PHGS01000030.1:0-64102 GCF_003031125.1 Agrobacterium sp. LAD9 | reverse complement strand
GATATCGCGCACCAGGCGAAGCACCTCATTGGGCAAGCCCCGCTCTTCCACCAGGGCGCCACGTGTGTCGAGGTCGATCCTGTCGAGACGCCTGGTCAGATCGCTGAAGGACCGCAAAGCCCAGCGTGTGACAAACGGAACGCCAATCAGGGAAATGGCGACAAGGATCAGCGCCGGCACGCCGATGGCAAGGTTCCCCAACAGCACGGTCACACCATATTGGGACATCGAAACACCGCCAGCAAAAATCGTTGCCTCACCGGCCTCTGTGTCGAAACGCTGCATCCGGGCGACACTCAACGGATCATCCAGGTCGCCATGGAGCTCGAGACTTTTGAACGTCCGCAAGAATGGCATGTTGTCGGCAATTTTCCGGGGAGGAGCGCCGTGTGCGAGGACGATATCTTTGCCCAGATCTGCTACGAACCACAGGTCAGGAGCGTCGTCCATAATCTCCTGAAGCTTGGCCGTCGGCACCAGATGGGTCCGGCCATTTGGCTCAAGACGGACCGAGTCTGCGATTTCCTGAGACAGCCAGATGGATGTGATAGCGACATCGGGTTTGAGGCCGGAAAGGAGATAAAAAACCAGGCCCAGCGAGGTGATAACCGCGCAGAACTGCAGGACAATAAAGCCAAAAGTGAAACGCCAGCGAAGGGATGATCCGGCCGCTTTATTTGTGCTCATGATGATAGTAGCCTATTCCACGAATGTCTTTGATAACAATCTCGGCTCCGTTTCGCCAACTTTCGGCGCAGGCGGGACATCTTGAGTTCCAGTGAGTTCGATTGGATCTCGTCGTCAACGGAATAAACCTGACCCTCAAGGGACGAGCGCAACACAGTACGACCACGGTTTCGCAAAAAGTTTCCATGGAGCGCAGCTCCTCATAGTTGAGCGCACGCCAAACAAAATTGACATGGATAGAGCATGAGACGCGATCATTTCTGACGTTTCCGCCGAAATAAGGATGGCCCGGCCGCCCTTCCGATTCAAAGCTGCAAGGGCGGTCCGTCAATCGTTGCTACGCACTAACGCGGTAACGTATGGCCGCCAATAATTACGTGAAAGTTACGCGGAATTGTCGGCCGTAACCCGACCCATGAAGCTAGCGAGCGGGCCGACGTGGTCGCGCGATTTCTCCATCAGCAACGGCGTTTCGAGAAGGAGGGAATCGTCGTGCAAGTCCATGTGCATGGCGGCCTCACACTTGACGAGCCAGGTCTAGCTTGCATCGTCATCCTGTCTCATTATGGTTGAGATATGTAATGGGGGTGGATGTAAAGGCGGGACATTACCGATCTGATTGTCAGCGGTTCATCGATATTGGCTTGGAAAGACAATGTCCTGATCTATCAGGACATTGAATTTATAGCCCGGCCGGGTCTGCAACGTCGGCTGCACGTCCATATTTCGCTGGATCGTCCGGTCGGCCACTCGCCCGAAGGTCTCGGCAAAATTTCGCCTTGCAGCATCGGAGGCCGTGTCCTGGGTGGCAAGCGTTGAACTCTGCGGCACTGCCATGTCGATGCCGGTTCCGATCAGCGCGATCATGACCGCCGAGCCGAAGGTTTTGAGGTAATGGTTGTTCACCTTGTCATTGAAGCCGCCGTAGCCCTCCGCATCCGTGCCGGCCATGCCACCTATCTGCAAAGTCGAGCCGTTCGGGAAGATGATATCGGACCAAACGACAAGGACGCGGCTTTGGCCGAACGAAACCTTGCTGTCATAACGACCGAACAGTTTCGTGCCCTGCGGGATCAGCAGGCGATGACCAGTCGCGCTGTCATAGACATTCTGGCGGACCTGCGCGGTGATCCGCCCAGGAAGGTCGGAATTTATGCCTGTTATCAATGTCGCCGGAATGACCGAGCCGCGTTTCAGTTCGTATAGGGACTGCTGCGGCACGACGCGGTTCGGCAGATAGCCGAGGTCCTTGAGGTCGGCATTGAAGAAATCTTCCTTGGAGCTCTGTCCGTTGGGATCGACGTTCTGCCCACCCAAGCCAGCGCGCAATGCTGCGGCATAAAGATCGGATGCGTTTGCGCTTGCGGTAGCTGTCGTCGTTCGGGCTCCGGCGCTCTCATCATTTTCCGACCGCGCTTCCAGCTTCCCGCGATCGATCGCCAGCGGCGCGTCAAACGCGGAGTCGCGCGCCTGCATCCGGGCCATCCGCTGGCGTTGCTGCTCGCGAAGAATCTGTTCCTGCTGCTCACGGGCGAGACGTGCCCGCCACACCTCCTCCGGCTCCTGTTCCGAGCCGCGGTTTTGCTGTTTCTGTTCGGGTTGCGCGAACGGATTGCCCACCTTCTCTTCAGCCTGTTTCGTTTCGACCGGCGTCGGCTGGAACGTCTGCTGCTCCTGGGGCTCGCCAATGATGCCGTCAGTAACGCCGCGCTTGATATGGTCGGCATAGGTCGAGGCCGGATTGCCCGAACTGGTGTCAGGGCCGCGCCTCCGCCAGACCGAGAAGGATGTCCGAGCCGATCTTGGCGATCATCACCAGCGCCATCAGCTTCATGCCGACGGAGAAGGCGTAGACCAGATACTTGACCGCGAAATCCTTTGTATGGGAAGAACCACCGAGCCCGAGCATGATCATTCCAGCGAGCAGGCCGACATACATCTCGACCATGACGGCCACGAAGATCGCAGCGACGAGGCTGAACGACACGACGACAACGACCATGGCGAAAACGGCGGCGATCGCCAGCGCGTTATCCTCCCAGAGACCGAACTTCGCCTGTTCCGACATCTTCGTCGCGACACGAATGCCGGCATCAAAGATGTTGGCGGGAGATGCCGAGCCGCCACCGGCACCGATCTGGTAGAGACTGTCGACCACGGCCTTGGCGAACTCCGGTCCTCTGTCGAGGATGAAGGCGAACAGACCGATGAACATGATGCGTTTGACGAGTTCAGCGAACCAACTGTCGAGCGAGGCGGCGTTGATTGCCAGCCATACGGCAGCGATGCCGACCTCAATACCAGCGAGGATCCAGAACAATGAGCGAGCCGCATTCATCACCGTCGTCTCCCAGCCCTTGGCAGCGGTGACGACGGAATTTTCGAGTGTGGTCAAGACCTGGCCCTGTTGTGCCAGTGCCGGCGTCGTCGCCAAGAGGACAACCGCCATCGCGATAAACACCCGTTCGAGCGCGCGGGAAGAGGGAACGGCTACCATCGGGGCTTCATCTCCTGGCCGCCGCGGATGTCGCGGTCGGGATTCCCGCCAAAGAACTCTTCGCGATGTCGGCGCTGTTCTTCATCGGAGGAAGAATTCGTTGCGGTCGTGCCCGACCCTGAGACTGGCGTGGCTTGCGGCTGGACGATGCTCCAGGTGATGGCGCTCGCACCGGCCGCGGAACCGATCGCGACGAGGGCGATAAAGAGGAACAGACGCGGGCTCACCAGCGCGGCTCCATGGTCTGGCCGCCCCTGATGTCACGCTCGGTTCCGCTGAAGAACTGTTCACGCCGTGCTTGCGCCAGATCCTTTTGCGCCTGTTCGGACTGGTACCAGGTCCCCATCATTGTCATCTGCTGGGAGACGAGACCGCGCAGTTTCTGCATCTGGGCGACCTGCTGCGCTGCGATCTCGTGGCCGACCTGCAGAGCCTTCATCTGACCGTCGGCCGTTTCCGACATCGATCTGAGCTGCGACATCGTGCTCTCCTCACTCGAAAACTGCTCGGCCGTCAGGTTGGCGGCCTTGAGCGTCCCGGCGATGGTGTCGCGATTGGTGTCGGACCAGCTCTGATAGGTCGGGGAAAAGCTCGCGCCGTCCGGCAGGTTGCTCTTCATGTCGGCGAAGCTCTGGAAACGCTGCTTCAGGACATCGTCGACATTGCCCATGGAGAAGGCGACGCCCTGTCCCTGATTGACGACGGTCTGGAGGTTCTTCAGATCGCTTTCGACCTGACCCCAGATGTGGTTTGGAAGCTGCGCGGTGTTCTGCAGCATGTTCTTATAGATGTTGAGCTGATTCTGGATCTGCTCGGCGAGCTGCGAGATCTGGGTGATCTGGTTGTTCACCTGCTCAGCGGACTTGCCGACGAGCGAGATCAGTTCGGTATTGTTGGCGAGCTGTGTCCATTCGGTTGCCTGTCCCGTCACGCCGCCGGCCTCAGCTGGAAGCGGGAAAGCGGACGAGAGCGTGAGGGCCACACCGAGCGCGGCGTGCCATATCCTATTCGGTTGGGAAGAGCGTGTCGGCATGGGCGATCCCCCTTTGCTGGAGCCAGTGGAGAGGCCACGAGGCCCCATGTTCAAGATGCAGGGTGCGGATGCGCTTGAGGTCTTCCTTTCCGGACGCTCCGACAAAGGAGAGCGCTACGGGGCCCAGTGCCATATCGAACAGACGGCGCCCCTCGGGCGAGACGACGTAATAGTCTCGCTTCGGGATGGCGGTCGCGACGATCTCGATCTGCCGTTCGTTAAATCCGATGCGCTCGTAGAACTCGCGTGTTCCCGGCTCCCGAGCAGCGCCATTCGGCAGGCAGATCTTGGTCGGGCAGGATTCCTTCAACACGTCGATGATGCCGGAGCGTTCCGCATCCGAGATCGACTGAGTGGCAAGCACCACGGCGCAATTGGCCTTGCGCAGCACCTTCAGCCATTCCCTGATCTTGTCCCGAAACACCGGATGGCCGAGCATCAGCCAGGCTTCATCGAGAATGATCAGGCTGGGCGACCCGGTCAGGCGCTTTTCGATGCGTCGGAAGAGATAGGTCAGGACAGGCACGAGATTGCGCTCGCCCATGTTCATCAGTTCCTCGATCTCGAAGCACTGGAAGGCGCCGAGCGCCAGGCCGTCCTCCTCGGCATCAAGAAGCTGCCCCATCGGGCCATCGACGGTGTAGTGATGCAGGGCGTCCTTGATCTCACGCATCTGTACGCCTGAGACAAAGTCGGAGAGGGAACGACCGCGCGACGTCGTCATTAGCCCGATCTGTCGGGAGATAGCGTTGCGGTAGTCCGGCGTGATCGTCACACCCTGCAGCGCGACCAGCATCTCGATCCACTCGGAGGCGAAGGCCCGGTCGGCATCGGTCGAGAGTTCTGCAAGCGGGCAGAAGGAGAGCGCTTTTGTCTCGCCGTTCGCCGATTGGCCGATATCGCCGCTGATCTGGTAATGGTCGCCGTCCAGCCCGAGTGTCAGCGGCAGCATCGAGCCCCCCTTGTCGAAGGCGAAGATCTGCGCACCGGCGTAGCGCGTCGGAACTGGGCTGCGATCAGTGAGAGCAGGGTTGATTTTCCGGAGCCGGTCGGGCCGAAGACCAGCGTATGGCCAACGTCGTCGACATGCAGGTTCAGCCTGAAGGGTGTCGATCCGCTTGCGACCTGCATCAGCGGAGGCGATCCCGGCGGATAGAACGGGCAAGGCGCGGTGGGACTTCCCGACCAGACCGAATTGAGCGGGATGAGGTCGGCGAGATTGCGGGTGTTGACCAGCGGCTCGCGGATATTGGCATAGGAGACGCCGGGCAGGCTGCCGAGGAAGGCATCCGTGGCATTTAGTGTCTCGATCCGTGCGCCAAAACCTTCAGCCTGGATCAGACGTCGAACCGCCTCACACTTCTCCTGCAGGCTTTGCTGATCCTCATCAAAAAGTACGATGACCGGTGTGTAATAGCCGTATGCCACAAGCTGCGACGAGGCCTCGGCGATCGCGTCCTCGGTCTCTGCCACCATCAGCATCGCGTCTCGGTCGAGTGAGCGCGACTGCGTCTGAAACAATTGGTCGAAGAATGGCCGCACCTTCTGCTGCCATTTCTTGCGGGTGCGCTCCAACTTGGCGCGGGCTTCCTCGGCATCGAGGAAGACGAACCGGGACGACCAGCGATAGGTGAGCGGCATCAGATCGAGACTGTTGAGTATTCCGGGCCAGCTTTCCGCGGGCAAGCCGTCGATCGCTACCACGCCAAGAAACCGGTTCTCCACGAACGGCGTGAGACCGTGCTGCAACTCGGCAGTCACCAGCCAGTCGAGATACATGGGAATGTCAGGCAGACGCACCGGATGGTTTTCCCCGGTGATGCAGAAGCGGATGAACTGGAAGAGCTCGTCGTAGCGGGCGACACGATGACCGCCACGCTCTGAGGTTTCGCGTGTCATCATTCGCCGTATCGACACGACATTGGCGAGATACTGTTCGACCTCGCGGATCGAGGCGAGGAAACTTTCCAGCGCCTTGTCGGCATACGTCGCGGACCGACTGTCAACGTCGGAATAGACATAGCGCGTCAGTCCAGACCGCCTCGGCTCCGGTGGACGCCAGGTCAGGATTAACGCATGCCGGCTTTCGTAATGCCCCCTCTCCTTCTGAAAATGCGCTCGCCGTTCAGCATCAATGGCGCGGGTGACCGGATCGGGGAAATGACTGGCTTCCTCTGTTGGATAATCGCCGGTCGGCACTCTGACAGCCTCAACCTGGATCATCCAGCCGGACCCGAGGCGCGACAGGATGGCATTGATCTGCCGCGACACCTCGTTTCGCTCGGCGTCGGTCGAACTTTCACTGTCCGGTCCGGCAAAATACCAGCCGGCCATCAGCGAGCCGTCCTTCAGGAGAATGACACCCTTATCGACCAGCCCGGCATAGGGAACGAGATCGGCAAAGGACGGCCCGGAATGGCGGAAGGATTTGAGGGTAACCATGTCGTAGTCCCTCAGTACCTGCGCCACGGCGAGGACGTCGCGCGGTAGAAGGTCTTGTAGGAGATATGTCGGATATAGACCCGGCGCATCAGCGGATCGGCCTTGGCCATCATGCGAAGGGCCGCGACCGTGAACAGCCAGACCGCGACGCCGAACAGCGCTGCGTACCAGGTCAGGACCACGAAGATCAGGATGACGGCGGCAAGCGCAGTTAGCAGGACAAGCTCGCGATCGGCGCCCATCAACAGGTTAGGACGTGACAGTGCCCGATGCACCCGCGACCGGATGAGGTTGGAGCCAGCTTCAGCCACGACCCTCCTCCCCTGCCATGGACAGCATCGTCACTGGCACAGAGACGAACGGAGCAACAATCGCCTCGCCATGCTCGCCAATCGAGGCGCCGGTTGCGCCGAACAAAGCGACGATCTGGGTGGCACCGAGCAGAACGCCGCCGACCAGGGCGACATAGCAAAGGCGCCGGGCAAAATCGTTTAGTTCACCGCCGAAGATCAGCATGGCGCCGGCGATCGCGACTGCGGCAAGCGCGATGAACCCGGCGACAGGTCCAGTGATCGACTGCTGGATCTGCTGCAGTGGCGATTCCCACGGAAGCCCGCCTCCGCCTGAGCCCGCGAATGCGGGCTCCGAAATGCTGACGGAGACAGCAGCAAATGTAATCGCTGCGAGAATGGGATTGGTCTTACGCCACATGGCTGTCCTCGTCGATCTGGGCATAATGTTCGGTCTGGTAGTGGTTGTTGCGGTATCCCTCGATGTGGATTACCTCGCGGACCCGCCTCCCCTTCCCCGTCCGCTCGATGGAGACGACGAGATCAACAGCCTCACCGATCACTTCCTGCATGGGTTGCTGGCTCGCTTCTGCCGTCAGTTGCTCAAGCCGACGCAGCGCTGACATAGCGGTGTTGGAGTGGATCGTGGTTACCCCGCCAGGATGGCCGGTATTCCAGGCCTTCAGGAGGGTGAGAGCTGCACCGTCGCGGACTTCGCCAACGATGATGCGGTCGGGCCGCAGTCGCATGGTGCTTTTCAGCAGGCGAGCCATATCGATCGTATCGCTGGTATGCAGGCAGACGGCGTTTTCGGCCGCGCACTGGATTTCGGCAGTATCCTCAAGGATCACCATGCGATCGTCGGGTGCGGCCGAGACGATCTCGGCGATGATTGCGTTCGCGAGAGTGGTCTTGCCGGAGCCAGTACCCCCGGAAATGACGATGTTCATACGGGCGTCGATCGCGCTGCGGATGGCTGATGCCTGTGCCTCGGTCATCACTTTCGAGGTCACATAGTCGTCGAGCGGGATGAGACGCGAGGCGCGGCGACGGATCGTGAAGGCAGGCCCTGAGACGATTGGTGGAAGCAGTCCTTCAAATCGATGGCCACCGATCGGTAGTTCGCCGGAGATGATCGGGCGTTCGCCGTCGGCCTCCGACTGTAGCGCGTGTGCGACGCTGCCGATGACCACTTCCGCCGCCGCAGGCGTCATGACCCCCGCCTCCGCGACACCGTGACCCAGACGCTCGATGAACAGTCGGCCGTCTGGGTTGAGCATGATCTCGACGACGGTGGAATCGTTGAGCGCGACGCACAATTGATCGCCAAGCGCGTCCTGGATTTTACGGACGAGCCGTCCGTGGGAGCGAAGCTGGGTCACGCTGCGCTCATCTCGCAGTGGTCATCACTGGACGACAAAGCGGACCGATAGTTCGATGGGCGAACCCGCTCGAAGCTCTTCTGATCCGCAGTGAGTGCGCCGGCTATAGCGACCGTATTGCCGATAGCCACGGGGTCACCCAACCGCGCCATCGGCCAGCCTGCCCGGTACAGAATACGCTCGAAACGCAGATCTGTGGCGGTGACGATCTCGTCATAGTCATTTGCCATCGACCATTCGATTATCCCGGCGAACATGGTGAGTGTCGCAAGGTGAAGCTGGCCCCCTCCCTTGCCCGCGGCCAAAGTTGTATCGACGCAAAACCTCGAACTTTCGACCATGCGGGACGATGCCAGCAGTAAACCGTTTTTGAGAAGCTGTGGGAAAGTTCTCTCCAGCATGGTCGGCCCCTGTGCAGCCAGAAGCCGCGCGCACCCGATCACGCGTCCACTGTCGGTTACCGCGAGGACGTAGGTGGGGTCGAATTGATCGTACTCGTCAAATTCGCCCGATTTGGTGACTGTGACATCCCATCCAAGGCGACCTCGGAAGACTGTCTCGCGAAGCCGATGCATCTGCGCCAGTTCATCTTTGTGAAAGGCGTATTGATCAGGGGGAACGGTCAGGATCCGCATTTCTTTCTCCGCTTGATTTCACCTTGCGAAGAAAGAGCATCTCGAAAGCGACGTGGCTATCTGCAGATCTGCAGTGGTCAGTGTCAGCAATGCCGCTTTCACTTTCCTTCCTGTGCGTCAAACGCATCGGGCAACGAGGTAGCTTTGGCTTGCAACCCCTAACTTGTGCGGGAAAACAGGTGAATGCCGGCCAGCGTGCAGCGCACGGAACCTCCGGCCATCTCGATTGATGGTATATCGAGGGGAACAATTCTCGCACGCTCTTCGATCGTCTCTCGCTGGGAGGTGTCCAGCGATGCCAGAGCAGTTGTGGACATGGCCAGAATCCGGTCGTTACGCCCTTCGAGTTCCAGGGCGTTTCCCGCAAACCTTTCAATCTGGTCATCACGTAGTTCAATGATCGCCCTGCCCGAACCGTTCAAACGAGCCAGAATCTCTTTCCGTCGCGAGATGTCGCGTATCATGCCGGCGCCGATCAAGGCGAAATCGGTTCCAATGCACATCAGTACATTGGTATGATAGACGGCCACCCCTTTCGCGTCGTACGCGTCGAAGACCATGGGCTCGAAGCCGAACTGCGTGGCAAAGCGTTCGAGCGCGACGGGATTTGTCCGGTCCGAACGAACCGCATACGCGACCTTATCAATGTGGTCGAGAACCATGGCGCCCGTGCCCTCGAGAAACAGTCCGTCGGGTTCCAGTCCAGAATAGTCGATGACCTGTTGCACGCGGTATTCGGATTTCAGCATTTCGATAATATCGAAACGCCGCTCCTGTCTGCGGTTGCTTGCCCGCATTGGATAGATGGCGACATGCCCGCCAGCATGTGTTGAGAACCAGTTGTTGGGAAAGACTGAATCCGGTGTGGTGGTACCCTTATCTTCAAACATGTGGACGACTACGCCGTGATGGCGGAGGGTTTCGGCAGCACTCGTGATTTCGGCATAAGCCTTTTCCGCGATGTCCGGCTGATCAATGCCCGTTGTCTGAAAGCTGTTGTCGCCCGCTGTCTGCTTGTTCACTGTGAAATTATGAGGCCGGATCATGACGACAGCGGCTGGTGCTTGCGCGGAATATGGCATGAGTTCAATCCGCTCCCTGTAAGTTGCCGGGTTCGCGTTGGAGGCCGAAATCCCTCTGCCCTGCCAGCTTGCAGATGGTCAGCGCTGTCTTGTAGGATTTCAAAAATGCCGGGATAGGAAGGAATTCGAAGCGCGAATGGAAGTTATGAGCGCCCGTGAAGAAATTCGGCGTCGGGATGCCGCGAGCGGACAGTGCTGCTCCGTCCGTCCCGCCCCGCATGGGGACAATTTTCCTTTCTATCCCAAGCTCATCAAGGGCGTTGAATAAAAGGTTAGCTGCACGCGGATCGGCAGCAAGATGATCGCCGATATTATCATATGTGTCGGAAACGGAGCTTCGAACCAATCCGGTGGGATATTGCGCGGCAACAAGTGTTGCCACTTCGCCAATTCGCTTCTTGCGCTCTTCAAAGGCGCCCCGGTCGAAGTCGCGGATCATCACTTTCAGCCGCGCCTCGCTGTCGCTGGCGCTGAGATCCTTGAACCAGAAATACCCTTCCCTGCCCGCGGTGTGTTCAGGCGTATCCTTCCGATCGAAATGCGAAATGAAATCAAACGCCATCAAAAGGGGATTTACGAGGACGCAATTGGCTGACATCGGATGAGCGCTGACGCCCGTGAAAATAATCTCGCCAGATGCCGCGTTGAAGTTTTCCACCACCACCTCGCCCTGCTCGCAGCAATCGATCGTGTAGGCGAAATCGCAGGCAAAACGGGCGAGATCGAGTGCCTTTGCTCCCCGCAAGCCGATTTCCTCGTCCGGCACGAAGGCAACCACAATATCACCGAAAGGAGCATCGTCCTTGAATCGCGCGAGCAGGGTCATGATCACCGTGATCGCCGCCTTGTTGTCGGCGCCAAGCACGCTTGTACCGTCACCGAAGATGATGTCTTCGCCCCTCCAGGGTTGTATTTCCGGATGATCAGCTACCCGCAGCCAGATGTTTTGATCCTCATTAAGGCATAAATCGCCTCCGTCGAAACGCTTGATCTGCGGGTTGATGCGCGGCGATAGCCCGACATCGACCGTGTCGAGATGTGCGATGAAGCCAATGCGCGGCGCATCCGGATTTGAGCCGCGCCTTACCGCCGTCACGATTGCATTATCGTCAACAAGCACGTCTTCTAGACCGAGCTCCTGAAGTTCCTGTGCCAGCAGTAAGGCGAGTTCCAGTTGTCCCGACGTTGAGGGCAGTTCGGCTGCTTCTGCATTGCTTTGGCTTTCGATGCCGACATACCGGAAAAACCGCTCGAGAAGCTCGTCCCGTATCCTGGCTTCGGCGCCTGCCGTGGTGTCCATATTCTGTTCTCCGCTCGTAATCTCTGAAAGGCCGCAGTTTGAAGATCTCATTCCGCCACTCCACGAGGGCCGGCAAGGCATCTCGCGCGGTAGCGTGTCTCAGGTGATAATGGCTCAGAGCCGTAAAATGCCAACGTCGTCCCGGACTTCGATCATCGTTCCAAGCGCGGCAGACTGTGCCTGAAACCGTGTGAGGATGCGGTCCGCTCTCTCCTTGGTCGCAAGATGGGGGGCAAGACGTTCCTCCAGCCGCGAATGGCTCAGACCCTCCTCGCCGCCGATGACAACCGGATGGAAATCGATCCCTGTGAGGCGACTGTCAGTGTCGAAGTTGCAAACGCCGATCACACTCTCCCAAACCTCCGGTGCATGCCAGGTCGATTTTGACGGAACGTGGAATATGAAGTTTCCCAGACTGTAGAAGATCGGTCGCCCATTATAAATCTCCAGTGGCTGAAGGACAGGCGCGCCGTGGCTCAGGAACATAGCGGCGCCCGCGTCGATGCAACTGCGGGCGACGGAGCCAACCCAGTCGGGGACCGTGTACCAGTCGGACGCCCAGTGATGATGATGCAGATACGCTACGACCAGGTACCCCTCATTCGCAGCTGATGCGATTTCCCGGAGGTTTCGCTCCATGTCGGATTGGTCGATACGCACATTCCGACCAAAACGTCCCGCCCGCTTGAAAATTGTCCGACCAAGCGCCAGTTCGTCAACAGGATCGACGAAGGGCGGATCATTCGGTTGACTGTCATTTGAAAGGTCAATCGCCGTATATCCGACCTTGTCCCGGATCGCGCTGAGCTCTTCAAAGGCATGATCGTCGACTTCAATGAGCTGCGAAAGTTTGAGCCGGTTGATGCCGGGGCGCGCGGGCCGATGTTCATCACCGTCAGTTGCATACATGAGATCAGGCCCAGGTCCGCCATCCATCGCAACCATCGCCACACGCGTTTTGGCGATCACTCCCCTCCCTGCCTGGGCCGCCTGCCGGTGATCCCGTCCGATCCCTGCATGCAGCATCCGGCGCCGCTCCACTTCGTCCAGGGTTGCCAGAACCCCGGGCGGTCCCAGGTCGAATGCATGGTTGTTGGAGAGCGCCAGAGCGCGAAAACCCGTCTCTACCAGAGCATCAAGCACGATCGGCTGGCTGCATCCGAAAAAGGAACCCTTCAGCGGCCAGCCGCCATGATCTCCCAGAATTGTGCTCTCGAAATTTGTAAAGGAAAGATCTGCTTTTCGAAGGAGGTTCCGGACGGCCTTGAATTCCGCGGCATCGATATTCCGGATGTCGTGCTTGATGAGAGACTGGCCAGTGACGGCCACATTAAATCGTCCTGTCATATGTTTTTGCCTGTGCTGACCGCCGAAGGGCGGCATGTTGATGGACAAGCGCGACAAGGGCGCTTGCTGAGCCTAGCGTCTGGAGACCTGCGGGATGTTCCGCTGAGGTCCTCAGGTCGTGAACTTTTCTGGGCGGGCGTCGATCAGACTTCGCGTGTAAGGATTGCGCGATGTCGAGAACACTTCGTCGCAAGGGCCGCTGTCCTCGATTTTGCCGTCCCTCAAAATGAACACGGACCGGCAGAGCTGTTGTACAACCGCCAGATCATGCGAGATAAACAGCATCGAAAGGTTCTGGCTCTTGACGGTTTCTGTGAGCAATTCGATGATCTGGGCCTGTACGGAGACATCAAGTGCCGAGGTCGGTTCGTCGGCGACGATGATGTGCGGACGTGCGAGAAGCGCCCTTGCGATGCAGACGCGCTGTTTTTGCCCACCGGAGAGTTGGTGCGGATACCGCGCAAGCAGGCCCGACGGAAGCCCGAGCCGTTCCATCATCGCGTCGAGCGAGTGCTTTCCGTTGTCGTCTTTTGCGCTCGCCCCAAAACGGAGGCTTTCGCGCAGGGTTTCCCCTAAGCGCATTGTCGGGTTCAACGAGACGGCCGGATCCTGAAAAATCATCTGCACCTGCCCGAGCAGACCGCTGCGGTGTCCCGGTCGCGTCACGTCGTAAGGGCGGCCTTCAAGCATCATGGTTCCCGCCGATGCCGTTTCCAGCCCCGCAACGATCCGGCCGAACGTCGTTTTTCCGCTGCCACTTTCCCCGATTATGCCGGTGATCTCACCACGTCGCAGCGTGAGGCTGATATCGCTCAAGGCATGGCGGGAGGACCCGCGCGCTTTCCCGATCAACGAAGACAGCCCGCTTGCGAAGAAGGTCTTTCCAATGCCTTCGACGACAAGAGATGGTTTGGAGGGTTCTTCTGGAACGGGGTCCATGTTGTCCCGCCGTTCTCCCTGGAAGCTTGTCGCGTCACTCTGCCGGGTGTTCAGACGTAACCGGGGAACCGCCGCCAGAAGATCGCGTGTGTAGTCCTCGGCGGGATTGTTGATCAAAGCGGTGGTGTCGTTTTCCTCGACAACCTTTCCCTTCCGCATCACCAGGACCCGATCAGTCACTTCAGCGACGACGCCCATGTCATGGGTGACAAGGACGACTGAAACGCCCGTCTCATCGACGAGGGTGCGCAACAGTGCCAGGATTTGTTTCTGGACAGTCGCATCCAGCGCAGAGGTTGGTTCGTCAGCAATGATGACGTCAGGTGATCCGGCCAGCGCCATGGCAATCACCGCCCGCTGTCGCTGTCCACCGGAAAACTGGTGCGGGAAGTGACCGTAGCGGCGCTCGGGACCGGGAATTCCAACCCGCCCGAGGAGCTCGAGCGAACGCGCTCGCGCGTCACCAACGGACAAGTTCCCGTTATGGGCCCGGACCGTCTCCGCAATCTGGGCGCCAACACTCATGAGTGGGTCGAGGGAGGCGGTGTGATCCTGGAACACTGCCGAAATCCGCCGGCGCCTTCCCAACGCGTTTGGTTTCTCGAAAGGAGCGACAGGGGATCCTTCAATGGCGATCACTCCTGATGCCTGCTCGATGTCCGGCGGAAGCAGGCCCAGTATGGCGTTTCCAACCGTTGATTTTCCGGCACCCGACTCCCCGATAATTCCCAGAATCTCACCGCGTGCAAGTGTAAAGCTGACGTCACTCAGGATTGTCGAGTACCCGGTGGACGACCAATGGCGGAGGCAAAGATTGGTGATTTCCAGAAGAGGCACGGCTTTGTTGTTCGTCGCAGGTTTCGTGGATGCTGTCGCCAGGCTGTTCATCGTGGCTTGCTCCTGGGGTCGAGGCGCAGGCGAATGCCCTCGCCGGTAAAGTTGATCGCGGCGATCAGGCAGAACAGGGCGAGGCCCGGAAACAGGCTGATCCAATGCTGGCCGGTCAAGAGATACTGAAATCCGTTTGCGACCATCGATCCAAGCGACGGTTTGTCGAGTGGAACGCCAAGGCCGAGGAACGATAATGTAGCCTCAAGTGCCACAGCATGGCCCACTTCAATCGGGATCAGACTGATGGCCGGGGCAATGCTGTTTGGCAGCAGGTGTCGGAATAGTACCCTTCGGGCAGGCAGCCGCATCAGGCGTGCTGCGTCCATGTATGGCTTTCGCGTTTCACTAAGGGCGACGCCTCTCACCAGTCGAGCATAGCTGGCCCATTGTGCGATCACGAGCGCAAGAATGATCCGGTCAACCCCCGGTCCAAGCGTGACGATCGCAATCAGCGCAACGAGGATTGTCGGAAGGCTGAGCTGCAGGTCGACCAGGCGCATGATCACGGCGTCAACCCAGCGTCCGAAATAGGCGGCGCTGACTCCGGCAGTCAGGCCAATCAGGGCAGCGAGGCCGGAGCTGGTAAGCGATACAATGAGACTGATGCGTAAACCATGGAGAATGGTGCTGAAGATATCCCGCCCGAGCCCATCCGTGCCGAGGAGGTACATATAACCTCCACTGCCCACGGTGCCCGGAGGCGATGACGCCTCCCACCCGAAAATCTGGAGAGGATCATAGGGGTTTTGCGATGCAATCAGAGGTGCCGCGAGAGCGGCCGCAATGAGGGTACAAAGGACAATCGTCGAAAGGCTGGCCGACGTATTCGAAAACGATCGTCGTTCCGACGTCCCAGGCCTCGTCCTGAGCGCCCGAAGAATAAGCGGTTTCATGATATTCCCCTTCTTATGACGACAGCCGCACGCGTGGGTCGATGATTGCGTAATAGAGATCGACGAGTGCGTTCAGCACCACAAAACTTACGGCGGTAAAAGTCAGGCTCGCCATCACGACAGGCCGGTCGAGCAATTGGATGGAATCGATAAGGAGCTTGCCGATCCCCGGCCAGGCAAAGATCGATTCAACCACCACGGCGAATGCGAGCATTCCGCCGAATTGCAGGCCAATCACGGTGACAAGTGGCACGCTGATGTTCGGCAATGTGTGAGCAAACAGGATCCGCCTCGGAGAGAGGCCTCGTGCCCTGCAAAACCGCGTGAACTCCTGCTGTTCGACCTCGATCGTGCCTGATCTCGTCAGTCGGGCAATCAGTGCGATGTTCGGAATGGCAAGCGCCAGCATCGGGAGGATCATGTGCCACAATCCGTCTACGGTCAGAAAACTCCATTCACTTCCGGCGAAAATTGCCGTTGCACCCCTTCCGCCCGACGGGAACCAGCCCGTCAGAACCGCACCCGTCAGGATCAGCATCATGCTAAGCCAGAACGAGGGGATGCTGAGAGCAAACACGCTGCCGTTGAGGACTGTGCGGTCGAGCGCCGTTCCTTTTCTCCGACCTGCGACGAGGCCGAGTCCAACCCCAGTGATCACCGACAGAAGCATCGCCGCGCATGCCAGTTCCAGCGTTGCCGGCAGTTTGCTCAGGACAAGGTCAAATGCCGGTTGATGGTAGATATAGGATGTCCCGAAATTGCCGTTGACGACGTTTTTCAGGAACAATCCATATTGTTGCCAGATCGGCAGATCGAGCCCCAGCGCCACAGTCGCACGCCTGATATCCTCTGGCGTGGCAGTTTCAATGTTGACGACATTGAAGACCGGGTTGCCGATGCTGTGGATACCGATGAAGCCGATCAGCGACATGACAAGGAGCAGCAGCAAGGCCTGCCCGAGCCTCGCAGAAACGGTGGAAATCAGACCCATGAACTTACTCCGTCGCCGCGATCGCCTGCATGGCCGTCGTCCAGCCGCGCGGGTGCATCACATACGATCCAACTTTCGGGCCGTAACCCACGATATGATGGAAGTGATAGAGAGGGATGATCGGCTGGTCTTTCAGCGCGAGCTCGGTCGCTTCTGCAAGGGCAGCGTTCCGTTCTTCGCCCTCTTCAATGCCTTCAGCCTCTGCGAGAAGCGCATCAAAGGACGGATCGCGATAATGCCCGAAGTTCAGCGCACCCGTGCCGCCGTCCTTGTCCGGAGACGCAAGCAGGGCTCTAAGGATGACGTCCACAGCTTCGCCAGACGTCCCACCGTACCAGGCGGCATATTCGCCAGCGGCGCGCTTGGTGTTGAATACCGAGAAAGGCGATGCCTGGGGCTGGACAGAGACGCCGACGCGCGCCCAACTCTGCGCAATGGCCTGAAGGCTGTCGCTATCGCCGGGGTAGCGACCGGCAGGTCCGGCAAGAACAACATTGAAACCGTCCGAATATCCCGCCTTCGCAAGCATTGCCCTGGCCACATCATAATCGGGGGCTTGTGCCTTCAGATTGGGAGAGGTGCCCGGCAATCCTTCCGGGAAAACCTGTGACGCTGCGGTTCCGTATCCAGCGAGGATCTTTTCGGCAATGACCCTGCGATCGGTGGCAAGCGCCAGGGCCTGTCTCACCCTTACGTCGCGAAACGGGTTGGAGATCGACGCACCGGATTTATCGGTAACGCCCGAAACCTTCTCTTTCTCGACGTCGAATTGCAGAAAATTGATGCGAGCCGCACTGATGCTGGCGATGTTTGCGCCGCGCTGTGTCAGCGAATTCACGTCTCGTGCCGGGATTGAGTCGGCGACATCGACGTCACCGGAAGACAAAGCCGCGACACGCGCCGCTGGACTTTCCATCACCCTGAAGGTCACCATTGGCCATGCAGGCCGGCCACCCCAGTAGTCATCGTTTCGCTTCAGTCGCAGTGTCTCGCCGGAGCTCCAGCTTTCGAACCGGTAGGGGCCGGTCCCAACCGACGTGCGTCCAGAGTTGAGTTCATCCGTTGTCTGAAACCCCTCCCCCGCTTTGTGCATGATGAAGACCGAAGACATCAGCAGAGGAAAATTTGGGACAGGCCCATCTGTTTCGACGGCGACCGTCAATGGATCCGCCGCCGTGACGGACTTGATACCCGTCACGTAGGAACGGTAACCTCCGCTCGGTGACTTCAGGAAGTTGCGGATGCGATCGATGGAATAAACAACATCCTCGGCCGTGAACGGCGATCCGTCGTGAAATCTGACACCGTCACGCAGCCTGAACTCCCAAAGTGTTTCGGAAATCATCGACCATGAAACCGCTAGCCCGGGCTTGAGGGCTAGTTTTTCATCCTGATAAACTAGGCGCTCGTAGATATTCGACAGCAGCGAGGTGTTCTCGTTTAGGTTTGCATAATGCGGGTCAAGCGTCATCAACTTGTAAGATGTCGCAATGCGCAAGTCTGATTGGACCTGAGCGTTGGCCGGAATTGCAGGTACGACGAGGATGGTGAGTGATAAAATGGCCGCCGTCATTGCCATGGGTCGAAATGCGTTGGCGAATTTGATCATGGAGTTCCCTTTTTTGTCGTTGGAATTTGGACAGCCGGAGTTCTTGCTGCGGCGAGGCCGAAGCGTGGTTCAGCAGTCGAAGCTTGAATCGGAAATTCGACGGGCCTTCGAGCCCATCGGCTAAGTGTAACTATTTTCGAATTTTACAGGAGGACGGCGGCCTTCCCCTTTTGATCCCCTGCCCTAGTTGGTTGGACAACTGCATCCATCAGGCATGACGACTTGTTGGCTAGGCCAGAAATGGACATCGAACAACGCAGAGGACCTGAGCTGAAATCTGCTCTCGCGAAATTAGGCATAGTTCTGCTATTGTCGGAATCAGCCATGATCCGAGCTCCCTAACAGCTTGATTGTGGTCAGGTCGGGTATGGTGTTGACGCACCTGCCCGATCGATGAACTCCAGTTTTCCCTACAGAATGATAGAAGTCAATCAGAAAGTTTGCCTTGGCTACAGAACCTCTAATAACTAAGGAACAATGCCGTGGGGCACGGGCGATGCTGGGCTGGAGTCAGGGAGAACTGGCAAAAGCCGCGAGCGTTTCAAGGCAGACAGTCGCAGATTTCGAGAGAGGCGCTCACCTTCCGATTAGCAACAACATTGCGAGTCTCGTGAAGGCCTTCGAGCAAGAGGGGATTGAATTCATAAAAGAAAACGGCGGCGGGGTAGGTGTTAGGTTCAAGAAGGCACGTTAATGAAACGAGCCCTTAGGGGTCGAATCGACCAAGGCGATAGATGGCCTCACTCTCAGCCAAGCCCGCTTTCCTGGAAGGCGACCGCCGCCCTTATGACTGGATTGGAGGGGACCTTGCTAGTTCCGTTTCCATCCTTAGCGGTCGTTCGGATGCCGCGTGATGAGGTCTATGACGCTATTCTGCGTTATGACGACAAGGCAAATCGTCGCTGATATTACAACAGCCGCTTGAGTCTATTCTAGCCAGAAGGTTCGTCGCATCAAACCGGATAGCCGTGCTGGCTAAGCGGGGCGTTTCCGCTAATCGTGAGGTGGTTCGGATCTGCGGTCGCCGAACAGTTCACCTCGTTGAACGAAAAGAGATAGGCACTATCTAGGAGTGATGCGAAAAATCGACAAGAGCGATATCGAACTGATCAGGACGTGGATGTTGTCGCCTGCGATGACGCTGGGATCGTCCGTTCGAGCGAAAGGCATTTTGCAGGAAATGCAGGCGCGACTGCCTGCGACGTTGAAGAAATCCATCGGCCTGGAAAGCAACGAGATCACCCTTGCGATGCCCGCTCGCAACAAAAATGCGTTCGATGCCGCCGTAAGAACCGTGACAGGCGTGTTGATAGAAGCCGAGGCTCTTCCGGTAATTCCGCGTGAGATACAGGACATCCTCGCTATCAAGACGAGCGAGCGACATCGCTGGCTCGCCGACGGGCGTCTCAAAAGCGCCGGGACGAGAACAGTGCGGCTGAACGGACGTGCCCGGCGGATCACCTTCCATATCTTCGACCCGAAGGTAGTCGAGGACCTTCTCGATCGGGGGGCCGTAGAAGAATGGCGGATTGAGGACGCCGAAGCGAAGGCGGAGAAGCGACAGAAGGCGGCCTACCAAAGGCGCTTGGCTCAATCGCTCAAAAAGAACAAGAAGGCGGGTCACAAGATCGACGAAGGTGCGGCCGAGCTTCGTGGATGGGGTGAATTCGACCGAGATGGGTTTCTTCGGTAAGCAAATCCGACCAAGGTCGCCGACAACACGATATTGTCTCAAGCGATTTCGCGGGGGCCGCATTTGGACGCACCCTCAGCGGTGACTGAATCCTCTGCTCTTTGATTTCTCTTGACGTGCCCCCAATAAATTAGGCCATTTAGAACTGGAATTTTCCACTTATGATCCCTGGTGGGAAGAAGAGGAGAATTCGATGAAGGCCTCGAAGTTTTCGGAAGCGCAGATCGCATCCGTGTTGAAGCAGGCAGAGGATGGCACGCCGATCGGCGAGGCGTTATCCAAACAATCTGGCCCGTTCCGGGCAACGACGTCAAGCCGCGTTCAATTGTTTGACCATCAGGATTTCCTTGAAGTGAACGTCCTTCTCACGGTATCCCTGAGGGACGGTTCCGATGTCCGTAAACCCCGCGCTCCTATAAAACCTTATGGCTCCAGCACGGTCCTCCCTAACCCCCAGCTCGATCTGTCTTATTCCGTGTTGCTCGGCATATCGTACGACTTCGCACAGAAGCAGATCTGAAAGACCGGCCCCCCGATATCCCTTGTTCACGTAAACCATTTCAAGCTTTGCGCGATGCCTCATCCTTGCCGGTTCCAGTTGCTTTAGCGCCATCAAACCGATCGGTTGGCTTTCGACAAAAGCAACGAAAATCGGAATTGTCATCCTCTTACGCCATTCTGTATCCGGGAAGCTCGCCCAATCTTCATAAACGCTCGCGAAGGCGTTCGGCTCCATTTTTAGTGCTTCCAGCCGGATCCGGCGGAACACATCCGCCTCCCCATCTGAAATTTTCCGGATCTGCCATCTCGCTCTTTCCATCGAGCGTCCTCCCTTGATTAGTTTCTATGCCCACGCCCACTCGGGCGATGCGGCCTTGACCCGTTGACTTGCAAGATGACCGCAGATCTCCCGCCAGATCGGATCGCCGGTGAAGAAGGCAAGATCGCCTGCGGCCATTTGCAGTGGCAGCTCACCATATGCCGCAGCAACAGCCAGCCAATGTCCGGGGTCTTCAGTTTCCTGAAACGGAAAGGCGTTTGCTGGCCGTAGAACGCGATGGCCCCACATGCCGCCGCGCCGGTCTTCACGCATGGCAGCCAGAAGCGCACGGTCGTGGTTAGCGTCAAGTGCGGCAGCAACGACGTATCGCATCAGCGGATGGTAAATAGTCTGTCGACTACCTCCAAGTAGCCTGACACCCGGCAGGATCGAAGTGACCAATGCGATCATCAGCAAATTCGGAACCAGCTCGCGCTGGCGTAACGATCTTGCGACATGCTCAGGGGTAAAGGGGACGCGGAAGGTTGAGGGAGTTGAAGCCGTCAGCACGCCGCGATCGAGGTGAAGCGGAATGATCCGGCCGTCCATCAGTCCCCAGAAAAAGTCAGTTGTTCGCCTGATCCAGCCTGCCCAAGGACCCTCGTTTAGCGCATCGATGGTCGCAAGCATTTTCTCCGCAGCTTGATCATCGCCCGCGAAACGCCTCGAAAGCCATGAATCCGGGTCGTCGAAGTGATCGGCTACAAGGTCTCCCACGTCCGCATCGTTGAACTGGAGCAATCGCAGTGACAAGGGGAATGACTTCTTCCAAAGTGCCTCATTAGCGGCGATGATCGCGTCGGCCGCCGTCGGGAACTCGGCCTCGGGCAGCTCGTTTCTTAGCCATGCGGCGTTACGATTTGTGGCCGATACGGATTGGCGCGAACGATCGAAATGATAGGGACCATTGCGGCCACAAAGGCTGGTAGACCCCATGCGCCGTTTCGATAAACCAAAGACATTGACGAGTTCACCACCAACATCCAGCCAACCAGGCCCCTTTCCTGGTCTCTCCGTAAATTTGACGGTCGAGCAGCCGAAGTAGAGGTGCCACCGGCGCTTGTGTGAACTTAAACCCAACGCGCTGAACAGATGCGTGTAAAATGCTTCCGGATCCACAATCAGGAAACAGTGTGGTCCGGTTTGCAGCACCGGTATCTCTGACATTTGCCGGGCAGCGTCTAGCGCCTGGTCTTCATCAGCGCCGGCACGAATTGCCACATTGCGGATCAGCAACTGCAAACGCCCCATCGCATCGTTACGAGCGGCGCATTGTCCTCTGTGGACGTTATCATAGACCGCATGGGCATAGTCCAGGAGCGGGCGCTGCCAGAACCTTTCGAGTTCGGGCATCAGAAGTGTGAGTGCCTGCCTGACCTGCGAAGCGGAAATTCGAGATGCTACAAAGCTGTCACTCATACGTCCGACCTCCCCGCAATAATCATGCCCCAGCCTCCTTTGGCTTTGCCGGTTGAGGGGCGCGCCATTGCCAGATTTTCGGGAGCGGCTCGTTGTTGTCGTCAACAATGGTCTTTGGTACCGGCTCATTGCAGAAGTCAGTGGGTAGTGCCGGCTTTAATAGTGAACCAACGAAATCGATCATGGAGCGACGGGAATTTGACGAGACGATCGTATAAAAATTACCGCTATTCCAGGTCATGATGCTGTAGCGGAAGGACAGGCCAAGAGCCGCGATGGTCGTCGCCATATCGACCTGGAAATCCACCATCGTGTTGAGGATTTCTCGCTTCTTTTCGGTGATCTGACCTGGTGAAAAGAATCGCTGTTTGAACACCTCATCTTTGTGGCGTTCACGCTCTGCATATTCCAGCGGATCTGAATGCCGCAGCTTCTGCACCTGCACGAGTACTCCGCTCTGCTTGAGTGAGCGGGCAACAAACCGTATCTGGTTATCCCTGTCGCTCCCGTACATCTGGAACGTCGTGTCCTCGATAAGAACATCAAACCCGTGGCGAAACGGCTCGAGGTCCCGGTCAGTGGCGATGCGCTCAGCATCGAGCTCGAAGAATGGACCTTCGAAGAAGTGGGCGTACTCACTGCCGCGTTTTTCATAGAAGCACACTCGGTTGGCAATGGTCGGACTGCAGTTCAGCGTGTTGATGCGCCCGTCGCCGAGCTTCGCAAGCGAACGCGAAAGACTGCCGGCGCCAGCTCCCAGTGTGTATAAGGTTGCCGGCCGGCTCTCTTCGGCCCAAACCCTCAAACAGAAACGGAATGCAGCAGCGGCAATGCGGCACTCCTCCTCAAGACGATAAGGAATACTCGCGAAATAGTGTTGCTCGAATTTGCCCCATAGGCGCCGGTGCGTGTCTGCAAAGCTTAGACAATCTAGATCGAATTGTAATAGATCGGCCGACGCGGCCGGCGCACCATATTCAGGCGCACCCGATAGCCCGCTTGCCGTTTTCTCGAAGAAGTCGGCAAACTCATTCAGCCTCGGTGCACGCCGCCACGCGTTTAAGATTTTGTCGTCCATCTTGCCAGTCCTCGCCTGCGCCGAATTGCGACGCGCTTTAGTTTGGTCAAACGTGGTCAGACTGCGGCAGAACGTGTGACGCCGGCGGCGTCCACGCTATAGCCGAGCCGCTCGATAAACAGCCAGCCGTCGGGATGCGCATGATCTCGAGGCAAAGTTGGTCGCGAAGCGCGTCCTGAAGTTTTAGGACAAGTCGCGTGGGAGATCTGAGCTGGGTCATGCCGCGCTCCTCACCTGTGCCCGCCATTGTCGATCTCGGCTGGCTCTCTTCGCCGCGCTGTCGGACGAACCGGTACAGTTCAAGAAGCGTTCGAAGGGCCGCTCGTTGGCCGTGAGGATCTGATCGCAGCCATCCGCCATCGACCATTCGATGATGCTAGCGAACACGGTGAGTGTTGCGACATGAAACCGGGGCCCTCCCCTGCCTGGGCGTAAACTCGTATCGATGCAGACCTGAGAGCTCTCGATCATCCATTCCGTCGCGTTGAACGAGCCCTCTGCTGAATGCTGCGGACCAGTCGGCTTCAGTATGGTCGGGCGGACTGCGGAGAGATGCGGCGCACAGCCGAAATCGCGTTTGTCGTTGGTCACCGCGCGGACATAAGCGCTGTCCAATTGGTCGCAATGGTTAAACTCGATCGGCTCGCTGGTCGTCACGTTGCGTTCGGGGCAGTCTTGAAAACCTGTTGCGCGAAACCGATGCATGTGTGCGAGTTCATTTGAGTGATCGGCGTATCGATCACGTGCGACCGTAGAGATTCGCATTTCTTTCTCCACTCGTTTCGAACCTAGGGAAACTAATCATCTAAAAAACGATGTGGCGATCTGCAGATCTGCAGTCTGTGATTCTATCGCTGGCGTGACGTCACAGTGTCGATCTGAGGAGACGGAGCTTGTTGCGCGCAGGTGTTGCAACTGCAGATCTGCAGTTTCCACTGTCTATACGTAGTCGATGGAATCAGCCTAACTCTCGGAAAGATATCGTAGATTTTTTCGAAGGCCCTGATTCCCGCCAATTCCGTTAAGGTGTTGTTAACCTTAAATGTCTTGCGGCGACACGGGAATCGGGAGATAGTTTCGCAAATGATGGCTTTCGGGCCATTTTTTCGAAAGTTAAGATCTCCGGGAAATAGTTCGCAAAATGAACAATGAGCTGCAAAACAGATTTGATATCGAGATCGCCCAACAGGGGTCGAAGATCTCGAGCGCATTGCATATGTTGCGCAGCCAGCAATACCCACCTGACGCTCGCAAGGGATTACGCAAGTTCCAGCTTGCGGAAGTTGCGGATTTCATGGGGGTGACCCAGACTCACCTTAGACAACTCCACTCAGACGGAAAAGGGCCGGAGATCGAATCAGTCAGTGGGCGTCGCTATTACACCGCCGACCAGATGCTCGAGCTTCGGGATTATCTCGAGGCAAACAAGAAGTCTGACAAGCGGTATTACGTTCCTCGGCGCCGGGAAGGCGAACCGATGCAGGTTGTCTCGGTCGTGAACTTCAAAGGCGGAAGCGGCAAAACCACAACTGCGGCGCACCTTGCGCAGTATCTTGCACTCACTGGCCATCGTGTGCTGGCGGTTGACCTCGACCCGCAAGCGTCTCTAACTTCCCTTTTTGGAATCCAGCCCGAGCTTGACGATACAGCCTCTCTTTATGAAGCGCTGCGTTTCGACGACGAGCGCAAGTCAATCGCCGATGTTATCCAGCCAACTAACATCCCTGGACTGGATGTTGTCCCAGCCAATCTGGTGTTGCAGGAATACGAATACGACGTGCCGCTGGCAATCTCTTCCAAGAAGGGAGAAGACGGCCGGCTTTTCTATATGCGGATCGCAAGTGCCCTCAAGCAGGTCGACGACAGGTACGATGTTGTTGTCATAGATTGCCCTCCCCAACTGGGCTATCTGACCATTACGGCGCTTATGGCGTCCACGGGAATCCTCATCACCATCCATCCCCAGATGCTGGATATCATGTCGATGAGCCAATTTCTTATGATGCTCGGCGGGATCATGGGACCGGTCGCCGAAGCAGGCGCGGAGATGCGCGTGCAGTGGTTCCGGTACCTCATCACCCGCTTTGAGCCGACGGATATACCTCAGGCTCAAATGGTTGGATTTATGCAGTCCATGTTCGCACAGCAGATGCTGAGGAACCACGTTTTGAAATCCACTGCCATCTCTGATGCGTCGATTAAAAAGCAGACATTGTACGAGGTCGAGCGGGGCGAATTTGTTCGTTCGACTTACGACAGAGCGATCGAGAGTTTGAATTCGGCCAACGCGGAAATTGTCGAACTTATACACGGCGCGTGGGGGCGAAAATGAGACACTTGTCAGCCGTTTTTTTCGAACGTTTGCTATGCGTAATCAGCCACTTGTTGAATCTGAGAGCAGTCCAGGAGGACAAACATGTCCCGTGAAAATCCATTTGCCAAGCTGGATATGGCGGCCATATCGGCCAGCCAGATACCGACAAAGCCTGGATACGGAATGACCGGTGCGGCAAAGACTGTTGTTCGCTCTATTGAAGACATGGCCGAGAGCACCAAAAAGCTCATGGAAGGCGAAGTGATTGTGGATCTTGATCCACAGTCGGTCGACGTGTCGTTCGTGTCGGACCGCCTTTCTGACGATGGAGAAGAGTTTCAGGAACTGCTTCATGCGATCAGGATGTCAGGTCAGACGACACCTATTTTGGTTCGTCCGAGTTCGACAGACGCCAAGCGATATATGGTGGTTTTCGGCCATCGTCGCCTAAGGGTAGCTCGTGAGCTTGGTGTTCCGGTCAAGGCAATCGTAAAGCAACTCGACGACACCACCTCAGCCATCGTTCAGGGCCAGGAAAATGCGGCCCGCTCTAACCTCTCCTTCATTGAGCGTGCTTACTTCGCTCAGAATCTTATCGATTCAGGGATGACCAAGGAAACGGTTCGTTCCTCGCTCGCCATTGATGAAGCTATGCTGTCCAAGATGCTTTCGGTGATCGAGTCGGTGCCCGCCCCGGTTATCCAGGCCCTTGGTGCGTCCAAGAAGATAGGACGTGATCGTTGGCTCAGCCTGCGTCAACTCGTCCTTGCCCCTGCCCTCTTCAAGGTCGCCGTCGAGCATGCAGGAACTAACGACTTTCTGCAGCTTCCTGAAAGTGAGCGCTTCGATGAGCTGCACGACTATCTGAAGCGATACAAGACGAAGTCGGCTGCGAAGAAGCCTAAAGCCGAAACCGCAGCCAACGACTGGGTCTCATTTGATCGGTCACTTAATTTCGCGATGAAAGCTAAAGCGAAGAAGGTGGCCATCGAGTTCTCGAGTGTCGAAGCCAAGCCCTTTAGCGAGTGGCTGTCTTCTCGCTTGGATCGCTTGTACGAAGAGTACAAGGGCTCCAACAATCAAACCAACGGAGACTGAACCGCAAAAGAAAAAGGCCCCCAAACGGCGAACCGTGGAAGCCTCTCTCGTCATCTCTAGCAGGATCGAGAATCGCATTTCCCGGAATCACAGTCAAGAGTCTTGGCGCCAGTTTGGTGAGCGGATTTCTTTTGCCTGAAGAAAGGTGAGAGAAAAATGCAGACGGGACATGTGACGACGCCTTTTGGGCGGCGGCCGATGTCGCTTGCCCTGGTACGAGGCCAGATGGCGATCGAAAATCCACAGCCGGACACGAGGATCGAAAAGTGGAAAGTCTTCAGAGACGTGTGTGAGGCACGGGAACGCCTGGGGATCCAAGACCGTGCACTTGCCGTTCTTGACGCCCTTCTGACGTTTTACCCTCACTTGGAACTCGATCCGGGTCAAGGGCTGGTCGTTTTCCCATCTAACGCCCAATTGTCCGTGCGTGCCCACGGAATCACCGAGTCGACACTGCGCCGGCAACTCGCTGCACTTGTCGATGCTGGCCTTATTCTGCGGCGCGACAGCCCGAACGGCAAACGCTATGCGCACCGCGGCCGGGATGGCGAGGTCGAACAGGCCTACGGGTTTGACCTGACACCGTTACTGGTTCGTGCCTCGGAGCTCGCTTTGATGGCGCAGGACGTTGCCGCCGAACTCGCCCGCTTCCGCCGCGCAAAGGAAGCCCTGACGATATGCCGTCGCGATGTGCGCAAGTTGATCTCGGCCGCCGTGGAAGAGGGTGCTGCCGGCAACTGGGAACGGGCGGAATCCGAATATGTCAGCATTCTCGCACGCCTCCCTCGCTGCCCGAACCGTTCCGAGGTGGAAATTGCGCTCGATGAAATGGAACTCCTACGGGAGGATGTGCTCAACACCCTGGAAGTGCAGCTAAAAACTGAAGAAATGCACGGCAATGACGTTCAAGATGACCGGCACATACAGAATTCAAATACCGAATCCATAAATGAACTTGAACCTAGCTCCGAAAAAGAGCAGGGCGGAAACTTGGTAGACAAAGCTCTGACGAGGAATGAAAAGAACGGGCGACAGAAGACGAAACATGATCCGATCAAGGCGTTTCCGCTCGGAATGGTCCTTCGTGCCTGCCCGCAGATAACTGATTACGGGCCCGGCGGGCGCGTTGAGCACTGGCGCGAGCTCATGAAGGCGGCTGTCGTTGTGCGCTCAATGCTCGGCGTCAGCCCCTCAGCCTACGAGGAGGCATGCAACGTCATGGGACCCGAAAATGCCGCAGTGGCGATGGCCTGCATTCTCGAGCGATCCAGTTTGATAACGTCCGCCGGAGGATATCTGCGGGATCTCACCAGGCGCTCTGAGCGCGGGGAGTTTTCACTCGGGCCAATGCTGATGGCTCTTATGAAGGCAAATGACCAGGGAATTCGAAGGACTGCGTGATGTTGGCACCACGTGGCGGCCGACAGCCGCTGGATATCTGCCCTCCGCCCTTTGGGATGAAGTGACTTGTCAGCCGTTTTTTTTCATGATTTTTGTTTTTTAAACAGCGACTTACTGGCGCTGAGCGGCCGTTCTGAGAGGACTTTCGGCGATGTAGAAAGCGAAGGAAAAGCACATTGACGTCGAGCAGTTCAGCGGCCACGTGCCCACCAGGCGCAGCTTGATCCTCTGTCGGGCGCCGGAGAACACCGAAATGCTGTTCAGGGCGAGGGCCCAGTGATCCAGCTGTGCAAAAATGGGCAAACGAGGCTGATATCCAGATGAGTCACCATCTCAGCTCACGACACGTGGATGACAGAACGATTGTTTTGTGCGGGTGGATACTGCCACACACTGAAGGACTACGTTGCGAAAGTCATGACCGGCCTCGGCGGCGACCGCTTTGCCTATCTCCAGATGGTACGGGGTGGATACCGCTAGTTGGACCATTTCGAAAACCATGAAGCTCACGGCAAACGTCCGACGACACGCTCACCAGATTGCGTCCTCAGCCGCACTCAAGATCTGTTTGTCGCCCCGGCAGGATCGAAAGCGAGCGAGAGGCCGAGGACGACGTCGCCCGGGGAATTACGGCGATCAAGGCTCGCTGGTGCTGTCGAACTCTCCACCGACGATATCGATGTCGTAGGCGACGGACGCGATGTTGCCGGTGAGCGTGTTTGTCTGCGTTGAAGCGGATGAAGTTGACGGGATCGGCCATGGTAGTATCTCCTTGGTTTGCGTTGCCGATGGTCACGATCGAGCGGCCGGTAGACAGTCAGCGCAAATGCGAGGCATTTGTCGCGGGGGCTGCACCCGCAGAAGCGTAGTGTCAGCGAAGCGCCGCTGGCAGGCTAAAATTTGTTTCGCGAGGAATGACCTCAGTCAGGGGAAATTCGTGCTGGGCGGCGCGGCTGGTTTCCATCATGACCTTGATCAATACGCCGATTTTGAGTGCGCCATCGATGTCAGGCGCGAAACTGTTCGCTCTCTGACGAACCGTCTGGGGAACGCCATGTTCAACCGGAACCATCTGGACGAGCAGACGACATGCCATCGTTTGGATTATCAGCTCTGAACTACGTCTTCGCGCCTCGGGAAGCCGGGAGCATCATCGCTACCGTGAGGGGGTAAATCGGGCGGGCAGGGGAGCGCGAGCGAGAGGGCCGAAGGGGGGCCTCTCGCCCCTTTGACAACCTCATTCGGGCCGACCGGCTTCAATCAGGCGCGGCTTGCCTCACGCCACCCTTCGTGTGGGAGCCATGACCATATCCACATGGATATTCGAGAACGGGCAGTTCAGTGCGCCGCGCTCGTCCTTTTCGATCAGTCCCAATTCGACCAATGCCGCAGCGTCTTCATGAACACGCTTGACGTCCCGGCCCAATCTACGCGAGAGTTCCCGCACACCGACCGTACCGCTTCCGACATGCCTGAACCGGGTGTGCACGACGACGACGTGCTGATCCAGGTCCACGCCGCCAGCGTGAACGTGCTGGACATCAAGATCAGAACCGGGGAGTTCAAGCGCGGCGTCCTTCCCTACCGCATGCCGCTCATCCTCGGCAACGACGTGGCCGGCACCGTCGTGCGGGTCGGCCGTCTCGTTCGAGACTTCAATGTGGGTGACGAGGTCTATGCCCGTCCCGACGACGACCGCATTGGCACGTTCGCAGAGCTGATCGCGGTCAAGGCCACGTCGGTGGCTCGCAAGCCCGCCAACATCGACATGGGCGAAGCGGCTTCGCTGCCGCTCGTGGCGCTGACAGCCTGGCAGGTCTTGGTCGAGACGGCCAAGCTGAAGAAGGGGCAGAAGGTGTTCATTCAAGCGGGCTCAGGTGGGGTTGGCAGCATCGCGATCCAGTTGGCCAAGCACCTTGGGGCCTGGGTCGCCACGAACACGAGCACGGCAAACGTCGATTGGGTCAAGGCCTTGGGCGCCGATGTGGTCATCGACTACAAGAAGCAGGACTTCGCCACTGAACTGCGTGACTACGACGTGGTGCTGAACAGCCTCGGCAGCGATGAACTGCACAAGTCGCTGCAGGTGCTCAAGCCCGGCGGGCACCTCATCTCGATCTCCGGGCCGCCCACGCCCGCCTTCGCTGCCGAGCGAGGATTCCCCTGGCCGGTGAAGCAGGTGCTGCGCCTGCTGAGCTTCGGCATTCGAAGGAAGGCCAAGGCGCGTGGCGTCAACTATGCGTTCGTCTTCATGCGCGCAGAAGGCAAGCAGCTGGGCCAGATCACGGTGCTGGTGGAGAAGGGGGCGATCCGTCCCGTCGTCGACCGATCGTTCACGCTGGACCAGACCGCAGAGGCTCTCGCCTATGTCGAGCAGGGGCGTGCCAAAGGCAAGGTCGTGGTGAAGGTCCGCTGAGAGCGGCCCTGAGCTGCCCGCGAACGGATGCGGGCATCAGTTCGCTGCGGCCTCAAAAGACTTTGAACAGGTTCTTACAACATGGGCTGCTGGCTCAAGCCTCTGTCCGGAAACGGTCGATTGCGTACAGGGGCAAAACACCCTGTCCACAAATTATCTTGACAGGGTTTCGAACAGAATGGATATTTCGGACAGCCTATTCGGACGAAATTGACGCCATGCCGCGCACCTTTGCCTATGTCCGCGTCTCGACAACCGGACAGACCACCGAAAACCAGATTCAGGAAATCGAGACCGCCGGCTTCCAGATCGAGCCGCGCCGGATCGTCACCGAGACGATTTCCGGCAGCACCGCCATCGCGCAGCGCCGCGGCTTTTCCCGGCTTATGGACCGTCTGGAAGCCGGCGACATTTTAATCGTCACCAAACTCGATCGGCTCGGCCGTGATGCGATCGACGTCAGCACCACCGTCAAGGCGCTCGGGGAAATGGGCGTGAAGGTCTATTGTCTCGCACTCGGTGGCGCAGACCTCACCAGTTCCTCTGGTATTATGACCATGCAGGTGCTCAATGCCGTAGCGCAGTTCGAGCGTGATTTGCTGATCGAACGGACGCAATCTGGCCTGAAACGTGCAAAGTCTGAAGGCAAGACCCTTGGCCGTCCCTCGACGCTCAACGATGAACAAAAGCAAGGCGTGCGTGACGATCTTGCAAAAGAGATGAGTGTTTCGGCCATCGCCAAGAAATTCAGGACTAGCCGCCAGACCATCATGCGCGTCCGCGATGAAGGTTCACAGTCCGTTCGAGCTTAGCGTACGATTTTCTGCAAATCTTGTTCCGACCCCAACTCCGCGCACCAGTAGAAAATTATCGATCAGTTTGGCGATTATCAATGGAGTAGCCCAAAGCTAAAGGCTGTTCGTGAATGCGTTCGAGAATTGGAGAGGTTTGTCGAGACCGAAGAAGGCTCGGAATATTTGGAGACTTTAGACCACCCGACAGATCCCGCAGACCTTGAGTTTTGGGAGTGCGTAGTGAAATGAGTTTGCTCGCGACAGGCACAGTTTGACGAAAAACTGTGCCTGGGAGCTTTAAACTATCGTGGCAGTTGTCCGATAATCCAGCCGTTGCCATTCTTGTTGCCGCAAGCTCGACACCTAAGACTGCTCGTTAGAGACCCGATGTAGGTTCCTAGACCACCGTTCATATAATGTTGCCTGATAGTGCCCTTAAGATCGTTTGGCGGGTGTTGAACGAAGCATGAATCCTTTTCGCTGACCTGCAAAATCATCTGTCGGCTATAGAAAAGTTGTGGTCAGATCGGATAGCAACGATCGTTCGACCAATTTTGACTTACGTCTCGTTGTCATATTTTAGAGAATGTTGAACGGATGCTGAAACATTGTCGCGAACACGCATGATGGTCTGGCGACGCGAATCGATTTGGCCTAACGAACGTCATTCTCGGTGACGTAACCAACAGCGTCTCCTTCTGGGAGTCGACCTGTATTGGGCGGTGGTATGCCAGGGCGATGCAAAATGGCAAACACACGGATTAATTTTTAATATCTCTGCACCTCGAAGCGGGAACCTGAGGCAATGGCTTTCCTAGCCTTGTCAGCGATCGCGTCGACGTAATCCTTGTCCCAAGACCAACCGATCAATACACCGTCCGCAAACTGCATTGCATCGCTGACCGAACGTTGACGAGGTTGATACCGTGCCAACTCAATAATTTGCCCGGTATGTGCGACGAAAAGGTCCAGTGTCCAGTCCGGCGAAATGTACTCTTCCGCAGCCGGCGCGATCGTCTGTCCAATTGGCGATTTTATCAGATACGTCTTCTCCTCGGGATTGAAGGCGCTGATATAGAGATCCTCTCCAACATATCTGAGAAAAAATGATCGACCCGAATTCTTGTACTCGCCAGTTTCCGGAAGAAACCACGCGCGAAACAGCAACCGGTCGACTTTCTTAAAGCCGTCCCTAGTGGGATACGCTACCTCGAAGCCACCGCCCCAAGAATTCTCAAAGCCCGTCCCCAACCCCAGCTGCATTGCCATAGAGCGTGCTGCGAAACGAAGCATTGAGGCACGGGCTAACTGACCGTCGGCGGTTTCCGATGACGGCACCAGATCGGGATTGTCTTTGAGGAATGCAAAGAAATCAGTTGCACCCGTCCCAAGCAGATAAATACGTTTGTCTTCCAGTTCGAATCCGCAGGTCCTGACGCAAAATGGAAAAATCTGATCCTCCCATGCCAACAATGCGATCATTTCTACGCCTTCACAGCAGGTGTCAAGAATCCGGAAGATTGGCTCAGGGTTGTTTAGGGAGCCTTCGGTGGGGAGTACAGCGTCGAGTTCTTTAATAATACGCATTGCCTCGGAATGCAGGCCTGCCCATGCCACTATAAGATAGGATCGAATGATGACAAGCTTCTGCTCCAAACCCGCACCATAGTCGCGGTCAAGACCTGGAACCACACCGGGATCCTTGAGCGTGGGAATGTCGATGCTTGAGGGCAGACGCCAGGAAAGGAGCAAATCACCTATAAAGGCGGGCATTCCGCCGACACTGATCCCTGCGACTAACGTCATCTTGGAGTCCTTTGATCGAATGAACCTTTTTTGTTTCTTTATATACCTCGTTAAAGCAACCGCGCAGCCCTGCCGCTTCGCCGTGTAGCGTTGTTATAGTAGCTGGAAGCCTGCTGCATCGACCGGTGTCTGGACTGCTCCATCGCCTCGAGAAGGGGAATTCCGCGATTGGCGGCCTCCGTCAAATATCCCGACCGTAACCCGTGCGCCGAAAACTCCCCACTGTCTAGCCCGGCCATCTGTGCCCGCTGCTTCAGGATCGCATTGACCGACTGCGGATCGAGCGCACGCCGCGAAACGGTGCCCCATCGCCCAATTCCCCGAAACAAGCTGCCCTTTTCGATCTTTGCGGCCGCCAGCCAGGCGTTCAGCGCCTCGACAGGTCGGCCTGTGAGATAGACGACATCGTCCTGCTCGCCTGTCGTCGTTTTGGTTCGACCAAGATGGATGGCAAGTGAGGGGAGGGGAGGACCGTCGTTCACCTCGATCGGTGGCTCGACTGTCAGCTGCTCGACGCGTAGCCTGGCGATCTCGCTGCGTCGACGGCCGCCGGAAGCAAAGGCGACCATCAGGATTGCTTTGTCGCGTAGATCGCGCAGGCTGTCTGACTCGCACGTCGCCAGCAGCTTTGCCAGAACGTCGCCAGTGACGGCCTTTGCGCTCTTGCGCGCACGGGTTCGCGGAACGGCGCGCACGGCCAGACGAATGGCTGACTTAAGAGCAGGGGAGGCGAAGGCACCCGTAAGGCCGCGCCACTTACTCAATGTCGACCAGCTGGCCAGCCGGCGCCGTACCGTGTCAGGCGCGTGCGGGCCGACGGATTTCAGGAAACCCTGACGCCTTAGATTTTTGTCGACATCATCGGGCATGCCGTGGTTGGGGTCACTTGCGCGCTTTTCCGGATCCCACAGATGATGGGCTACGAATTTGAGCAGCAACGCCTCGGGCGCCGGCCAGGGCAGGGACTGTCCGGTGGCAGCGAGACCCCAGGCCTCCAGGTAGGCAAGATCGGACGTCAGGGCCCTTAGCGTATTGTCGCCCATGCCCTGATTAACGAGATGCCGCAGCGTCTCGATGTCGTCATCGGTCAATAGCTCGGCAAGCTCGTCGCGGCGTTCGAGCGGCAAAACGGACGCGATGGTATCGAGTTCCTCGGCGCGCCGCTCGACGGACGTGTGTGATGTCTTCGGATTAAGCACGATAAGCTCCAGAATCGCGGGTCTCGGCGGCCGCTGGCACCGTAATTTGCCCCGATTTTCGTCGATTTACGCCGCGAAATCAACTACCATCGATAATTGGTACTTATCGATGGTTAGAAGCGCAACATAGTTAACTGCCCAGTAATGAAACTAAAGTTCATATTAGCTTTCTTTAAGCGGCCAGATAGGCATAAATTCAATGAGTTGCTACCTTGGCAAAGCGCTCACAGCGCCGACCGAGGGCCGGGTTCGCGGCGTATTCGGTGTGGTTTTCATTTCCGGATTTCGATGGAAGCCGTAAGCTGAAAATCTTGATCGCAGATTTAACCTGATGACTTGATATTGGCAGGGGAGTCCTGCCCACCATCATCCGCCATAGGAGGCTGGTTCAGAGCTGCCGGACGAAGGTGCGGATCGCATCGAGGAGAAGGTGTTTGTCGACCTCAGCCGTGGACGTCGAGGCGAACACAGCACCGCCCAAAAAATGTTTCCGGGTATCCACATTCCGGGAGGTCCGCCCGCCCGCCGGCAGCCATGGCCGCGGCTTCAGCACGGAGAAGGGCAATCTCCTATGATCTTGCGGGCCGAACGCCTGTGCTTGTGCACAGTTCCACGACGACGTGATCGACCGTGTCGGGGAAGGCGATGATTTCGTGCTCGCCTCTGCTCAACAAAAACGCCTTAACATGCTGTTTGTGCACCAGCCCGGCCGCGATGGACGCCGGCCGACGATTAAAGCGGGCAAACCGTTGCGCGAACCATTCTGCGACGCCCTTGTCCGTCGTCCATGACAGTCCGAGTGTCCTGCCGTCCTCCCTTTCCATCCCGTGCCACACCGGCACCATGTCGGGCAGGTCGTCGAAGGCTGCCTGTTCCCTGCCGTCGAGCGTCAGCGTAGTCGTGGCTTTATTCCAGGTGGTGGCCCAAAACTGCTCGTGCTCGTGTACGTTCTCGCTGTCGATCCAGATGGCTTTTATCAGTTGCCAGGTGGCCGGTTGGTCAAAAGAAAGGTCGCCAGCAGACAGGACGCGCTGCAACGCCTCGGCGCGATAGGGGCGCTCATGCAGGACGACATAGCGGGTCCAGTTTTGTTCATGCCAGGACTGCTCCGCTGCTTGCCTGCGATGCAGGTACATCATGTTGTCGACCTTGTGGTGACCGGGCAGCGTCATGACATTGATGAGAAGCGGGTGGTGCAGCATTTTTCCAGCTGGACCATCCCGCAGATGCGGCTGCAGATCAGGATGCAAGGTTTCCGGGCACTGAAGGAAATCCAGTGCGTCGGCCGCAGGCTTCGTCTCCCTTTGATTGTCGTGCATTGCAGATTGCCTTCCGCCTCGTTGCGCCTCGACTTTCTCGCGGGGCTGTTCCTGGAAGTGAGAATGACTTCCCAATTTTAGTCGAAGCGATGTGAGTTGAAAGACTGTTTGACTGATTTTAATCTGCTGGCTGCCCGGCGAGTAGGAGAGGGCCCCTCAAAGCCCAGTGTCAGGGTGAGACTGACGCGAAAAGCGTGCCGGGCGAGGTTGATATCACGGGAAACACGCATCGGCCGCCGAACTAAGCGTGTGCTCCTACCTTGTACCGATTTCCCGTGTTGCCGTTTACATCAAAGTAGAAGCTCCTGATCATCACCTGACCAATGTGTTCGTGGGCTTATGCCATGAGCACCGGACGACGATCGCGGAGATATTGTCTTCCCCGCCAGCGCGCAGAGAACCATCGACTAGCGTCATCGCATCGGCGGGGCCTGATCGGCCTATGCTTGCTATTTCTTCCGAAGACACAAAATCCGACACTCCGTCAGAACAAAGGATAATAGACCAGTCTCCTTCCGGCAAGCCTCTGCGATGAACGTGAGGAATGACTCGCGTTCTTGGTGAGATTCCTCCGAGGGCTTGGGTGATCGCCCCCGTTCGTTGTACCACGTTCGAGGGGTGTGGTGGGACATCGTCATAGGTGGTTTGTCGCAGGCCGCTTTCGTCGATCAGGTAGCCTCGGCTATCACCAACATTGATAAACGTCAGCGACTGCGCGGTTACGATCGCCATAACGATCGTCGTCCCCATTCCCAGAAGGGCGGGCGCTTCTAACATCTGCTGGTGAAGACCCCGGCTGATAGAATTGAGAAGTTCTGACACCGAGGCATCATCACTGAAATCTACTTCGGCGAGCTTGTCCGCAATCTGTGTCACTGCATAACGGCTCGCGACCTCACCGGCCTTATGCCCGCCCAAGCCGTCGGCGATTGCAAGGACAAGCGCGTCCGTTGTCACTGCTAATTCTGTCTTCATCTGGTCGAAATCGCCCCCTCCAACGCGGTGATCGACGAGAAAGCTGTCTTCGTTCCCATCGCGCGTAAAGCCTCTATGGGTCGCGGCGGAGATGGTCAGTTTTGCGATATCAAACGACAATCAGCGCTCCATTCTCCAGCTTTTGACGCACAAGCTCTATAATACCAACATCGCTCGTCACATAGGCTGCCCGGACTCGAAGATGTGGTCGTCGATCCGCTGGTTTTAGAATTGACCCCGCCGCAATGATTGCGAACCTCCGATCTTTCACGAGTATCGATAGCCCGTGGAGCTCTGATCCCCGCTCCGACAGAGTCAGCCGGCGGTTGAGGCTAGCAACCGACCATAGCTGGACGCCTGGTTCGAATTTCCCCTTTTCGCCGATTGGCATGGCGTCGATCGGGTGGTTGGCCCTGATTTCCACAGAGGCTCGCTCGGCCAATTTGCAGAGCTGGCCTACGATTTGGCGAGACATTCCCTCTTGTTTGATTGTGTCGATGCTGAAGATCAATTCACTCTCCGTATGCTCTAGCGCGTCTCGAAGCAGGATCGTCACCTCAGGTGGACTAACTGAGCGAAGCGGAAATGCGTCGAGTTGCGCTCTGGTGGCAGCGATCTGCCGATCAATATCCTCAACCGTCTGAAGGTGATGGGCCTTGAGCTTCTCGCGGCTCCGTCGCTTTCGTTCATGCATTTCGACCAGCTCGGCTCTCTCTTTCGCAAGCTCTTTGAGCTTCGACTGAATAACCTCCGCCTGCTCGTCTACTACCTTTGCCCAAGCGCTAGGCCCGAGAAATGTTCTGATACGACTGGTGTCCTCGGACCAACTTCCTTTGATGAAGCCAGCCTTTTTCAACCCACCGGTTCTGGAAAACTCAATTTCATGGCGCTCGCTCAACTTGTCATCCACGACAAGTCCCAGTTCGAGATCCCCGGACTGACGATTGCGGAACAAAAGACCTGTCGCGGGTCGGAACATCATCTGGGACCGCAAGGTACGACGCAGGCCCAGGATCTGCTTCTGGAACTCCTTACCCCCGATCCTTCGAACCGCCTGGCCAAGCGTATTAAGAGGGAGCGTTTGCACGATGGGAGGATCTAACGTTGCCGGAGGCAGGAGTATGGTTCCATCCATCCGCGCCTCTTTCGCGCTCTCAACCTGTGCATCCGTGAGCTTTACGGGGGATTGGAGAAGAAGATCATAGTCGAATACCAGGGTTTCGTCCTGGGGCCTGCTCAGGCCGCTCTCAAGCCGTTCCTTTCCGAGGTCGGTCAGACGATATCTCACTTTAGTAAGTGGATCGGTACTTTCGGATACCAGTTGCTCGATCATCAGTCGTGTGAGGTTCTCCTCTACGTGTCTCGCTGCCAAGCCCAAAATCGCTGCGATCTCGATTGCCGCCGCATCCTCGATCATGAGTGATTTCAAGATGAATTCTTGGATCGTGGGCAAGTTCTGCCGACGGAGCGTGATAGCCTCCACAGTGAGACGAAAGACGGGAAGCCCGCATTTCTGCACATCGACCAAGTCGAAGCCCGGACGGAGACCAAATTCACGAACTGCGCGCTGAGTGGACATCATTGTAGCGGCCCCAGATGACATTTACCTGGATGGGCCTCCACCCAGTCGATCACTTTCCGGAACGGATTTGGCGCTTTAGCGGTTTGGCAAAACAGATGATCGCCGACGATGATTAAGGCTGACTTGGCCCGCGACAGCGCCACATTCAGTCGTGGCTTTTCCCGAAGAAAACCGAATTGCTTCCGGGGATTTGATCGAACGACGGAATAAATGCAGACGTCGGCCTGCTTACCCTGGAAAGCATCGACTGTGTTGCAAACGATGCTGAGGTTTGGCCAATTTGTACTGTTCTTTTTCGTCATCAAATTCAGCCGGCCGACCTGGCGGGAATAGCCGGCAATGACGGCGACAGTAATCTTCGCACCGCTCTGTTCCATGGCCGCCTGAAGGTCACTAAGAATTCGCTTTATCCAGTCAGCTTCGAGTGCGTTGTCGAACGTGCTCGCGTGACGTTGCTCTTCGCGCCTCTTTTCTCCAGACGTCGTGTACCAGATCAGGGGTGCCGGCAGTTTTGCCGACAGATCCAGTCCGTGTGACTCGATCGGGCTCTTGAGTTTGCCGTCGTAAAAGCAGTGGCTAACAAGCTCGCCAATAGGCGCAATCATTCGATGTTGGACGCGCATCTCCGCTCGGTTCGCGGTCGGCAAAGCGGTCGACCCCTTGAGGAAGCGGTCCAAAATCGTTGGGCGAATGTCCACTTCCTCGTCAAACTGCTCAAGCAACTCCTCTCCGAAATCCTCGAAGAACGGCGGCAGTTGTTCTGGATCGCCCACAACGATCCATCGCTTGCTCTTCGACATTGGAATTAGAATTTCGGTAGCAGTCGCCTTGGATGCCTCGTCGACAATGCACAGATCGAACTGGACATCTTCGATACCCCGAACGCCAGCGACGCCGACACAGGTTCCTGCGATCACACGCGCATCATTCACCACGGCCGCATTGAAATCGCCAGTTTTCCCGACCTTTAGCAGCCACCCCTCCAAGAGTTTAAGGCGGTCCTTACACGACTCTATTACGGGAGACCCCTGGAGGTAGAGGCCTTGCCATTCTCTGAGCTCTTCGGGATTTTGTAGGTCTGCGATACCGGGTCCCATATCTACAGAGGATTGAAGTTGTTCGCGAATTGCTCGCTCTTCGGTGCGTAACGCTCTTCTTGTGTTTTTAAAGAGCGTGATCTCGTCACCCAGAACGATGGTTTTCTCTTCGAGTTCATGATCGATCTGGTCGCGACGATGACGACCTTCCAGAACCTCTTCAGCCGTATCTATCCGTCGCTCTGCGTCTTCAAGCAGAAGCTCCACGTCCTGCCGCCGCTCAATCGTTTGCACGAGCCTTTCGACGAGCATGCCAAGCCGGACCAGATCAGGGTTGACGCCTCGCACCACTGCCCATTCGGTCAGATTCTGTTCCGCCTTGGCCCTTACCTGCGCCGCCCAGGTATTAACCTTCTCTTCCAGAAGAAGGCGCTTGGAAAAATCGCTAATTCGCTCATCATCGGGCCGTCCAATGCGAACGATCTCCTCCCCATCACCAACTAATCCGGCGATCCTTTCAATGGCCTCATCGAGTGCCGTGTGGGTTTGGGAGGAGAGCAAAATTCGTTTACCGGGGTTCATGGCCAGCCATCGAACGACGATTTCGGAAATGAGATCCGTTTTGCCGGTGCCAGGGGGCCCCGCGATAGCAAGCACCTCGTTCGTGCCGAGCGCTTGTTTCAAGACAGCAAGTTTTTCTCCTTCGAGCTTCGACGCTGCGAGTTGCTTCTGATCAATAACACTCGGCGGTCTAGCTTGCGATGGGTCAAGAAGGATGGTTTTCAGGCGTTCATTAACTGCGCGACCGTACATGATCCCGTCAATGGCATTGTTTTGATTGGCCAATGACCGCTCCGCGGCCACAGTGTTCAAAAGCAGTTCACCGCGACGAGGGATGAGATCAGGGACACCGCGTTGAACCTCGAATACGACCTGATCCAGGATAACCTTTTGCACCGTTCCGAAAACATGGCGCCCTGCAACCCGAACGAGGCGCTCCTCTCCCACACTGTCTACAGATGCTGCGCTGTCGAGGGTGAAGGTGACCTTGTTTCCATCAATCTTCCGGCTAGTGAAATGCATGACTGCCGATCGTTCTATTTCGAAGCGGACCCGATCGCGCAAGTAGCCTTTCCATGCTTTGAAGATTCTTTCGTTCCTTGCGGCCTGCAGCCCCTCAATTCGGCGCCGATCATGATCTGAAACGCGCTGCCAAATCTCCTCCAAGATGCTGTTCGCTATCAGCGCGTCCTTTGCTGGTGTGAAGGAAAATTGAAGTGGCAGCCGTAGTGTGTGCTCGCGCTTTAAAGAGGCGGTGGAAACGTCCAGTTCGCGGCAATCGTAGATCTCGATCGTGTCCTTGTCGCGCCCGCCGATGCGCCCGCGAAAACGCCATGACGATCCGAATATGTCGATGCTGGCTTTGGACAGCTCTTGGTCTCCATATCGATGCAGAGCCAGCCCATGAACGTCGTTGAGCTCTTCGAGGATAAAGTTCCGGACGGCGCTACCATCGTCGAGAGCTGTTTCTTCAGCTAATAATTCTTCGGCCATCGGCGTTAAATCCAGAAAGCAGGCGTATTTGTAGCCGATATCCTCGGCCCGGCGCGCTTCCGCAGCCTCGATGTCGAGCCTTAGCTGCTTTGCATCCCGGGGCCGGCTTCGCCGATCCTCTGAAAGCGCCTTTTCAAGAATATCTCTAATACCATCGGGAACCGCGGCCTCGTGTAGGGCGACACCGAGATCGGCGTCCCCCTCGATTCTACGCCCAACGAGACAATAGACTGCGACGGCCGCGAAGCCGAAACAGTCACGTCCATAAGTATGAATGCCGTCATCAGCCTCTAGAGGAGAGAAACCGGGTGTCCGCGCGTCAACGAAGGTCTTTCCAGCGACGGGCATCCAGGGATCGCGTCCGAACACCTTCGATATCCCGTAATCCGTGATCTTAGGTTCCTCCTTGTCCGTCATCATGATGTTGCGGGGGTTTAGATCGCGATGGGCGATCTGATGCCGTGTCTGTGCAAACTCAAGCGCGTCTAGGACTGGTTTGCCAATGGTGGTGTAGAATTTGTTCCATGGAATGGCGCCTTTCCTGAGAACATAGGCTTCGATCGTCTCCTCAAGCCATTCAAGGGCAAGGTACCACCGACCCTCAGCATCTTGGTCGACTTGGACCAGAGAAACTATGTTTGGATGCTGAAGCTTCCCGAGTGCGTCTGCCTCGCGCTGAAAGGAAGTCTTTTGCCGCTCCGGATCACCTTGGAGAAGCATGCGCTTGATTGCTACGTTCGTCTGATTCTTGGCGTCAAATGACTTCTGAATCGAGCCCATCCCTCCTTCCCGCAATTCATCAATCAAGACAAAGCGATTGCTCAATATGGTGGGGGCGGCAACAGGTTCGGCGGTCACGGGCTCTTCCTAGGCGTGCAGATCGATTGTGGCGCAGAGATGCGACCATAAGTTTAGGGATTTGAAAAGAACTAATCGTGAAAAGTAAGCGTTAGCGCCTATACGCATCGAATGGGAATAGCTCTTGAGGCTATGCCAGTATTTATCCGTTTAGGATCTCGCGACGTCACGCGAAGCGGGTGAGCACTTACTGTGCCTCGTATCAATCATTGAGCTAGAGCAGATCCTGCGATCGATGAATCGATTGTGAAGTGACGGCGCAGTCCGAAGCTGATTCAACATCCACTTTGGAGAGGTGGGTGATGGCACGAGCGTTGAGCGATGGGATTGGGAGTTTCGACAGCAATCCGTTGGATTGCAAGAGCCAGAGAAGGCGAGCAGACGGCACGAGCACAAGGTTGGCGAATATCCTCAAGCTTGGATACACACGAGGCGTTCGTTATCGAAATGATCGAAGATCGCGAGGACGTGACGCTCGATGAAATGGTCGAGCAGCTTTGCGCGGAGCGGCAGATGCGCATAAGCCGTAGCGCTTAGTGCTTGGCTACGACGCAGCGGCTGGACATTTAAAAAAGTCCGCACATGCATTGGAGCATCGGCCGGATATGGGACCAGTCGGCGCCCTGCTACCCTGGTTCACCCCTGGAGAATGTGCCAACTACTTCAGAGCCGCAGGATATGACCCAAATTGAACAGGATCTGCTCTAGATCACGCGCGCGCTTTCATACTTCGTTTGAATCTGGGCTTGGTGATCGCCTCCGGACGCGAGACGTCCAAAACGATGACCGATATTTTCCCTTCCAACACCGAGGGGAGGTCAGACCGTAGCATCATCTCCAATTCCTCCGCGCTAGCCGGTGATTCTCTCCCGTCGCGTCTTGACGGCGTGCGATATTCAGCTCCAAACCAAAACACGAGATAGACACCATAGCCAAAGGCACCCTCATCCGCGGCGTAACCAGCAAGCTGTTCTTCGGCAGCAGTCCAAAGTTCGGCATTGTAGTGGCGCTTTGCCTCGATCGGCAGGTTTTTTCCAGCATGGGAGAGAAGCAGCACGTCTGCGCGTGTGTTCTCTCCGCGACGTGCTTCGGGCAAGGAGGCCACCACGCCGTATTGCTCAAGCCGGACCCTAAATAGCTCGAGAAGCCGGTCTCGGTCCTCGTTTTCAATTTGTGGCTTGTCGGCCGCGCCATTGTGGTCAGTATTCCAATAGCGTTTCCATGGCATTTCAGTGCCGGTTCTCAAGGTGCTCTTATATCGTTCGATCTCTTCGAGCACGACCGCCACAAGATCTGCCGGGCTTGCCGGCGGCCCCCCCGTGAGGGCCGCTTTCAGTTGAGCGACGGACGGCGAAATGAACTGGTTGTCGCGCATGAGACGTGCGTGTTCTGCCGCTGCATGCGTCAGCAGTGAACGCCAGCTCTGATCAGACGATGCGATGAGGGATTTCAGTTTTTTGCCTGCATCCGGATCACTGGATGCACTCAGATGGTCGATCGCCGCTCGGATGATGCGGCTTGGGCCATCGGGGCGTGCCCAATCCCGCTCTTCCGATGGATAGACCCCAGCCAAGGCGGAGATTCGAAGCCGGTCAAGCTGATCAGGCTGCGGGCAGATTTCATGCAATCGATTTACAAGGTCGCCATCTGGAGCCAATAACGCCGCGCGAATTTCTTCGGGCGTGTGGGACGCTTCGAACTTTTCCGGGTCGAGTATTAGGGCAACGGATTCCCACAGCTGCCTGCTTTGAGCATCCAACTCTCCGGCGAGAGCACTTTCGGTGAGATCGCCCATCTCGATCCTCGGTAAGATCCGCGCTGATGCTGTCAGGGCTTGCCGTAATGCCATCTGCGGTAGATTCGGGCGCGCCTGAAGGAGCCGCTTCAACAAGCCAGAAACGAAGTCCCGCTCTTGCGACGAAGCCAGATGATGGATCGCATCAAGGTCCTGGTCTCCGGCGTCAAGCGCCGAATTCCAATAGCGAAGAATCTGCTCCCTGCCTGAATCGGGATCGCGCGTAAGGCGCTTCACTCCCCAACTGGCAAGCGATGGCTGTTCTTCACCGCTGAAGTAGCTTTGCCGAAGAGCAACGATTGCGATGACCGGCGGACAGTTGCCGATTTCATCGTCCCTTCCAGCGAGGAGCGCCTGGTGAAGGCCTGCAGCGACGACATATTCCTGGACGTAGGATCCATTGGTCGCTTCAGCCTTACCGAGATCGGCGGCGTCGACTTTGATATCGGTATGGATCGCGAATTGGACGAATCCTTCTGCGATCACGGATGCGATCCGGGCGTTGGTGAAGTGCTCGATCTTGGCAAGTGGAACTTCTTTTTTGGAGATGACGGCGTTCCGATAGAGTTCGGACGCCCATTTCAGCGCACCAAACTCGCTCTCCCTGCCGGCAGCGATCGCATTGAGCGTCGGTTCAAGAGAAGCGACATTGTTGGCGCGGGCGGCGTCGGTTTCAGCGAGTTCCTTCGCCTTTCGCTTTTCCTCCTTTTCCTTCCAGCGCTTGTTCGGATCTGTGCGCAGGTCTGCGATGAAGTCCGAAAAGTTCTGTTCCTTTTCCAGCGCCGAGACGATGCGATCCTCCCATAGGGGCCACTGTGAATCACCGCGAACCGCATAGGCTGAAACTTCGTACAATCGCCGGCGTCGAGGGCCAACTGGGGTCTTGCTGGCGAGATCGAGGAGATTCTCAATGAGTTTGTCGTCGGGAACCCTCCGGGCAATTGTGATGTAGTGATTGGTCGCCATCCAAGGCCCTTCCTCGATGGGGCTGCTATCTAGGAGGACAGTGAAAAGCTCGAGTTCGCGCTTTCCCTTGTCGGCATCGATCCAGGCGGCTATCGCTTTGGCAAGCTCCTCCTCAAGCCGATCCCATTCATAGTCGCGTGTGTTCCTGATCCAAGACCAGAGTCGTTTCGCACCAATCTCTAAGTTCGCGTTTATCGCGTCGGCCAGAGACACTTGCATGAAGTGTCGAACTTCCAGCCTGATGCCTCGATCTTCAGTCCGCTTGCGGATGATTGGCTGGTCGAAGAGATCAGGGCGGGGCGCTCTCCTAAGCTTTAAAAGAAGCGAAAAGAGGTTACCGCTTTCCTCGCTCTCGCCGTCTGCGGCCGGCGGCAGGTCGTTGAGGTCTGAAAGCAGGTCAGAAATTTCCTGGTGGGATAGCTCACGCGTGGGGATGTCCGATAGGAGTTCCGCTCTCAAAGAAATCTGATCATAGCTTTTGGTTGTTCGCGATAGTTCCGCGATCAGCGCGCGCCTTGCCGCATCGGGATCCGGGCTTCCTTTGACCCATGCTTCAGCGGCTCTTTGACGTTGCCAAAGGGGGCGGGATGGAGAAAGTGCGATGTCATGCAGTTTGGTCAGCATTCCAGCCAACGGCGGCCCATCGGCGAGCGCCTGGAGGACGGTCAACTGCAAATGGCTTGTGACTTTGCTGTCCAGGATTGATAAGAAGTCGGGCACGAGATCATCGCCAGCCAGGCCACCAAATACCGTGATCGCATCCCGCGAGGAGAGGAAAAACGGGTCGTCCCGGTCAAGGTTGATGAGGATTGCCCTGCGGCCATTGGTGGTAAAGGCGGCCGCGTCGCCATAGGCCAGAACCGTTGCGGCGTCCTGTTCGATCAATCTCAATGCAGCCTTTTCGTCACACCTTTGCGAGAGATGCGCCGCAAACCAGGCGTAAAGACCCCGCAACTCGCTTGGTGCCTTTTGATCGTTACTGGTGATGAGCGCAGTTGCCCGGCTCAAAGGAAAAAGGATGCCTGTCGACTGCCCGGTCACTCGCTCCGCAAGAAAGCGGCCTGCCAGAAATTCTGTGATCGTTCTGTGCGACGGCTCGAAGCTCTGGCCCTCCCCGCGGAATATTGCCGTATCCAGAGAAAAACGCGCCAACTCGGGGTCAATCGGAAGCGATTGGACAATACAAAAGTCTTCCGCACACGATCCAACGGCAAGTGCGTTCGAGCGCCAAAGCGCGCGTGCGCCAGTCGCAAGCAGGTAGAATGATAGCTGCCCTGCTGCATCGATAATATCATCAACCGCCGGCCGCCGATCGGTGACGCGTTCAGGGTCATGCTCGTGAGCAAGCACATAAATGGCTCGGTCGAACAGCTCAAATCGCGTGCTCGGCCATACGCCGCCGGATGCGACAGCCGAGTGGAGCAGCTGCAAGCTCAAGGGGTTCTCAAGGAAGGCGCCGGCCCCGCGAGCGCGTGCGTCCGCAAGGAACCGCTCTGGATCAGTTTCTCCAAGGCCGGACAAGACAATTTCCGCCTCGGTATCGTCCAGCGGCAGAAGGTGCACAACTGTGATTGGCTGGTTTTTCGCGGCTCGCCGCATGGCGAGCAAATCAGCCGCCGCACGCCAATCCTCCGCACGACAAGTAAGCCGCCAACGCGCGACTCCGCTTTGAGTGATTGCATTGGCAAGTTGCAAGAGTTTGTCCTTGCCGTTTTCCCCAGCGCGATATTCGTCCAGCGCGTCAAGATACGCCGTTGAGGAGGTCGCAATCGGGATTCCGTTCATCGCTTCGCGGCAGGTCAGAAGCTCCCCAACTTCCTGACACGCCTCATATTCGAGTGCCGTGGATTTTCCAATTCCCGGCTCGCCGAGCAAGACGAGGTAAGGCATGCCACGCAACTCACTGAGGCGAAGTTCGACGGCTTCGCCCTCACGCACCACAGAAACGCGCCTGTCTAACGGTGTTTTGATCATGTATCTAAGGTAGTATTTGTTGCAGTTGTCGATCAACCGATTCGGCTCTTTTCTCAACAACATTTGGAGGACCGTTTTGAAACGCGATATGGACTTGGTTCGGGATCTTCTTTTGCAGATCGAGGAATTCGACCAGGGTTTCGGCGGCGATGTTGAAATCGAAACCGGGGATCACGAGCCACAAGTAGTTGCCGAGCATCTTCGATTACTTCTCGAGGCCAGGCTAATAGAGGGTGATGCAGTGCCCGATGATCAATACGAGTTTGATCATCTTGTGCCGACTCGACTGACTTGGTCCGGACATGACTTCCTCGAAAGTGTCAGGGATCCGGAAATCTGGAGAAAGACGAAGGAGGGTGCACTATCCGCAAAAGGCTTTATGCTCGATCTTCTGCAAGACCTCGCCAAGGGCTTTCTCAAAAAACAGATTGAAGAGCGGACTGGGATCGCACTCTAAAGCGATCCTCGATCATTACCGCAATCCACGCAGGGGACGACAAAGGATGAAGGTGTTCTGGTCTTGGCAAGCCGACACGCCTGGCGACAGCGGGCGGCACTTCGTCCGCAAGGCGCTTGACGCGGCAGTCGAAAAATTGAAGCAAGGCAACGAGATCGCAGAAGCTGATCGCGAGGCCCTCCATCTCGATCACGATCGGAAAGGCTTGAGCGGCAGTCCCGATCTTGCCCCCGCGATCCTTGCCAAAATCAGAGCTTCGCAGGTCTTCATAGCTGATGTGACGTCGATCGGAATCGTCGACGCAGGTGGGGGCAAAAAAAAGGTTATCAATTCGAACGTAGCGATAGAGCTTGGATTTGCAGCGGGAACCATAGGGGACGACAAGATTCTCATGGTGCAGAACACTTTCTATGGCGGCCGCGAGGATTTGCCGTTCGATTTGCGAGGAAAGGCTGGCCCGCTGCAGTTCAGCCTTGCACCCGACGCTGATGCGAACGAGAAGGTGCGTGTGTCAAAAGCCCTTGCTACCGCGATCACCCAGGCGCTCGTGAGCTATCTGGCTATCGGTCCAGTTTCCAAGCAGCCTGTTGTAAAACCCAAGCACCGATTGAGCATGCATCCCAGTGATTTCGAGGGTGCGACTAATCTGGCTAAGCTAGATCCGAATGGGCCAAATATGCGGATAGTGAGGTTTAGTTCAGATCGGGCAGTCTATCTGCGTTTCCTCCCGGCTGAGCCTTTGCCGAGCCCGCTCACCTCGGCGGGAATGCTTGAGGTTGTTCGAATGCAGCGCTTGGCCTTGCTGGACCCCGATTGGGCTCCCGCGCAGTCCGCGCGCAACCCGACCGGTGCGTCGTATTTTCGGATTCCAGCAGATGAAAGGAAGCGGGCCGTCGCCGCGACACAGCTGATGCCAACGGGTGAAATGTGGGCTCTCTCGAGCCAGTTTTTCGACCGTAAAGCGACGTTCATTGATGTGACCGGTCTAAGGGAGCCCCTCGTTCGCGCTCTTAGGAGCTTTCATGCGGTCTATCTGAACGACCTCGGAGGCTCCGGTAACGTGAAAATCGAGATCGGCGCATTCGGATTGACCGGACTTCGGTGTCATTGGTCGCCGGAAAAGTTTGACGGTCCGTTCTATCACTTTGCTGTCAATCACGAAGCGACGCTCGCTTGGACAGATGTCGATCGCGAGCGCGAGGCAATCGTTGATGCCATTATCTACAAGATTGTAGAGGAGGCGGGTGTACGAGTCACCGTGCCCTACCAAAACAGCATTGGCTGAAGATGCACAAACCCAGCTTTCTCGACCCTCTAGGATCACGTCTGCCAGCGCTGGAACAGAATCTGCTGAAGTTGCGGTCGGCTCAGATGGTGCTGGTGCTTTTCTATGCCGAGCAGCTCAAAGCAAAGGTGCTGTCGCTCATTCAGGGGACTGATAGATTTCTGGCTCTGACAGGGCGGCCAGAACGCGTTCCGAAAGGAACAAAGAACCCGGTCGGAAAGTGTCTGGACGCGCTCCAGGCTGACGGCGCACTGTCGGTTGAAGAGAGCGCTGAAATCAGGAGCCTTATCGACTACCGCAACACTGTAGGCCACGATATCCATGAGCTTGTCGCCGACATCACGATGGAACGTTCCGTCCGTCGATCTTTGGCATTCATGCCTGAACGTTTCGCCCGTTACGATTATGAGGCAGTCGAACGGCTGCAGCATTTTCTGAAATTGCTGGGAGAGCGGCAGAGAACACACCATTTCATCGGCACTCTGAGCTTTGACAGGCTTCAGTTCCATAGCGCCGAGCAAGTTTTCCTCAGAGAGATCAAACTGCTCCACCGGAAGATTGCTGAGCAATGGAAGGCGAGACAGCAACAGATCGATATTTTGAACGCGGAGATACGGTCCGTCGTCATCGAAAATAGAGATACGGATCCACGTCATCCGGCAAACCAGTATGACGATGGTCGGCTGACCAGACGAGGACAAGAAGTGTGTTATCGTTTGTTCGATCAAGGGCTTTCGCCGATGGCTGTTGCGCACCTAATGGGGTTAAAATTGACGACCGCCCGCATCCGACAACGCCGTTGGCTGGATGTCGGTGGTAACAAGCGCCCCCCGGTGAAGTTCTCGACGCTACCGGAGCGAAAATATTATCGGCGCGAAGACAACTGAATCTCTTGTGGAACTCGGTTGTTCGTCAGTGATGGCCAACTCGCAAAGCAGTAGTCGAGCATTTGTTAATAATGCTGCGCGGATAAATACCGCCTGGATTATTTGCGTAGCTTTTTTGCACGAAATTCGCGACTTTGTCTTGCCAGATTCTGTTCCAGCTTTTCGAGCTTGGTAGATGCAGCTTCCGGTATTTTGCTGCGTGGCCAACCATTTGCGGCATGCTCGGCCTGCCTGCAGAAATGCTTGGTGACGAGCATAGTGCGGCCATCGTCCTGGCGAAAATCAAACCCACGCTCAAGCATGTAGTTAGCAGCATCGTCTGCATTCATGCGTGACGTTTCGTAGCAGGATTCATTCCAGTTGTGGTTGCCTTCATGTTCCACGCGGCGTGGATCTAAAACTGGGTATCCGTAATATTCATCAGGGTATCGATATTTAGTGTCGTCCTCGGTAATTCCAAATGTGTTTTTCGAGAGTTCGTCAAGGTAACTGGCCAGATCTGCGGATAGTTCACCATGCGCCGACCGGTAGAGCAAAAATTTATTCTCGGCTTCAATGAAGCCAGGCAAATCAATCACCTTGATCGGTTCGCGGGGTCTGAACTCAATGACGGCCGGTATCGGTGACTGCCTAGGCGTGTTCGCCTTCTGGGTGTCTCTGGCGCTCATTCTTCAGCCTCGTTCGAATCTCTCTCTGAATCGAAGAGTACGACGTTGTGAAACGAATAGAAACGGAGATAGACTCCCCGGACAATATTGTGGCTACTTCAAAGCTTCTTCAGACCTCGCGGGTAATTAAATGTCACAGCACCGTGCTTGCGAGCGCCTGTGAACTTATCTTGCTAGCGACCGGGGGGAAGGTATTGGCTGAGTGAGATTGGCGGGCAGTTCGAAGGTACGATCATACCGCCCGCCGTGCTTGAGTCCCATCAGCAATCCGGGTCGTCCGCCAGTACTCCATCTTCAACAAGAAGAAGCGACACCCTTCACAGGCCGCTGTCTTCGACAACTGGTTGTCTAGAATTCCGTGTTTATCCAGAGAGTAATAATTTCCGAAACGAATTCCTGTACGTCTCTCTGGTTCGACAAAAGAACTTGAGAACTTTCAAACGATGGACTACCTCTTAGGTGGGGACGCAGCAACGTCCTGTCGATTCGACGAAGGCTTCCTGCCATTGCTAACCCATTTGGACTGTATCCACTTCCGTCGGGATCTGTCCTTTCAACATTTGGAGGAAGCCATGCATTTGCACGCCTATCGCCTGCTCAACGATTCCCTCGCCAAGAAGAAGGCAAAAAAGCTTATTGAGATCGCGGGACTCATGGGCTTCACGATAAAATTGTCTCGGGCGCAAGAGCTTGTTGCCCGATTGATGGGCTACGACAACTGGTCCGAGCTCGTGCACATTACGAGGACTAGCCCAGAGCGTGGCGTTCCGGATCAGATGTTGCCACCTAAATCGGTTACATTGCGCAAACAATTTCAGACTGCGCTTCTTGTTGAAGAATTTGCCGTCGATGAATGGGGAGCTGATACCTTAATCAGGGCCTTGGCACCGACTGGCGAAGCTGCTGGCAGTGCAGCCCAGACTGTCGAAAGACTCGGACTGCGTTTGACCGAAGAAGACGATGCGTGGCTTGAGAAGTCGATGGTACTGGTGCGCGCGTTCGACGCTGCCGCGAGGCCGTTGTATTCGTTGGGGACATCGCGAGACGAAGGGCTGACGCATGTGCGAATAGAGAACCTTGTGATGGGCCGCCAACAGTTCCACGGTCGCCGAGTGACAGTTCCGGAAGATATCATAGAATGGGTTGCACGCGGTTTTCCGGAGAATGCACCCTTGGCTGGAGAGGCTTTGGAGCAAGCTGTTCAATACGCAAATGCGGCTCACAGCGCATTTTTTTTGCTGGACACACGGATACGCGCCTTGGGGCCTGCGCCGATGATAGCTCCGATCGACTGGACGTTTATCATGCTGTTTCGGACACGTGTGGTAGCGGGAGCAAACAGTCATTTTACAGCTCTTAGTCCCGAACCTGCGCTTCATATCGGATTTGATTTGCCTAATTTCTTTGTAAATCCGGAAAATGAATGGAACGCCTCCCGTGCCCTGTCACTCCAGCTCGCACTTCGACGTGAATTTCTTGATTCTGGTTGGACAGGGCAAGGAACTGAGTGGGAAGTGACCTTCAGAGATGGAAACTCGTCGAAGGAAGACATCAAGGTGCGGGCTACGTCGGCGGGCGCGGCATGTGCTTGGGCCGCGGCGGCTCGTGGTGCCCTCCGGATTGCCAAGCAGCAGATACCAGGTTCTTTCTCTTTGATTTCGATCGTTGGAGAAAATGGCCATGAAGATCGAGAAACGGCACTTGCTGCGGCGAAAAACGAAACCGTGATACGTCGCGGAAAGCTGATTGATGCGGCTAAGCTGAGAATTCGAGGTCAACGTAAGGTGGCGTGAATATTGGCGATTTCTGGCTGGCGGCCAGCTATGAAACTGGGTTTACCCTATTTTTGAGGCTGCTTTCCAAAGTCGCTATTTCGCTTGCCAGATGGGGTCCGCGATAAACGATGGAGGTTTCATGACGAGCATAGTCGCCCGATCGATGGGCGCTGCACCAGTTGAAGGATCCGACCGCAAGGAGTGCATCATCGACCCAAAGCAGTTTGCTGTGCAATTGTTCTACGGGACGAAGGGCAATTCCGAAACCGGAGAGAAGATTGTCTGCCTCTTCGAATAAATCTGCGTTGCTGGCTTTCCCCCGGGTAAGAACCGGATCCGCATAGACGCTCATCTGAACGCCGCGCGCTTGAGCCGCGCGGATAGCGGGGATCAGGCCGACTTGCTCCATCGTTGCGATTTTGATCCATGGCGACACAATCGCGACGCGCTGTTTTGCCTCTGACAGCGCGCGAAGCATAAAAGCGTCATGCTCAGCGGAGTCCCGCAGCATCTCAACCGCAAACGAACCCTTGGAAAGATCGACGCGAGCTTGTTGCTCAAACACGATCTCGTTTTCGGGACGCTCAAACAGAAAGCGGGCGAGAAGTGAGCGGGGCGTAGCTGGTGCCGCGGCCGCAAACACATCCATGTCGCCAAAAACGAGGAACGCGTCCTTGGCGCGTGACACGGCGACATTCAACATACTGGGAGACTGGTCGATAAATCCGCCGTCCGCATGTTTCGTATAGACCGGGGAAAAAATAACGATCTGCCGCTCGGCGCCCTGAAGGGCATGGACGGTTCCGACTGTGATTCCGGTTTCCTTGCTTACGTCGATCCCAAACTCCCGGCAGGCGGCACGGACTTCAGAAACCTGCCGGCCGAAGGGCGTTACCACGCCAATAATGTCACCTAACGGCTTTTTGTAGCGTTTCTCCAGACTTTCGGCATTGGCTCTTATCCATGCGCCAATCATGCGTGCTTCGAGCAGGTTGTAGCGGCTGCCGCCGGCTGCCTCAGCAATGCCATCGACATGCAGATAGCCCATCGGAGGAATATCCATATCGGCGGATGGACCACGTTTTGGCTGAAGCGTTCCCTGGTAACAAAGCTCATTGCAAAACCGAATAATGTCGTCGTAGCAACGGCGATGTTCGAACAGATAAAGTCCGCGTTCGAGGTTTTCGTAGGGATGGAAACGGCAGGATGATTGAGCCAGGCGCATCACGCTGCCGGTTCTTGACGTTATGCCAACGGCTTCGAGGTTCTCCAGCGCTTCTCCCGCGCGCCCATGGGGTATCAGTCCTGCCTCGGCCAGATTGCCTGCGTCGACAGTGGCGGTCAGCGATGTGATCGGTTCGATCTGCTGCGTATCTCCAATGATCAACGCCCTCTTGGCCAAGGAGAACGACGGACCGGCAATTTCGGGCAGTACCTGTCCCGCCTCATCGACAATCAGAAGATCGATGTAGTTGTAGAGATATTCAGTCTGGTAGCTGCGTCCAACCTTGTCACGACAAGTCATCTTGCCGGGCAGGGTGGCAAATGTCGAAACCGCGCAGGGTGTGATCATCATGCGCATCCGCCAAAGGGCCTCAACCATATCGCGGTCGCTTTCACCTCTTTTATCCTTGCGGACCTTCTCCAGCGCGGGAAGGATCTTTTCCAATTCAAGAAGCCAGCGTCCCTCCCAGTAATGCGTCGCCAGTAGAAACATCAAAAAGCGGATGGTCACATCGGCGTGGCGGTCGAAGTCCAGAATATCAGGATCTGCTTTCTTGCCGCCGATACCACTATATATTGCCTGGAACGCACTGATGTGGTCCCGCAAATTCTTTAGCTCACGTTGCGACTGGTGACAGGTTTCAGCAGCTTGACGCGCCGCGTTCTGCTTATTGGTGACGAAGGTTTTGAGATTTGCTTCGATGCGTTCAAGCCGTGTCTCGTCGAGCAAAGTCCCGTCAACGCCCAATTCGCGCAAGAAAACTCTGGCGCGGATAACGCGCTTTTGCGCAACAAAAGGAAGGAAGCTGAGCGCGGAGGTGAGCCATGGTTCTTTGGCCAGCCAAATATCCCAGAGCTTTAACAATTCGCTTGCCGCCGCCGCAATCGTTTCGCTCTCTACCTTCGCTGCCAATAGCCGCTGAATGGCATTTTCGGGATCGACACCTAGCGTTTGGCGGATCTTGGCGCGTGCATTTACAAGATTGCGCCAGGTTTCATCAGCGTCGAAGAGCTTCCGGCTATAATGCTCGATGGTTGCGCGTAGCTGCTTGACCACTGTTTCAACAGTCGGTTGTTTCAAGTGCGGAAATGCGAGTTTTGCGGCGTTTAGATAAGCAATCCTTGCTTTTGCGAGGAATGGAGCCGTTTCTCTCTGCCTGAAAAATGTATCGGTCTGGTACTTTTGCGTTGCCTCATTTTCTTTTGAGAAGGATGCAAGAAAAAAGCCAAAACTGAAGAACTCCGGCAGCCATCGCCCTGCAAAAACTCCGTCTCCTTTCGCAAAATCTTTCGCGAATGCATCAATGATGTTGGTGACAGCCTGATTGTTGGTTGATGCAGCGATGATGAGCGGCGGATTACCACCGGCAAGTGCTGCCTTTATCCACTCTCCTGCAATTGCCGACAGCAACATGGTCGTCTTTCCGGTTCCGGGAGGTCCGTTCACCGCAAGGATTTCACCAGTTCCGGCTTTAGCAAGATGCGCCAGTACTTCTCTTTGCTGGTCGGTGACCGGGAAGGTTTGATTGGAGTGACCCTGCCGATCGCGAAGAAAAAATGGCAGGCTGATGGTGGGCTCAATCTCCCGGATTTTAGTCCTTGCAAAATTGGCGAGCAAAGGTGCGTCCGGCCGTTCTTTGATCAGAGTATCGCTTAGCGTGAGAATCTGGCGAACGGTCTGTGAGGTATTGGTTGCCAGGCAGATCAGACCGGAGCCGATAGTGGTGTATTCTTTATCACCGTGGGGCCAGTCTGCTCCAACCTCTTCCATCATCTTTTTCCAGTAGACCTGGTATGCGGACCACATGGCGGGGTCCGCAGGATTGGCCTCAAATGGCTTCATGGTAAGAAAGCGATCGAAGTCGCGCATGTTTCCGATGGAAAATCCACCACCAAGAAGAGGATCAAGGACATCGCGGGCGATCCGGGTGTGGCCGGGTACGAGGCGGCCTTCACGATCGACCAATGCGTCAGTCAGAATAGGGGCAACCTCAGCTGGCAATCCGTCGTTTTTGCCTGCCCCACGATCAAGCATCCTGCGAACGTGCAGTGGCCTGTACAGCACTTCGACCTGCTTGAGGGTGTCCGGTTTATCTTTGAAAAGTGCGTCGATCGTTTCCTGAGACAGTCGTCCGGTTCGTGCTTCCTCGGACGAGACCGTCTGAAACTCTTTGCTTGCCTTCGTTGTCAGGCAAGCATCCCGTGATGCACTGTCGGCCACTGCGGCGCGCCAGTATTTCAGAACGGACAGATTGGCTTTCATATTGTTGCCTCAAGCAGATGCACTTTGTTCTCGCTGGAGCCCAGCCGCGTAGTCGTAGTGCGCACCTTTGCAATTTACGCGTTAACACTTTGTGTTATGCTCGCCAAAAGCTGGCTGACCAAGCGGAAAACGGCTTCCCCTCATCAAGAACGCAAGAGAATGTTCTTTCAGAGTGACGGATGGATTGCTGAACGCTATCCATCCGGTTGTTCAGGCGGACTGCGAGATTTCCTAAAAGCGGCCGCTCGGCTGATGCGGGCTGAATGTCCAGCTTGGGGTGCAAACCTGCCTTGGTGACTGGAAAAGACGCTAGACCATGGTACACTGTTCCGGGATGTTTCCATCGGTGGATGCTGGCCGTTGGGAGACCTGTCAGGGCGTGGTGGAGCTACGGGGGCGAGGTGCATGCTGCGTCGAGGGGAGATGACGGCATTCAACAGTCATGCCGACGGCATTGGACGTCGAGCGATGCGCCGCTGCCAACTGTTATGGTTTCTCTGTACAATGGCAGTTTTCGGCTTGATTGCTGGCGCAGCCCGGACGGCAGATGACCCTACGTTGCAATTGATGCATGCAGTCGCGAGCGGCAAGACTGAGGAGATCGCGACTCTAGTGAGCAAGGGCGCGAACCCCAACGCAGGCATCAATACCGAGACCGGTACGATTGCCATCGTCAGCGGCAATGATCTGGATGTGAGAAGTGCGTTGTCGCTCTCCACGCTTTGCGGTTGCCCGACGGTCACAAAGGCTCTCCTGGAAGTGGGCGCAGCGCCAAATCCGGAAGATCTTTTCTTCGCAATTTACTTCAACCAGGTGGAAGTAGCCCGAACCATGCTTGCGCGCATGGATCATCAACAGGGTGAGCGGTTGCCACTCATCGCCATACTGCCGATGCGCATGCCAGCAGAAATCTCAGCATCGGTACGCGGGTGGCTCGTTCGGCAGATTTTGACTGGTGATAAATCGGTTCCAGACGCTCTGGCCGATTGGTCCATGGCACTGGCCACCACGTACGCGCCAAATGACAGAGACCCGATCTTCGATCTTTTGTCAGAACTCCTGGCGGCGGGGTATGATCTTGAAGCTCCTTCGATCGGTCATCCCGCCGGAACTGCACGTGAGTTCTCTTCGCGAAATGGCGATATCCTGTTGGCTCGGGTCCTCGCGACCAAAGGTGCGGGCCTTCCATCTGGATGGACCGAGAAGAGGGAAAAGGAGATCCAGTTGGTAGGAGCCGCCCGCGCCGGCAATCTTGCTGGATTGGATATGCTTCTCGGTGAAGGCGTCATGCCTAATGCCGAAGACACCGATGGTAAACATGCGCTGGTCGCGGCATGCTCTTCGAGATATTTCGACATCGCCCAGCGTCTTCTGGATGCCGGCGCCGATCCAGACCTTTTCGCCCAAAAGGAAGAAAGCCCGATGGTCTGCGCGGCAAGAGCAGCGCAGTCGAGCCTAGTCGCCTCCCTGCTGGCCAAGGGCGCGGCACCTGATCGCCTTGACGGTCAGGGCCAGTTTTCCCTTCGCGCCGCCGCACATGAAGGTGCCACCAAGGTGGTGGAATTGCTGCTGAGTCGCGGCGCCAGCCCGCAATTCACGGATACGGACGGGAATACCGCGCTCCATGGCATGATCGCGAGCAGCCAGGGTGCTTGGGGCTCTATGCGCGACCGCCCCATCCACCCTTCGCACCTTGAAACTGTGCGCACGCTCACGGCGGCCGGGCTTGCGCTCGATAGCGTCAACCATCGGGGTGAAACCATTCTTGCCAGCAACTTCGGTCGAGGCGGCGACCGTGAACTCGTGATTGCACTGCTGGACAATGGTGCAAAAGCGACCGACGATGACGTTACACAGGCTATCCGGCAAGAAAACGCAAACTTGTTGCGCATGCTGCTGCCTTCGACCCGCCCACGGCTTCTTTCCTCAAACCTACTGCTCGAGGCTGCACGGGCCTACGACCGAGTTCCCGATCTTTCAATCGCTCTTTTGGAGCAGAATATCGAGTTACCGGAGGGCGAGTTCGAACAAAACTCGCTGCTGCAGAACTTGGCGGGGGGGTCGTCCGAGATCGGGCTTGGTCTGGCTCTGGCACGTGGTCTATCTCTGGCCGCTGATCCAAACAACGAAGCGCTCCAGACGGCCATCCTCAGGGGTAGACCCAAGAACGTCGCACTGCTCGCAAGTAAAGGCCCCAATTTGTCGGGTCAGGATCGTTCGGGTCAAACGGTGCTGCATCGCGTCATCGCCACTGACCTCAAGGGTTCGGAATCCCTTTTAGGGGAGCAACAGCAAGCTTCCATCACAGCCTTGATAGACGCGGGCTTCGTAATCGGAACTAGAGACAGGAGTGGACGCACGGTGGTCGAACGGGCAAACGCAAAACCCGCCACCGCAACAGCGCTCAACACAGCGATTGCGAAAGCGGGCAGCACCGCCCAAGGCATCCATCGTGCCGTCCGCGACAGAGATTTGGTTAAATTGCGCCGCCTCTCGACCGATCCGGTTCAGCGTGAAAGCCTTGATAATCTGTCACGCACACCGCTTGGATTGGCCCTGCAACTTCACGACTGGACCGCAGCACGCATCCTTCTGCGGGCGGGCGCTACCATTTCAGTAACCCCGCGCATTTCATGGCAAAGATCAGATCTCGACTATGCTGGAGAACCGGCGATCGCCAGCGCTTTCGCGGTTCGCCTTCTTACCGGCACCATCATCGACATTCCAGCCGACAGAAGCCATTCGGCGCTGCTCGCCGCTCGCTCCGCCTACGCGGACAAGCAGTCACCTGCTATCGACGATTTCGTCTGGAACCTTAATTGCACGGCGTCACGAACGACCTGTGGCAACGGCATTCCCATGCAAGGCAATACGTCCCGGTTGAGCGATCTGATCGAATCCGTAAGGTCCGACAAAGCACTGGAGACCGAGTTCGGGCTCGTCCAGCGCAATTTGGGGTCGATTCATCCCTCCACTGATATTGATCTGGGGAGCCTCGGGGGACCATCTCATCTCGATTTCGGCGAGATCACCTTTCTGATTACCGGAAAGACAAGCATCAACGGCTGCACGTTCTCCTTCGATGCGCCAGCATGCTCACCGGGGGTTAAGATCCGCAATCCAAATGAACCTACAGGGCTCAGCATGGCCACGGACATGGGCTTTGAGCAGTTGCCGACAGCAACGTTGCGCTATGTACAGGCACAAGGCGCGAGTGGCGTGGTCGGCCCGGGTGAAGAAATTGTTCTGGATCGCAGCATTGGCCCGATCACCGTCGAAATGGAGCAGGTGAGAGCTCGTGTTTTTTCTCTATGGATCGAGATCACGCGCTTTGCCGGTGAGGACGTGACGCCTCTTTCAGTTGAGCCCTCGACGCGCAATCGCATGGATCATTACGCACGGATCCTGCGTTTGCTTCAACAACGCAAGGACCAGCCTGCGAACGACGCCGAACGTGCGACAAACAAGACTATTGCCACCACTATCTCCGCGCTGTCGAACGAAGCCTACCTATCAAACTATCCGGCAGTTGTTCTGGAACTGCTCAGACAGCAAGCACGCGTGGTCGCAAATCTCGATCTTCAGGTCAGACAGATCCAGAACGCGGTCATGGCACAGGCCACCTACACGCCTCAGCAAATCGACGTACTGATTGTGCAGATTGACCGAGTGCTAGCCAATCCCAACACGGGCGACAGGCCGAGCCTGCTTGCAATCAGAGCTGAACTCGTCGCGTTGCGAGCCAGCGCTGAAGCAAGCGGTGTCGCGGTGAACGCCCTGCGTAACACCTTATTCACCGACGCTGACCTGCTCATCGAACTCTACCAGGCGCTCGTCCTGGAATACCGGCAATATGTACCCTCGTCCGACCTCGCCTCTGCTCTGTCGAACGAGGAGCGTACCGCAATCCTCCAACGTGTGGACGGTCGCGATGTCGTCATCGTAGACGGTACAGACGGCACTGGAAAAATTACTCGCCAAGCCTTTGGTCTTCCGGATCCAACACGATGAACAAATTCTGGTCCACGCTGTCGTTTGCCATGATAATCGCCTGGGCGAGTTTCGCGCGAGCCGAGGGGTGCTCGCCGGATTTCGGCGACAAGGCTCTGAACTGGGTGAAAAATGACGTCGAACGTCAGTCACGCGAGCTTTCCAGGACGGATTACATTGGACGGACTTTCAACTATCGGATTGTCGGCTATGAGCGGCTTCATACGCGTCTGGCCGAAATGGAAGCCGATCTTGATACGATAGCGCAGCAGATTCTGGCGCTTGATACGTCAAAGCGTGCCGATGTGGCTCTGGCAGTTGAACGCGAACAGCTTTCCGAACGCCTTCTTACAAAACTGTACCAACTTGCGGCCTGGCTTCAGTCAGTCGAGCAGCAAAACGCATCGCTCCTTGCACCGACCAGTCTTGAGAGCTTTCGCCGCGATGGCCTTGCTGCGGTCGGCCGCGAAACGTTAATCGCGTCCGTCCGCGAATTGGGAGAGTCCAGCGCCAAGAGCCTTGGGGGCCGTTACGGTGTCTACATCGAGGTGACATTCGACAACGACGGCAATCCGCAAAGCGGGCACGCGAATACCACCGCTGGCATGACATCCACCGTTGGCGTCGCTCTCATAAAGACTGGCGACCCCTATGCCATTGCGGCCGGTGCTGTACTCATTATAGGCGGTGCCGTGGTCGATGAAACATGCCGGAGAAAATGGGACGAGCAGCGCGACAGGCTTCGCGATGCCGCACAGCTTCTGCCTTCAAAGCTGATAACCGAACCGGAGCAATGGGCAGCTTTCCAGACCGCGGAGAAAGACTCAATCGCGCTGTTCACAGACAACGGCAAAAACGTTGGCAAAGCTATCGAAGCGCTTGCCTCGCGATGGAAGACGCTGTTCGAGGCGAATGCAGCAAGGGCTGGTGCCGCCGAGGCCGTGCTGACCAGCGCCAAGATCGAAAGCATCCGGACTGACCTTGAAGCCGGGCTCGATCCTGCAGAAATCCGCGGGCAGGTCGCGATCGCCGAAGCCGCCGCCGGTATCGGAAATATCAATGCGGCGATCGCGCGCGGTCGTGTATCGGTGCTCACAAGTTGCCTCGACACCGAAGGAATAAAGGCCGAAGAGGACCAGCGCGACATAGTCCGCTTTTCGCGCGCGCAGTTCGAGGCATTTCGCGCCCAGGCGGCGTTCGTTCCATTACACGCGCTACTCGACAACAGCGATCTCTTGGCCACGACCGCCGCAGCCGAAATTACAGCAGAAGGCCCAACTGGAGCGGGGCGCACTTGCGGAGTGGCCAGCGCTCGCGCAGCGGTAAACACTGCCAAAATTCTAGCGGCTTCAAAGGTTCCTGAAATTCCTCGAGAGTTCGAAGAGATGACGCAGAAGATCTCGTCCATGGCCCTTCGCCAAACGGGTTCGAAGACAAAGCGAACCGACTGGTGAAGAGACGCCGCGATGTTCGCGGCGTCTCCTGGCGTGAGTTACTGCGTTCTTGCACGTCAAGGCTCTGTCTACGCCTGTGGAGGAGGAGGCGCACGTTACGGAGGCGGATTCAACGATAGCGGCGATCCCCGCAGGGACATCCATGGGGGCGCCAACGATGCCGGTTTCGCACAAGACAGCAGACGCCTCTCGACCGAGGTTGATGCAGCAAGCGCAAACATTGATCGCCGTATCCGAGACGCAAGCAAACGTGTAACCGACGCTCGCACCGCGCTGCCGGTGTGGTTGGCGTCGAATTCAGGTGCTCTCAATCGGACCGTTGCAGAAACGCTAAAGGATCAACAAAACGACGGCATCGTGGAACTGGAGTTTCGCGCCAAAGCTGGGCCCCTTCTAGCACGGGTCGATCAGCATCTCAGAGATTTTGCAACAAGTGCTACGGATCTGGCCGCGGTTGCCGATCTCGTGCGTGCTGTCGGTGGTGCAGACATGAGCTTGCCACAGCTACCCCGGAGCGAATTGCCACCCTTGCTGCCCGAGATCATCGGAATCACCGCTGTGGAGACTGCATTCGGTGCCGGTTCCAGCGACATTGAGCGTGAGGCGATGCGGGAAGGCTGGAAAGCGGAGCAGGAACTCAGTGGCGACACGAGAGCGTTGGAACTGTCTCGCGCTCTGGTGTCCGAAGCAGTACGGGCCGGACAAGCGGCGGGAGGCGCAAGCATTCCGATCACCCGTGAACTGCTTCGCGACTCCGCTTCCTTGCGATTTGCAGCGACCGGTCGGCTTGCGCGCGCTGAGATTTCTGTTGTCAAACCTGATGGCACGATTGCACGCGAGCCCCTCAGTAACATCCAGAATCTCCCGGAAAATGCATTACTCAACGTCGCGCGCAACTTCCGGCTGGATCAAGACTATTATCGTACGACAGCGACCGCCTTGCGTAATACACTCGACGCTGGTGCCCCTTATGCCGGGCGCCGGGGAGCCATCCTCGACGTAGCAGACGGTCTTCTTGGTCGTTCGCAAGAAAGTTTTATAGCCGGCGACCTCCCACAGGCGCAAGCCTGGCTTGAGATGGCGCTCGGAACCCTCGACATCGCGACACGTTTTATTCCTGGTGTGGATTGGGGACGGGACGTCTACGAACTGGTAACCGGCCGGGACCTTTTCACCGGGGAAACGTTGAGCACCTTCGACCGTGTGTCAGCACTGATCGGGGTGGTCAGCGCCGGCGTCGGCAACAATGGCCTCCAGGTTTTCCGAGTAATCGAGAAGCTTCCGAACATCCCGACAGACAAATGGGATGAAATCTACGAGTTTGCCCGGACAGCAGATGCGGACACGCTGGACACGTTACGGGTCAGCGAGCATGCCCTGGAGCGGATGGGATCGCGTCATATCAGCACCGACGATATCCGAAAATCGCTCGACAATCACAAACCATTCTGGAACCGCGAGCGGGGCACCTATGTGGCGGTCGGCAATGAACTCAAAGCGGAGGGCCGAGTGGGTGTCGCTGTGAACATTGAAACGGGCGTCGTCACCACAGTCATGCATATGCCCAAGACGAATGCGGAAATTATCGGCGAGACCATCTCGGAAGGCCGCTACAAGGGTGAGAAGCGTTATAAGGACATCCGTCTAGACTGAAAAATCCTTGAAACGCCGGAAAAAACTTGGTTGCCGTCCGTATTGAGGTCGGAAGCTGCACTCTCCAGATTTGCCGACAATGGCCGCTATCGCAATTTGGATCTGATAAGCGGACAGTATGCTCTCAGCCCCAAATCAGTCAGACCATCAAGCCAAGTTCTTGGAGAGCTTAGGGATCTCACTCTGAGGGAACTCTTGAATAACAGTGTCGTTGGTTCAGATCCGCTCAAGAGCACTAAACTTGATAGTGAAACGCTCTTAGCTTTAGCGTCACAGCAGTCGAGGCTATCGCTCTTGCACTGCCTCAGACGCCACCCGCGCGACTGGCGACCAGAAATAGTCAATGATCCGCCGGGTTCCGGTTTTTATTTCGACTGACACCGCCATGCCAGGTGAAAGCGGGCGCATGACCCCATCGACGTTTATCTCTGTCGTATCGAGAGCAATCGTTGCCGGGTAAACAAGGTTTTGCAACCGCTGCACATTCCCGCCCGGCACAACGCTCCTGAACTGCGGGGCGGCCTGTTCCTCCATCGCCTGTGCGTCGGGATTGGGGATGGCGTCCCGTGCCACGGTCTTCACCGTCCCCGTGAGAACGCCATAACGGGTGAACGGGAATGTTTCGACCTTGATGACCGCCGGCTGGCCTGACTTGACGAAGCCGACATCCTGGTTTGCGAAAAACACCTCGATTTCAAGAGGCAGATTGGCAGGAATGATGCGCATGATTTCGGTCTCCGCCGACACGACCTGTCCGGTCGTGGTGATCGAGGAAGCCTGGATGACGCCGTCGGATGGAGCATAAATCGCGGTGGCAGCGAGCCGTTTTTCGGCCTTCACCAGCTCCTGTTGTGCTTCGTCCATCTGCCGGGCGAGATCACCTGACTTCTGGATATTGTCGGCAACGAATGTCGACAAAACCTTGTTCTTTTCGGTCTTTGCAACGGCGAGACTTGCCTGAGCTTCGAGCAACTGTCCTGCGTAGGTCGACAAGGTTGCCTCTTCTTCCCGCAAAGCCTGTGTGGCATCGAGGACATCTGATTTCCTGCCGGCGGCGCGCTCGAGAAGGCCAGATCGCATCGAGACACGCTCCGTCAGCGTGGTGATCAGGTTGGCCTGCGCGCGTGACATGGATTCCAGTCGGTCAATCGATGCCGACTGCAATTGCGTCTGGGCGGCGAGGTTTCTCATCGTCTCCTTGAGTTGTAGGAGGTTCGCCCTCAGGATCGCCGTTTCGCGCAAGCGAATGGTTACTTGCGTATTCGCCGCAAAATCAGGGGCTATATCGACGGCAATATCGGGACCTGCGTTCCAGTCGTGGTTTTCGACGGTCTCAAGTTCCGTCATCCGTCGAACGTGCTCAGCCTGCAAGGCCTCGATCGTCGTCCGCAGGCGAGCGTCTTCCGCCTTGAGTTCGATGTCATCGAGTTTCACAAGAAGATCGCCTGCCTTGACCTCCGTGCCGTTGGCAAAAGGTGCCGAAACCACGCGACCAGAGATCGTCGACTGAACGACCTTGACCCGACCCGAGGGCTGAACTTTTCCCTGTGCGGTCGCAACCACATCGATCCTGCCAATAAAGCTCCAGATCAATGTGGAGGCCGCGACGATACAAACGAACCAGATAAGCGCATAACGGATCGGGGATGCGGGCTTTTCGATAATTTCAAGGGCGGCAGGGAGAAAGTCGCTATAATCGGCGCTGACCTTTGTGTTTGTTGCCCCGGTTGGTACAGGTCGCGTCTTTCCTCTCATTTGCTCGACCCCATCTGCAAATCCCATAGATGCTTGTAGAGGCCGCCATCGCGGGCCAGCAGATCTTCGTGGCTGCCTTCTTCGACGATCCTGCCATCAGCCATGCCGATGATGCGATTACAGCTCCGGATGGTCGCAAGGCGGTGGGCGATGATCAACACTGTGCGGCCCTGAACAATGTGACGCATGTTTGCGAGGATCAGTCTCTCACTCTCATAGTCGAGAGCGCTGGTTGCTTCGTCAAGAATGAGAATGGGCGGATTGACGGACAACGCCCGGGCAATTGCCAGCCGTTGCCGCTGGCCGCCGGAGAGGTTTGCACCGCGCTCTTCAATGACGGTGTCGTATCCCTTCGGAAGCTTGGCAACGAATTCATCTGCGCCTGACAGTCGGGCGAGATTGATGACGGCCGCGCGAGACATGGCAGGATTGGCGATACTGATGTTTTCGTGGATCGTGCGGTTGAACAGCATGTTTTCCTGAAGCACGACGCCGATATTGGAGCGCAGCCAGGCCGGGTTGACATGGGCGATGTCCTGACCGTCGACCATGACCTGGCCGCTGGAGGGCAGATA